>DATBXC010000147.1:0-4508 GCA_036514455.1 Thermoplasmata archaeon | reverse complement strand
CCGATCATCACGAGGGCGATGTGGGCGAGGGGCGCGAGGTCCCCGCTCGCGCCGAGGGAGCCCCGGGACGGCACGACCGGGTGGACGGCCTTGTTCAGCATCCCGAGGAGCAAGTCGACGACCGCGGGGCGGACGCCGCTGTAGCCCTTCGCGAGCGCGTTCGCGCGGATGAGGAGGGATGCGCGGACCTCGTCCTCGGAGAGGGGCGGGCCCACGCCGACCGCGTGGCTCCGCACCAGGTTCTCCTGGAGGCGGAGGGCGTCCGCCTTCGGGATCGGGACGTGCTCGAGCTCCCCGAACCCCGTGTTCACGCCGTACGTCGCGCGGCCGCTCTTCACGATCCGGACAAGGGCGTCCCGGGAGGCCTCGACGCGGCGCAGGGCGGTGCGGGCGAGACGGACGGGCTCCCCCGTCCGCGCGACCCGCGCGACCTCCTCGATGGTGAGGGAGTCCCCATCGATCGTGAGCAACGACAGCCCCCGGCCCGCGATGGGGAGGCCGCCATTAAGACTTTTCGCGGTGCGTTTGAAGCTTCTCCATTTCCCTTAAGGGAAGAACCGTTTCGTCGACTCACCCGGGGTCCTGCGGGATAGGAGCGAACGCGGGATGCTGCCTGATTGCAGCGGCAGAACGGGACACGCTGTAGGCGAGCGCCACCCACCATGCGATGGTCCAGAGGTACAAGTCGAGCGCTGACCCAACGTAGTGTGCCAGGTCCGGGCTTGTTCCAACCGGGAAGCCAAAGCAGCTGTTTGGATGCGCGAGCGCGTAAGGGAGGTAGAAGAGAGGGTTCAGGGCCCTGTAGTCGTAGCCCTCTATGCCAGCGCACCCCCACCCGAAATACCCGATTCCGTCCACGACGGAGCCGACAGCGAGGAGGGCGAAGACCACAGGGAACAGGAGGAACAGGAGTCGGCGTTCCGACCTGTTTCTGCCAACCAGACCCCGGACAAGCCGACTAGGGATGCCCTCCACAGCGCTTCCACAGTGCGTGGGCATCTTTGAGCGTTGGGGTCAGCCCGACTCACCGAGGTTCCCGAGCTCTCGCCCCGAAAAGCTTCATAGCGAGCCCCCCGTTCCCGCGTGCGTGCAGATCGTTTTCCTCGGTACGAGCGGCTCGTGGCCGACCCCGAAGCGGAACGTGTCCGCGATCGCGGTGAAGCGCGGCCCCGAGGTGATCCTGTTCGACTGCGGGGAGGGCACGCAGCGGCAGTTCATGCTCAGCAAGCTGAGCTTCATGCAGGTGTCCCGCGTCTTCCTGACGCACTTCCACGGGGACCACTTCCTCGGGCTCCCAGGGATGGTCCAGTCGATGTCGATGAACGGGCGGGAGCGGGAGCTCCTCGTGTACGGCCCGAAGGGCACGGAGGGCCTCGTCGAGAACCTCGTCACCCTGGGCCACTTCCGGTCCGCCTTCCCCGTCGTCGGGAAGGGCCTCCGCGGCGGGGAGGCCGTGGACTGCGGGGAGTACGCGGTGCGGGCGGTCGAGTCCGCGCACACGGTCCCCGCCCTCGGGTACGCGCTCGAGGAGGGCCCGCGGCCCGGCCGGTTCAGCCTCGAGCGGGCGCGGGAGCTCGGGGTGCCGGAGGGCCCGCTGTACAGCCGCCTCCAGGAGGGCCAGGCGGTCACGGTCGGCGGGAGGACAATCGCGCCGAAGATGGTCCTCGGCCCGCCCCGGCGGGGCCGCAAGATCGTGTACACGGGGGACACGCTACCGACCCGCTCGATCCTGGAGGCCGCGCGGGACGCGGACGTCCTGATCCACGACGCGACCGCGGACACCGGGCTCGAGGAGAAAGCGAACCGGTACGGCCACTCCACGGGCCGCCAGGCGGCGGAGATCGCGAAGGAGGCCGGGGCCCGGGCCCTGATCCTGACCCATTACAGCCCGCGGTACGAGGACGCGACGCCGATCCTGGAGGACGCGAAGGCGGTGTTCCCCGCCACGTACATGGCGGAGGACTTCTTCGAGTACGAGGTGCCGTACCCCGATTGAGGCTCAGGCGGGCGTATCCGCCTCTCGGGTCTCGCTCACGAAGTGGTGGAGGGTGTGGACGCCCACGGAGGCGACGTACCCCACGGCGGCCCCGTGGACCGCCTCCATCGCCAGGGGTCCGCCATCGAGGAACGCGACGACGAGGACCCCCGCGAAGGCGAGGGACGCGCCCGTCCACACGGCCGTCCATCGCCGGACGCCCAGCCACCGGTTCCGGGTAATCCCGATCGCCGCGAGGAAGCCCGCCATGCCGAGGACGCCTGCGAGGAAGACCCACATGGAGGCCACTCCGCCATGAAGACGGAGGGAGCGCCTACTTGACCCCTCCGACTATACCTTTCGGGCGTCCGAAACCTCAGAGGAGCTTCATCAGGTCCGACTTCGTCACGATCCCCGTGATGTCGCCGCGGGTCGTTACGAGGACCGCGTTGTAGTGCCGCAGGAGTCCCGCTGCGAGCTCGACGGGGGCCTTCGCGTCGATCTGCGGGAAGGGCGGGTCCATCACCTCCTCCACGCGGATCTCCCCGAGCTCCCGGATCTCCTTCCCCGCCAGGATGAGGTTCGTGATCGTCTTGTCCGAGAGGCTCCCGACGCTCCGCCCCGCGCGGAACACGGGGAGCTGGGAGAACTTCTGCCGGCGCATCTCCGCGGCCGCCTCCTCGAGGGACAGGCCCGCGTCGATGTAGTGGACCTTGCGGGACTGGACCTGCTCGACGCTCGCCGTCTGTTCCCGCCGGCGCATCTCCGACTCCAGGGCGTTCATGATCCGGCGCACGATGTCGTAGCTCGGGCTCATCTGGCGCTTCTCGATCTTGACGACCGTGGACTGCGAGACCCCCGCCAGGGCCGCGAGGGCCGTCTGCGTGAGGCCGAGGCCCTTCCGGAGGCGCGGGATCCCGTCGAGCTCGGGGAGCACGGGTCCGCCAGCCGCCCGGGGTACATATTCTTATCGGAATTTTCGAGCCATGTAGATATTAATACGGGGCCGCCGTCCCGCCCCGCGATGCATCTTCCCTCCATGGCGGCGCGACCTGCGGTTTGTCGCGCCCCGGCTGAGGAAAAGCATATATCCGGCGCCCCGCGTTGCGCGCCGACACCCGAGGTCATTCCGTGAGCCGAAACGTGTTCGTCGAGGAGCTCGTCCACACGCCGATCGAGGAGCAGACGGCGGAGATCGTGGAGCGAAAGGGGATCGGCCACCCCGACAGCGTCGCGGACGGCCTCGCCGAGTCCGTGAGTCGCGCGCTGTCCCGGATGTACGTCGAGCGGTACGACCGGATCCTCCACCACAACACGGACCAGGTCGAGGTGGTCGGCGGCCAGAGCGCCCCGAGGTTCGGTGGCGGCGTGTTCCTCGAGCCCGCGTACGTCCTCCTGTGCGGGAGGGCCACGACCTCCGTGAACGGGGAGCGGCTCCCGTACCGCACCGTGGCGGTGCACGCCGCGCACGACTACCTCCAGAAGACGTGCACGAACCTGAACGTGGACGACGACGTGATCATCGACTGCAAGATCGGGCAGGGCTCGGTGGACCTGCGGGGCCTCTACGACACCCGGAAGCAGCTCGCGAACGACACGTCCTTCGGCGTGAGCTTCGCGCCGTACAGCGAGACGGAGACCCTCACCTTGCGGACGGAGGAGCTGATCAACGGGCCCCTGAAGAAGGACCTCAAGGAGGTCGGCCAGGACATCAAGGTCATGGCGGTCCGGAACCACGACAAGATCCGCGTGACGATAGCGGCGGCGATGGTGGACCGGTTCATCCCGGACAAGGACCACTACCGGAGCGTCGTGCAGGAGCTGCGGGAACGGGTCCTCGACAACGCGGTGAAGTACACGAACCGCGAGGTCACCGTGGACATCAACACCGGGGACAACACCGAGAACGGGATCTTCTACCTGACCGTGACGGGCCTGTCCTGGGAGAACGGGGACGACGGCAGCGTCGGCCGCGGGAACCGGAACACCGGCCTCATCACGCCGTACCGGCCCATGAGCCTGGAGGCCGCGGCGGGGAAAAACCCCGTGACCCACGTCGGGAAGCTGTACAACATCCTCGCATACGAGGCCGCGCACCGGGTCGCGAAGGAGCTGGAGTCGGGCGTGCGGGAGGTCTGGATCCGCATCGTCTCGCAGATCGGCAGGCCGATCGACCAGCCCCAGGCGGCGACCGCGCAGTGCATCCTCCGGAAGGGCGCGAAGCTGTCGAAGGTGAAGCCCGAGGTCGAGTCGATCCTGAACGAGGAGCTCGACCGGATCCACAAGCTCACGGACCGGATCGTGGCGGGCAAGTGCCGCGTGTGCTGAGCCGCGGGCCGCGCGCCACGGACCCTCCATTCAGAACCTATTTATCGACCCCACCGCACTCCCGCCCTCCATGGACGAGGACGTCGCGTTCATCGAGGAGCAGGTGGACCGCCACCACGCATGGTTCTCCCAGAGCCTCCCGATGATCGCCTCGGAGAACGTGATCAGCCCCCTCGCGCGGGAGATGCTCCTGAGCGACTTCGGG
>DATBXC010000146.1:0-3216 GCA_036514455.1 Thermoplasmata archaeon | reverse complement strand
TCCGCTGGCTCCCCCGCGGGAACGTGCGGACGATCTCCGCGACGAACTTCCTCGCGGGCCTGTACCAGAGCGCGCTGAACGTCGTCCTCCAGCCCTTCGTCCTCGGGTTCGGGGGCGGGCTCACCGCGGTCGGCCTCCTCCAGGCGCTCTCCGCACGGATCGGCGGGCTCGTGAGCGCCCTCGTGCAGCCCGTCGGCGGGTACCTCGCGGACGCGCGGGGCCGGAGGCCCGTCGCGATCCTCGGGAGCGCCCTCACGATCGCCTCGATGGCCCTCCTGATTGCGGGCGCCGCGTTCCAGCGGGAGCCGTGGGCCCTCCCCGCCCTCGTCCTCCCGGGGTTCCTGTGCATGGCGGCGGGGATGGTCTCGTCCCCCGCGATCCAGTCCACGATCGCGGAGTCCGCGGAGCCGCGGCGGCGGGTGTCCGCGTACGCGACCGCGACGTTCTTCTGGGTCCTCCCCGGGGCCCTCCTCGCGATCCCCCTGGGCCTCGCGTCGGACCGCCTCGGGTACGGCGCCGTGTTCGGCGTCGCCCTCGGCCTCGAGTCCGCGAACCTCGTCCTGTTCGCGCGGTTCCTCCGGGAGACCGCGCTGCGGGCGGACGTGCACCCGTGGCGGGAGCGGCTCGCCGCGACCCTGCGCCCGCCGCCCGAGATCCGCGGCCTGTTCCTCGTCGTCGCGATGGACGCGTTCGCGTGGGGCCTCGCGGCGGGGATCATCAACGGGCTCCTGAAGAAGCAGTTCGGGTTCTCGAACCTCGAGCTCGCGGCGATCGCGGCGGGGTGGGCCCTCTCGTTCGCCGCGTTCCTCCCGCCCACGGCGGCCCTCGTGAACCGCTTCGGGCCGAAGCGCGTGATCCTCTTCTCGGAGGCCCTCGGCGTGCCGATCATGCTCGGGTGGCTGTTCTCGTCCCGCCTCGAGCACTTCCTCCTGGTGAGCGTGCTGAACGGCCTCACCGCGGCGACGTGGGTGCCCGTCGTGAGCACGTACCTCACGAACTGGACGACCGCGGAGCGGCGGGCGGGGGCCCTGGGGAGCCTCGCCGCGTTCCGCGGGATCCTCGCGTTCCCCGCCCCGTTCATCGGCGGCGTCCTGTTCGACACGATGGGCTACGCGGCCCCCCTCCTCGCGAACCTCGCGGGCTCCCTCGCGATCACGGTCGCGATCGGGTTCCTCCTGAAGGATCCGCCCGCCGCGGGCGTCGAGGTGGGGGGAGCCCCCGCCCCGTGATCGATGGGGCGTTGGGCAGTCCCCGTCGCGCGAGTCTCACCGGCGCGAGGGATCGGCCCGGCCCGCCTGACCGGGTCTACTGGACCGGACCCTGATGAGAGGGGAGGGGGGTTCCGCCCCGCGCCGCGGCCCCGCCCGGCGTTCGACTCGAACGGGCCGAGGAGGCGCGGGGCGTGCGGGCCCTCACGCCCGCTTCACGCTCGGACGCGTCTCCGTCCGCCGGACACCACGGATCCTCTGGATGTCCCGCACCACGGCGTCCTGGAGGGCGGCGGGGTCCTTCGCGCCGACCCGTGCGAGGAGGTTGTATTCCCCGGCGGTCCCGACGATCCTCTGGACGGACGGCACCCGCTGGAGGTCCTTCATCGCCTTCTCCGCGTCGACCGCACGGATCAGGGTCCACCCGGTCACGGGCGACTCCTCCACGCCCTCCCGGCGCCAGTTCTCGAAGCCGGGATGGGCCGTGCTGCCCTCGCAGAAGTCCTTGCCCTCGACTTCCGTCTGGAACCGGCGCAGGTCCTCGAAGCTGCGGAACGCGCCCGTCACGGCGACGTCGTAGGTGCCCAGGACGGCCTCCGCATCCTTGACCGCCGGGTTGCGGCGCAACTCCTTGAGCGCGCGATCCACTTCGCCCGGCTTCACTCGCAAAAAGATGACACTCTCATCCGACAACTCGACCAATGTTCTCGCCCCGTGCTCGGAACCGCATCATCCGCGACCCGAGACGAGAGCACAGTCTCCGGAGTGATAATGAGGGTTCCGTAATGACCGTTCTCGTCCACCCTCAAGGCGGCGGCCGCGAATCGCTGAGGCGCAACCACCCAGGTTCCCGTCGTCCGATCGCGGGGGAGGGCACTCGCCCAGGACGTGCGCCCCCTAGGGATCTCGCCCGAACGCGACCCGGATCTCGGGCATCGCGGGACGCGCGTCCACGAGAACGGGGGATTCTGGAGGCTTGTCTTATGGGGACCGGAGACCTCCAAGGAGACCTACAGTGGGCTCGGCCGGATTCGAACCGGCGACCTTCGCTGTGTGAGAGCGATGTCATAACCGCTAGACCACGAGCCCGCGGGCGGGCCGAGAGGCCTCGACCTGTATAAAGGTTCAGCGGGGCCGCGCGCGGACCCTATGGAGGCGGCGGGGGCGGCGCGGCCGGTTCCTTCCGTCGGCGCCGCCACACGACGACGAGGATCGCGACGGCGAGGGCCGCGAGGAGGACGAGGCCCGCAGCCCACCACGGGTCCACGGGCAGCCCGCTCGGCCCTGGGGGCGGGCCGGTCCCGGCCGTGACCGCGACGGCCCACGACGCGGCGTCCACCAAGGTCCCATCGGTCACGGTCACGCTCACCAGGTACGTCCCGACCGCGCTCTCGTTGAACGCGACCGAGGACGCGTTGCCGCCCACGACGGCCCCGTTGACCCGCCACTCGTACGTGAGCACGTCCCCGTCCGGGTCCGTCGCGATGACGGAGATTGTGCGGGCCTCGCCCGGCGCGAGCGGGAGGGTCGGACCGGAGGGGTCCGTGGCCGTGATCACGGGCGCGCGGTTCCCGACGAAGGCGGCGGAGCTCCCCGTCCCCGACGCGCCGAGGTCGTCCGTGACGATGAGGGTCACGGCGAACCGGCCCTTCGCCCCGTACGTGTGGGTCACGAGGACGCCCGCGCCGGTCGCGGAGTCCCCGAAGTCCCAGGCATACGTGAGCGGGTCGCCGTCCGGGTCCGACGAACCGGACGCGTCGAAGGTCACGGCGACCCCGATGTACGCGATCGGCGGGCTCACTGCGAGGCGAGCGTTCGGGGGCGCGTTCACCCGCACGCTCCGCGTCGCGCTCGAGGCGTACGACTCGTTGTCGGTCACCGTGAGGGTCGCCGTGTACAGTCCCGGCGCCCCGTACGCGTGGCCCGCGCTCGGCAGGATCGAGGTCGCGTTCGTGCCGTCCCCGAAGTCCCACGCGTACCACGCGATGAACCCGTCCGGGTCGTACGA
>DATBXC010000145.1:0-2564 GCA_036514455.1 Thermoplasmata archaeon | reverse complement strand
ATGGTTTAAGGCTACACGCGTTATCACGGCCCATGCTACTCCGTCAAGGGGGTGGGGTTTCGTGTCTCGGAAGAGCGTGTTGACCAGCAAGATCGAGGTCGAGGTGAAGCTCCTCGAGCGGCACGTCCAGATGCTGAAGTCGATCAACGAGAACCAGCCGATCGGGATCATCCGGCTGAGCGAGATGCTGAACGTGCCCCAGCACAAGGTCCGGTACTCCCTGCGGATCCTCGAGCAGGAGGGCCTGATCAAGCCGTCCCCCGAGGGCGCCGTGACGACGGAGCGGCTCGAGGACTTCTTGGACTACCTGAAGGGCGTCCTCGACATGATGTCCGGCACGGTCCAGGAGCTCCGGAAGTCCCTCGGGTGAGGCGGGGCCTCCCCGCGCTATCTTTATCCATGGCCCGTTTCTGGGACCCGCTATGGCGACCCCCGCGCCGCCCGCCCTCGTCATCGAGAACCTGTTCAAGCGGTACGACGGGCGCCCCGCGGTGGAGGGGCTCTCCCTCGTCGTGGGCGCGGGGGAGGTGTTCGGCCTCGTCGGGCCGAACGGGGCGGGGAAGACGACGACGATCAAGGTCGTCGTCGGCCTCCTGCGGCCGGAGTGGGGCCGCGTCCTCGTGGACGGGCACGACATCCTCGCCGAGCCGTACGGATACAAGGCCGGGGTCGGGTACCTGCCGGAAACGACCACGCTCCCGGACTACCTCACGGGCCAGGAGTTCCTCTCGTTCGTGGGCCGCCTCCGGGAGATCCCGCGGGACGCGCTCGAGGCCCGGATCGCGGACCTCCTGAAGCGGCTCGACCTCCGGTCCCAGCGGAAGGACCTGATTGTCACGTACTCGAAGGGGATGCGCCAGAAGCTCGCGTTCGCCGCGTCCGTGATCCACCGCCCGAAGCTCCTGATCCTGGACGAGCCCCTGATCGGCGTGGACCCCGCGGGCCAGTACGCGATCAAGGAGGAGGTCCGGGGCGTGACGCGGCGGGGCGGGTCCGTGGTCGTGTCCACGCACATGCTCGACACCGCGGAGAAGCTCTGCGACCGCCTCGCGGTGGTCCACCACGGCCGGGTCGCGGCGATGGGGACCCTGGAGGACCTGCGGGCGACCGCGCGGACCGGGGAGCACGCGACCCTGGAGGAGGTGTTCCTCCGCCTCACGGAGGAGGCCGCGTTGCCCCTGCCCCCGGAGCCCCCGCGCCGCGGCCTGTTCCGGCTCGGAAGGCGGTGAGATCGTGGGCCGCATCCGGACGCTGTACGGTTTCAAGGTCCGCCAGTTCTTCGGCCCCCTCCGTCACTCCCTCGCGGCGGTCGCGCTCATCGTCGTCCTCGCGCTGTTCACGGTCCCGGGCCTGTTCGTCGTCGGGCTGTTCATCGTCGACACGCCGATCTGGACCTCCGCCCGCCTCGGGGACTTCTTCGCCGCGGGCCTGTCCACGTTCCTCGCGTTCGACTTCATGTTCGCGCTGAGCGGCGGGACCCTCACGCACCAGTCCGAGATCGACTTCGCCGCGACCTCGCCGATCCGCCCGCGCGAGTACCTCGTCGCGGACCTCCTGTTCCAGTTCACCGTGACGGACGCGTTCGCGATTCCCGCCCTCGTGTTCGCGGGGGCGGGTCTCGGGGTGCGGACCGGCGCGTGGCCCCAGATCGCCGCCGCGATCCTCGCGTTCCTCGCGTTCGTCGCGCTCGGCCTGGCGGTCGGGCAGGCCCTCGGGCTCGCCGTCGCGGCCCGCCGCCCGGGCGCGAAGACCGCCGCGATCGTTTTCCTGTTCCTGCTGCTCCTTCCCGCGGCCCACTTCGCGTGGCCCGCCGTCCCCGCGTACTCCGAGTTCCCGTTCCCCTCGACCGCCGCGGCGTACCTGATCCTGGGCCTCCTGAAAGGCGGGAGCGTGCTCGTCCCCGCGCTCACGTTCGCCCTGTTCGGGGCCGCGATCGCGGGGGTGTGGGCCCTCCAGGGCGGCCGGGACGTCTTCCCGAACCTCCGCCCGACGATGCGGGTCGCGTTCGGCCAGATGGACATGCGGAAGACCGCGGTCCAGCAGGAGGCGATGACCCGCGGCCTCAGCCGGCTCACGCGCCGGTTCCCGGTGGACCTGATGCGGGGCACGCCGGTCCGCATGATGACCCGCCTCCACCTCACCCGGATCGTCCGGGACGGGAGCATCCTGATGGTCGCCCTCATGACGGGGATCATGGTGATGGCGGGGGCCCTGAACCGGGAGGGGAACGCTGCGTTGCCGGAGGCCTCGTTCCTCACGTCCGGATGGGTCGCCCTGCTGATCCCCGTCATTCTGAGCTTCAACTGGAACGCGACGGAGCGGGCGAACCTGTGGACCGTGGCGATGGCGCCGCGGTACCTTGGCACGTACTTCCGTGGGCTATACCGGGCCCTCGGGGTCCTGACGGTCGCCATCGCGGTCTTGGCGGCGGTCGCGACGGGGACGGTCACGGCGCTCGGCATCCTCGCGTCCGGGCTCATGGCGGTGGCCGCGTGCGGGATCTCCGTCGTGGTCGTCGCGGCGGTCAAGATGCCGACGGACGCGTTCTCCCTGCGGTCCGCGAT
>DATBXC010000144.1:0-8596 GCA_036514455.1 Thermoplasmata archaeon | reverse complement strand
ACCCACAATCTACTGCGTGCTTGACGAAACCGTAAACACGGGTCTTACTCTCACCCGCCTCAAGTAGAGGTCGCTCACGTCGACAGACACCTGACGCTCGGAGTACAGCTCCATCAGTTCAGCCACACCCGGTCGCGCGCGCGCCTGTTCGAGCAGTTCGTTGAGACGGGCTTCGATTTCCGTAGCGTTCATTCGGGCACAGAAACATGTCGTTAGTCTGATTTAGACCTTTCCTACCGCGTAACTATCCCTGGACACCTACTACGCGACCGCTCACGACTCAATTACGAGGACCATGTTCGTGAGGCCTTTGCCCTGCGGGTAGCCCATCGTGAGGACGACGGGCCGCCCGGCGGGGATCCCGTCCCCCCGAAGGAGCTCCCGGGCTTTCACAATCAGGTCATCGATGGAGAGCGAGCCCGGCGTGGCCACGGGGAACACGCCCCACACGAGCGCGAGGGACCGCACGACGTGCGGGTCCGAGCTCAGGGCGAGGATCGGTAAGGGCGGCCGATGGCGGGCGATCGCCCGCGGCGTGCGGCCCGTGGACGTCGGCGTCACGATCGCGACGGCCCCGAGGTCCCGCGCGAGGTCCACCGCGGCCCGCCCCACCGCGGCCTTCACGTCCCCCGCGGCCTCCGGCTCCTCCGGAGGGCGGGCGACGAGGGACGCCTCCGCCTCCCTCGCGATCGCGGCGAGGACCCGCACCGCCTCGACCGGGTGCTTGCCGATCGCGGTCTCCTCGGAGAGCATCACCGCGTCCGTGCCGTCCAGGATTGCGTTGTACACGTCCGTCGCCTCGGCCCGCGTCGGCCGCGGGCTCTCCACCATGGACTCGAGCATCTGCGTGGCGGTGATCACGGGCCTCGCGAGCCGGTTCGCGAGGCGGATGATTCGCTTCTGGACCTCCAGCACGCGCGCGAGCGGGATCTCCACGCCGAGGTCCCCGCGCGCGACCATCGCGCCGTTCGCGGCCCGGAGGATCGCCTCGAGCTTGTCGAGCGCGCCCTGCCGCTCGATCTTCGCGATGATCGGGAGGGCCCGCCCCGCCTCGGCTGCGAGCGCCCGGGCGGCCTCCACGTCCTCCGGGGACTGCACGAAGGACACGGCGATCAGGTCGAACCCGCTCTCGACCGCGAACCGCAGGTCCCCGCGGTCCTTCTCGGTCAGGGTGGGGAGGGAGAGGGTACGGGCGGGGACGTTCACGCCCTTCCGGGAGGGCAGGGGCCCGCCCACGACGACACGGCAGAGGATTTCGTCCTGGCGAGTGGACTCCGCCCGCAGCTCGATGGACCCGTCCGCGAAGAGGATCGCGTCGCCGGGCTTCACGTCCCGCGCGAGCCCCGGGTATGAGATCGGGACCAGCGACGCGTCCCCGATCGCGTCCCGCCCCGTGACGACCATGGTCGAGCCCGCCGCGAGGACCGTGCCCTCCTTCATCCGGCCGACGCGGATCCGCGGGCCCGCCAAGTCCCCGAGGACCGCCACGGGCCTCCCCACCTTCTCGGATACCTCGCGGACGGCCCGCGCGACCCGCGCGTGCTCCTCCCGCGTGCCGTGGGAGAAGTTCAGGCGGGCGACGTCCATGCCCTCACGGACCATCGCCTCAAGGATTGCGGGCGAGGCGCTCGCGGGCCCGATCGTGCAGACGATCTTCGTCCGCTTCGCGGTCGCGAACCCGGTCACGGGCGCCACGGAGTCCTCCCGGTGTAAAGCCTTTGCGGCCGTACCTTTCAATCGACGGCCTGATCAGTCCGCCATGCAGTCCATCCAGGCCTGGAGGGCGTCGTGGGCCGCCTCGAGGCTCACGGGCCGATCCTCCCGCCCGTCGCACACCGCGAACCGCTCGAGGACGATCCGGTCCCCGTCCCGCCGGAACGTGAGCCGGAGGCACGGGATCTCACGACAGGGCAGGGAGTCCACGAACCAGGGCTCGAACGAGAGGTGGAGCCGGTCCCCCTCCTCGACGTACGCGTAGCCTCGGACCTGGAGGACGCCCTTGCGGAACGCCTCGTACGGCGCGGAGATCGCTTCCGCGGCCACGGCGTTCCCTCTCGCCCGCCAGGCGAAGTAGGCTCCGTACATTCAGTCCGGACTTCCATGGAGAATCGTGGCGGGCGTCGTCCCCGCAGATCAGGGGCGCGGAACCCTTATACGAGTCCCTCCGTTACATCGGCCCGCCCTGGGTCCGTGGGGTAGCTTGGTCTATCCTTGGTGGTTCGGGACCACTAGACTCCGGTTCAAATCCGGACGGACCCATTCGCCTGAGTCCCGGTTGAGGCAGGCCGCAAAGCCATAAGACCGCTCGCGCGCATGCTCCCCGGGGTCTCGGGCCGAGTTCCGACAGGAGATGGTGGGGCCGTGGCACAGTTCAACGTAAACCCGCAACGTTTCGATCCATACAAGAACTTCAAGTTCAGAATCAAGTGGGACGGCCGGTACGTGGCCGGAGTGAGCAAGATCAGCGCCCTCCGACGCACGACGGAGGTGGTATCGCATCGTGAGGGCGGGGATCCGAGCACGAGCCACAAGTCGCCGGGGCGGACCGAATACGACCCCGTCACCCTGGAACGAGGGGTGACCCACGATACCGAATTCGAGGCGTGGGCGAACAAGGTGTGGAACTTCGGCGCCGGTGCGGGGTCGGAGGTCTCTCTGAGGGATTTCCGCAAGGACGTCATCATCGATTTCTTCAACGAAGCCGGTCAGAAGGTGGTTTCCTACAAGCTCTATCGCTGCTGGGTGTCCGAGTACAAGGCCCTGCCCGACCTCGACGCGCAGGGAAGCGCCGTCGCAATCCAAACGCTGAAGCTGGAGAACGAGGGCTGGGAACGGGACGTTGAGGTCACCGAGCCGCGGGAGCCCGCTCTCGGTGCGCGGACGCGGAACCGTCAAGGCCGGCCGCGCAAGGGCACCCGGTAGGCCTGGCAGCGAACGGGGAGCAGGAAACTGGCGGGAGGAATCTTGGAGGGGAAGGATGCCGAGTGAGTTCCCTCGTAGGCCCCGGTTGCTGAAGGGCGCCCTCGTTGCCTACGACTCCGAGTCATCCGACCCCATCCCGAGCATCCTCATCTTCCAGTACAACCCCGAGCGGATCAGTCGTACCCTCTCCCCCGTCGACGCCTCGTCCGATCCCGCGAGTCCGGATTCCGGCGGCGGGGACGCGGGCGGGACTCCGGGACCCCCCGTTGAGACCATCACGTTCACGCTGGACCTCGACGCGACCGACGCGCTGGCCCAGCCCGACGCCGATCCCCGCGTCGCGGAGCACGGGCTCCTCCCGATCCTGTCCGCGCTGGAGCTGCTCCTGTATCCGGCTGGCGAACCCTCTCTTCCGGACGATTCTCAGGCCCTGCCCGGCTCGACAGGAATCGCGCCCAACCCGGATCGGTTCCCGGTCGTTCTGTTCGTCTGGGGGCGCTCGAGAATCCTTCCGGTCCGCCTGGTCGGCCTCTCGATCACGGAGGAGGCCTTTGACCCAGTGCTCAACCCCATCCGGGCAACGGTGGAGCTGCGACTGCGTGTGCTGACCCCTCTCGACGTCCGGGAGGGCAGCGTCGGACACGGCGCATATCTCGCGAGTCTCGCCAAGAAGAAGGACCTTGCCCGCCTCGCGCGCGGTCGGGATTCCCCGGACATTCCCTTGGTCCTGCACGATCTCGCGAACGTGTACATGGAGGAGGGCCAGCTGACCCAGGCGGAGCCGCTGATCCGTCGTTCACTGGAGATCCGGGAGAAGACGCTGGGATTCCAGCATCCGGACGTGGCTCATAGCCGCAAGAGCTATGCCTCTCTGCTGAGAGCGCTGAACCGTGGAGCCGAGGCCCGTCGAATCGAAGCGCGGGCGCGGGCGAACCGGAAGAGGAAGCGGTGAACGGCGAACCCGCCGGCTTTCACGGGTACTTTCACGCGATTAAGTCCTCCGCGCACGTCCGCCTCGGGTCGGGGGGGACCTGGAGGTCCTCGTCGCGGAGGGGTCATGTTTCTCCGAGCACCGGGACTCAGGACCGGCGGGTACAACGGGTACAACGCCCTGCCGGGGGAGGGCCTTGACAAGCGTTATCTAGGCGCACGTTGCTGGACCGCCGGGCTCGCCCGAGATGCCACCGCCCTCCCTCACGGTGAAGGAGAAGATCCAACTCCACCTGTTCGAGTTCAGCCGGGCCGCCGACGCCTACGAGGTCCCCGAAGAGGTCACGCAGGAGGGCATCGCCCGGACGGTCGGCATCCGCGTCCACCACGTCCAGCAGTACGTGCGGCCTCTGATCGCCGAGGGGCTCGTCGATGAACGAACGTCCCACATCCGCCGCCAGCCCCGTCGGCGCAAGGCATACTTCCTGACGGAGCGGGGACGCTCCCGGGCGCTGACCCTCCGGACCGCGACGCTGAAGGAGCCGGTCCCCCTGCGGACGGCGGACGGGCAGACCCTGATGCTGCCCCTCGGCAGAATCCTCGAGGAGCGCCGGCGGGGCGCGAGGCCGGCGGACCTCGTGCGGGAGCTGGAGAACCTCGGGTACGTCGCCGAGGTCGTCGCCCCCGAGCAGGCCGGGACCGTCGAGATCCTCGCGGACTCCCCGCGTGTGGAGCGGTTCGTCGGCCGCCGTCGCGAGCTGGAGATCGTGACCGCCGACGAGGAGGCGCCGCGGGTGTTCGTCGTCCGGGGCGTCGCGGGGATTGGCAAGTCCACGTTCGCCGCGAAGGCCTGCGAGCTCCTCCGCGGGACGCGGAACCTCTGCTGGCACCGGGTCCAGGCGTGGGACACCCCCCAGACCCTCTTCGCCGCGCTCGGCCGCTTCCTCTTCGCGCTCGGCAGGCCAGGCCTCCGGACAATCATCGAGAAGGGGGAGGTGGACCGGACGCCGGAGGTCCTGCGCGAGACCCTGCCGGGGACCCGGTCCTTTCTCGTGTTCGACGACGCACACGAGGCGGGCCCCGAGGCCCTCCCGTTCTTCCGGGTCCTGAAGGACGCCGTCGCCAACGCGCCCGACGTGCGCCTGCTCGTCGCAACCCGCCGCGCGCTGGCGTTCTATGACCGGAGGGACGTGCAGCTGGGCGGGCTCGTCGCGGAAGTCGACCTCCAGGGGCTAGGGTCCGAGGAGATCGCCGCGTTGCTCGCTTCCAGCCCGTCGGGGGGCGTCCTCGCGGACATCGGACGAAAGCTCGGGGGCCACCCATTGTTCCTGCGGCTGCTGGAGTCCGCGTCCCGCCCGGAGCTCGCGCCCCACGCGCTGGCCGACATCCGGCGGTTCATCGAGGAATCCATCTACGCGGAGCTGACCGGCGACGAGCGTCTTGCGATGAAGGTCGCCTCGCTCTACCGGGTCCCCGTGCCGCGGGACGCTCTCCTCCCTCCGGAGGCGGGCTCCTACGACGTGCTCCTGTCGCTCACGAACCGGTCCCTGATCAACCCGACCGGGGAGGACCTGTACGAGGCCCACGACACGGTCCGCGAGTTCTTCGCGGGGATCCTCACCCCTTCCGAGCGGCAGACATTCGCGCGGTTCGCCGGGGACCACCTGCGGGCCCTCACCGCGAAGTGCCGGGAGGCGGGGGACTTCCTCGCGTGCATCCGGTACGTGTCGAACGCCCTCGAGCTCGCGGACTCGGACGAGGACCGCGCCGTCCTCAAGGAGGCCCTCGGGGAGCTGAACGAGCGGGTCGGCGACCTGCCCTCCGCCCTCATCGCATGGCGGGAGGCGGCGAAGCGGACCTCGGATCCCGAGGTGCTCGCGAGGCTCCATCGGAAGGCCGCCGCGGCGTGCGAGGCGCGCGGCCAGTGGACGCCCGCGTCCCGCGAAGTGGAGACGGGGCTCGACGCCCTCGGCTCCGTCCGGAGCATCGAGCGGGCGTGGCTGCACCTCGTGCAGGCCCGAATCGCGGAGAGGACCGAGGAGCTGGAGGAGGCGAGGGAGCACGGGGGGGCCGCCCTCTCCCTGTTCCAGGCCTTCGGGTCGCCCCTGGGCGAGGCGCATGCCCTCCGCATCCTGGGATGGGCGGAGACCGTGTCGCCCCGCGGGGACCCGGCGTCCGCGGAGGCCCGCCTCCGGTCCGCGCTCGACCTCGCGGAATCCCTCGGGGACCCCGCCCTCGTCGCTGCCCTCCACACCTCTCTAGCCTACCTCTTCGCGTACCGGATCGGGGACGCCTCGCGGTCCCGGGAGCACTTCGCGGCGGCGGAGGCGATCCCAGAGGGGCAGTGGGATCCGCACACCCGCCGGACCCTGCTGATGGCGAAGGGCTGGTTCCACCTCGAGGTGCTCGCGGACTTCGCGGTCTCGGAGTCGTACTTCCGAGAGGCGCTGTCGTTCGGGCGGCGGATCTACGACGCGGCGGCGGTCGCGTTCGCGCGGTACGGTCTCGCGTACATCGCGTTCTACCAAGGACGGTTCGGGGACGCCCGTCGGATGCTCGCCGAGATCCTCCCGGAAATCCGCCAGCCCGCCTTCCTCCAGTGGGCCGTGGAGGCGACGTGCACGGTCGCCGAATGCTGCCTCCTCGAGAACGACCTCGACGGCTTCCGCACAGCCGCGAGAACCCTGGAGGACCCCGGCCTCACCCGCGGCGTGGAGGCGCGGGCGTCCATGGTCGACGCGACCCGCGGGCTCCTCCACGTGGTCGGGGGCGACACGGACGGGGCGATGCGGGCGTTCCGGGCGGCAATCGAGGCGTCGTCTCGAGCGTTCGAGGCGGACCGTCCATTCCCGCACCTCGCGTACGGCGCTTCCCTCGACGCCCTAGGAAGGACCGCAGAGGCGAGGGCGGAAATCGACCGCGCGCGGGAGCTGTGCGAGGCCCAGTCCCAGCGTGCCCGCCTCCTCTCGGTTCCCGGTCGGGCGCGAGCGCTGGCGGACGCCCTCCGGAATGCCCCCCGCCAGACGTAGGCCGATCAGGACTTCGCGCGTGGGCTCTGGATCCGCGAACGGGTCAGGAAGAGCAGCCCGAGCCAATAGTCGATGATCGCGAGCTGGACGTCGGGTTCTCTCGCGGACTCCTCCAGCTTGTCCAGCAGTGCCTGGAAAGTCGTCCCGACGTGTCGCCTCGGCCCCAAGCTCGCGAACTCCAACAGACTAGTCAAACTGACCATGCCGCCTCCCCCTATGCCCGGTGACATCGGGTGTCCTCGGATTTAGAACCTTCCCGTAGATTCCTATCGGACACTGTCCGCCCGGTGCTGTGGCGGGGGAAAGAAAAGGGGAGGGAGGGAGCCGCCTCCCTCACAGGACGGAGCTCACGAGCCCGAGCAGGTCGCGGCCCGCGGTCGCCAGCATGTCGCGGGGGACGATCGGGATGCCCCGGCCCCAGAACACGAGGACGTTCCGGGCGGCGAACCCGAGCAGATCCCGGCCGAAGTACGCGAGGACGTCGCGACCGATGATCGGGATGACATGGTCCAACACGGCTCTCACCTCCCTTCCACTGGGTACTTGTACCGCGCCCCTCCTCGGCGCTCAATCAGACGGTCACTCTGAGGCGCTGCCCCGCGATGGGGGACGAAGGTCCGGGACAGGGAGTGGGCCACGGCGACGATCCGGGCCCACGGACCCGACGGCACCGGCGGGACGCCGGTGCCCAGCCACTCCTCCAGCGCGCTGTCGTCGCCCGCCACCCAGCGCTCGAGGAGCTGGATGGACCGGGACGGCTCCGCGGAGCTGGTGGATTGCCGGTCGCTGGCGCCCGCCATGGCGGCCACGCGCTCACCCGTCCGTCGGAGAGGCGGTCTCCTTGGCACCCGGCGCGGTCCGGACCCCCCGGGATCGCATCGCCCGCCACGCTCGGGTCACCGAGCGGAGCGCCTCGACAAAGCCCCGGGACCGCCTTCCGCCCGCGAGCGGAGCGGCGGCTGCCATCTCCGCGTACAGGTAGTCGACCCGGGTGCCGGGCCCGTACTCGCCGCGAACGTACCGCGCGAGGGCCTCCGTCTCCAGGCGCTCGCCCCATCCGTTCACGACCATCCTTCCGTAGACGTTCATCATCTCTATCTGTCTCCTGTGCGAGTTGTGTTTCGCATGGAGAGTCCGAGGGCGGTCCGAGGGGATTGCCGTGCCGCAGTAGGTCCGTAGTAGGTACTGTCCGTCACGCCGCGCAAGGGGACGCGGCGGGGAACCTCGCGCTCACGCCAGGGCTTCTGCCAGGAGTTTCGGTAGGACTTTCCCACCTGGAACGACGACTGCCACGGGCGGCGCCATGTCCAGCGCGATTAGCACGTCCATGCTCGGGGGTATCTCCCGAGGCGTCCCCTCCGCAATTTTCCGCCGGTCCAAGAGGACGAGGCAGGCCGCGAACCCTCCCACGGGAAACAGGCTCCGCCGGCGGCGGACCGCGTGGGATCGCCACCGTCTGCAAGGGAATGGAAAATGAAAGGGGGAAGGGACGCCAGGTCCCTTCCTTCGCGCGTTACCCGGCCCTACGTCAGGTCGACGACGATGAACTCCATGTCCGTCCCGTCGTGCAGGTATGGCGACGGGTAGCCACGGGTGTTGTCGTCGTCGAGGACGATCAGGACGACCCAGAATCGGACGCCCGCTCCGCTGTACGCGTGGATCGCGTTGTCGCGGACCGTGAAGTCCGTCGTGCCGAACGGCGTCCGGACGGTGTT
>DATBXC010000143.1:0-19330 GCA_036514455.1 Thermoplasmata archaeon | reverse complement strand
GGGTCCCGGGATCACGAGGGACAAGACCAGCGCCAGGACCGCGAGGATCACGGCCACGACGCTCAGTCCCATCCCCATCTTGCTGCTGCTCGGTGCGGGGGGTGCCGACATCGGCTGCATCGGCATCGGCTGCGGAGCCGGCGCCGGCATACCCCCTCCGTATGACGGTTGCATACGGGTGATTGCGACTACCGACTAATAAGTTGTTATGCGGGCCCGAGGGGCCGCGGTCGGGCCCCGGCGGGCGGAATCCCCGCCCGGAGATCGGGAGAAAAGGGGAGGCCGCGCCGGGCGCGCCCGGCGCGGAGCGAAGGATGTTGGCCTGCGTCAGGCGGGGTAGAACACCGCGAGGGTCGTCGCGTCGACGATCCGGTCGTTCGCGTTCTGGCCCGCCCACATCCCGGCGTTCGCGTAGTACGTGTACGTGCCGGCGGTCACGGCGAACGCCGTCACGAGGGTGCCGTCCACGTTGATCGTCGCGTCCGTGGGGGCGTTCGCGCTGATCTCCGTGATGAACCACGCTGGGTTCGCGGTGAACCCGAGGTCGCAGTCCGCGGAGGTCGTGCGGTGCGTAAACGTAATTCCGTCCGTCGTCCCGGTCGTGTGGTCGATCCAGAAGTGCATCGACGTCGTCACGACGATCGTGCCGGACCGGGGCACGGTGAGGGTGACGTTCAGGAACTCCGTGCACGCGCCCATCGACAGGCCCGCGTTCTCGACGCGGACCGCGGAGGTCATGAGCGGCGACGGACCGGCCGGCCCCTGCGCCCCGGCCGGACCCTGCGCCCCTGCCGGACCCTGCGGCCCGGTGGCCCCGTTCGTCCCGTCCGTCCCGTCCGCGCCTGCGGGCCCGACGGGCCCCGGGATGACGAGGGACAGGATCAGGGCGACCGCCGCGAGCGCGATGGCCACGGCGCCCAGCATCGTTCCCATCTTGCTTCCAGTCGGGGCGGGGGACGCCGCCCACGGCTGCGGAGCCGGGGCCGGCATGCCCCCGCCGTACGGCGATTGTCCACCATAGGGCGGTTGCATGGAGGCGCGCTAGGGACGACCCCTGATAACCCCTGCCCTCACATTATCAGATTCCGAACGAACGCATTGGACCGCTCCCCTCCGTCGCCGGGGGGCGGGCGTCGGCGCGCATGAATGGCATAGATACCATCAAGTACCCATCATGCCATAGATGGCATCATGGTCACCGTGGTGTCCATCGACAAGGCGGGGCGCATCGTGATCCCGAAGGAGACCCGCTCGGCACAGAGAATCCGGCCCGGCACCAAGTTCCTGCTCGTTGAGGGTCGCGACGGCCGCATGTGGCTCCAGCGCTTGGATGCCGACGAGATTGCGCGCCGAATTCGGGCGGAACTGGAGGGTGTGGACCTCCGCCCCATCATCGAAAAGGTGAAGGCGGACATGGACCGCCTCGCGCGGGATCTGTACCCCGTCGCGTCCCGCTGACGTCCGGGTGGGGATTCCGTGCCCCTCGGGGAACGGGAGGCGGTCCTCCTGGACACGAACGTATTCGTGTCCGCCGTCAAGGACCCCGCCCGCCAAACGGGCACGTTCCGGTTGATCCTCGCCCTGCTCGCGCGAGCCGATGTCCGGTTCGTGGGGAGCGAGGTGCTCGCCCAGGAGTATCTGCGGTACGCCTCGGCGTTTCCGTCCCCCACCGCGTCTGCCCTCGCCTCGGCGATTCTCGAGAGGATGGAGATGGTGCGGGTCGAGGACCGGTTCCTCCATGCCTGCGCACCGCACATCCGGCCCGCCGAGGCGGCCGACCTCGTCCACGCGGGCGTCTGTCTGCAGACCGGGGCGGTCCTCGTCACGAACGATCGCCACTTCGCCGGGACCGGGCGGGCCGGCGTGATCAAGGTGATGGGCGTCTCCGAGGCCATTCGTCGCTGGGTCCGTCCTTGATTCCGCGGATGTGGCGGGTCGTCCCTCCGGGCATCTCTCCGGCGCCCCCGATAAGGCGCGAACGAGGTCCAGGGCGGGGAACGCGACGCCCCCGGGAAACTAGAAATCCCGCCCAGGAGTTCCCGCCACGGCGGGAGCGATGAAGGTCCTCGTCGTGGGCGGGGGAGGCCGCGAGCACGCGATCGTGAAGGCGCTCCAGAGGAGCGGGCCCGAGCTCTACGCGGTGATGGGGAACCAGAACCCCGGTATCCGACGCGCCGCGAACGCGGCGCTGATTCACGACCCCGCGGACGTCCCGACGGTCGTCGCGTGGGCGAAGGCCCGCGGCGTCGACCTCGCGGTGGTCGGCCCGGAGGCGCCGCTCGCCGCGGGGATTGCCGACGCCCTCGAGGCTGCGGGCATCCCGGCCGTGGGCCCAGACCGGGAGGCCGCCCAGCTCGAGACCTCCAAGGAGTTCACGCGGGACCTGATGCGGGACCACAAGATCCCGGGCCTCATCGATTACTGGGCGTTCGACCGCATCAGTGACTTCCGGGACTGGCTGAACGACTGCGATTTCGAGTTCGTGATCAAGCCCATCGGACTCACGGGCGGGAAGGGCGTGAAGGTGTGGGGCGATCACTTCCGCTCGAAGGGCGAGGCGGAGGCGTACGCGGAGGAGATCCTCTCCCACAAGATCGGCGGGCAGGCCCGGTTCCTCGTGGAGGAGAAGGCGGTCGGCGAGGAGTTCTCCCTCCAAGCGCTGTGCGACGGCACCCGCCTCCTGCCGACGCCGCTCGCACAGGATCACAAGCGCGCGTACGAGAACGACGAGGGCCCGAACACGGGCGGGATGGGCTCGTACTCGGACGCGGACCACATCCTCCCGTTCCTCGCGCGGAAGGACTACGACGCGGCCCTGGACACGATGGGGGCGACGGTGGACGCGATGGCGAAGCGGGGCACGCCGTTCACGGGCGTCCTCTACGGCGGGTTCATCGCGACCCGCGACGGGGTGCGGCTCTTGGAGTACAACGTGCGGTTCGCGGACCCGGAGTGCATGAACGTGCTGCCGATTCTCGAGGACGACTTCCTGGACCTGTGCGGGAAGCTCGTGGACGGGAACCTGCCGATGGCGACGCGGTTCGCGCGGAAGGCCACGGTGTGCAAGTACGTCGTGCCGCCGGGGTACGGGACGAAGCCAAAGGCGGGCATGCGGCTCGAGGTGGACGAGGCGGCGATCGCAAAGGCGGGCGCGGAGCTGTTCTACGCGGCCGTGGACGAGCGGGATGGCGGGATCTACACGACGACCTCCCGCGCGCTCGCGGTCGTCGGGATCGCGGACGGTCTCCCGAAGGCGGAGGCGATCGCCGAGGCGGGCCTTCGGCACGTGAAGGGGGAGTACTACATGCGCCACGACATCGGGACGGCCGTCGCGATCCAGCGCAAGGTGGAGCGAATGCGACGGCTACGGGCGGGCTGAGGCGGTGTGGACGCACGTGGAGTCTGAAGTCGAGTGGTTTGAACAGGAAGTGCCATTCGCGTTCTACAGGAATGCATCAGCAATCATCGGCGGTGTGATCATCTTGGGCGCAATCTCGCTCGGCACGACCGCGCTGCGGTTGCTGGGGCGGCTCGGCTTCGGTTTCGAGTTCTGGGTACTCCTGATGCTTGCGGTCGTCGCGGGGGTCGCAGGAGCAGCAGCGAGTGCGCATTCTAGCCGAGGACAGGAGGCGCGAGCCATCGGCGTCTCCAGCAGAGGGGTCACGTTGCGGTTCCGGAGGGGCGGGGAGGAGTCGATTCCTTGGGATTCGGTCGTCAATGTGGAGAGCCCTTCGCGTTCGTATTTCTTCGGGGCGATGGTTGCCTACCAGTTGGACTACCGCGACGCGCGGGGCCGCCCTCGAGCTCTTGTCCTCATGCGGGAACCGACGGCGGCGATTGCGCGCCGTCTCGCACGGTTGCCGCCGGACGACAAGCGCCCTTCGAGGGGTGACCAGGCCGAACCGGGGGGGCCGGGCCCGAACCCGCCAAAGTGGATGGCGGGTGGCCTCGAAGCGGTGTACGTCGATTCGCTGGGCGGCAGGGACTGGATTCGGATCGTCCCGGGCGGACCCGAATTCCGCGTCGAAGTCAAGGTCGAGTTCAACAGCGTTTTGAAGGGCCTGCTCAAAGAGGGATTCGGCGAGATCCGGGCCGACGCCGAGATTGAGGCCGGGCAGGAGTGGGAGGAAAGGCGGTACTCCGAGTACGTGGCGACGTCCTACGGGGTCCACTTCATCGATGTCTCGCGCGAGCACGGCTCCCACCGGGTCGCCCGGCGGGCCGCAGAATACGTCGGGGAGGGAGAGGCCGAGTTCGACGGCGCGCGATACGCGTGTCTGAAACTGCGAAGCCGAGACGTCTTTGACTGCTCCTGCAAGAAGGCGGGGCGGCCCGGCGTCTGCACGTCGTGCGGGGGGAAGCGCGGCCTTTTCCGCACGTGCGAGACATGCGGTGGGAGCGGGAAGTGCACCGACTGCCCCGGGACGGGCGAGAGTCACGGGGAGACGCTCCGACTCTACGAGGCCACGACGGGGCTCTTCCTCCGTTCCGACCGCTGGGTGGATGGGCAGCACACGGACACGACGCGACTCGAGAGGTTGAGCCCCAACGTGCTGGCGCTGTTCGCTGTCACGGGAACCCGGGCGCCCACGCAGTCCGAGGGGGCAGAAGCTCCCGGGGAACCCGGATCGGGGCCTTCGGAGTCGAGCAGATAAATAGCTCCGCCCTCTTGCCCACCCGATGCGTCCCACGGAGCGCGAGGCGTGGGCCCTCGTCGAGCGGCACGTCCGCCCGGGCGAGGACAGCCCGACTTCGTTCTACGACAAGAAGCGGATCGCGATGTGCGTCGCGCCCGTCCTCGAGGGCCCGCACCGCGTCGTGGTCGAGGTCGGCTCGGGCTATGGCGGGACGACCCAGTGCCTCTCCCGGATGGACGGCGTCGAGACGGCCGTCGGCGTCGACGCGGACCGCACGCTGATCCTGAAGTCCCTCCGGCCCGGGTACCCGGCGGGCTACCTCCTCGGGAACGCGGAGAAGGGCCTTCCCTTCCGCACCGCCTCCGTGGACGCCCTGATTGCCTCAGAGGTGTACGAGCACCTGTTCCACCCAGACGCGTTCTTCGAGGAGGCCCGCCGCATCGTGAAGCCGGGCGGGCGGCTCGTCCTCACGACGCCGAACACGGAGTCCCTCGTGCTGTTGTTCCTCCGGCGCATCCCGAGGCGGTGGGCGCAGCGGATCCTCACGCGCGAGGCGGAGTACCGGAAGTACCTCCACCCGGAGTTCTTCGGGGACACGATGGCGGACAGCGTCCACGGCCACCGGGTCGAGGGCGCGGGCCTTCGGGAGATGGAGGCGCTCGCCCGTCGGTTCGGGTTCCGGCCGCTCCGCGGGGCGACGTGGGGCCTCCCGTTCTCCATGGCCTTCTGGGGCCGCCTCCCGGGGGGGCTCCGGCGCGCCCTGATGGGCCGCTTCCATTCCCTGGCGGTGGGCCTCCGGCACATCGTCGTCGTGTGGGAGCGGGAGGGCGGGGCCGGCGTCGGCTGATCCCCGCCCAAAAGGCTCTATACCCGCCCGCGCGTTCGTCGCGGCCGTGAAGAACCTCCCGGACATCATCGGGGAGATCGAGGCCCGCCTCGATGAGAAGGACGAGGTCCGAGAGCTCGCCCTCAAGTCCTCCCGCGCGATCGCCCGCCTCAGCAGCCAGGCGATTCACGGCCTCCACAAGGGCGAGGACTCCGAGAGCCCGCTGCGGGACGCCCGCGAGGAGGCGATGAAGCTCAAGAGCGTCCTGGAGGACCACCCGGAACTGTACCACGCGGGCTTCGTGGAGAACGCGCTCCAGGAGCTCGCGGAGGCCGCGATCGTCCACGCGATCGCGAAGGGCATGCCGCTCCCGTCCCCCCGGGAGGCGGGGGCCACGGACGCGTCGTATCTCCTCGGCCTCGGGGACGTCGTCGGCGAGCTCCGGCGGTTCGCGCTCGAGGCCCTGCGGCGCGGGGACGTGGCGGGCGCCGCGGACCACCTCAAGACGATGGAGGACATCTTCGACGCCCTCGTCCGGTTCGACTATCCGACCGCCCTGGTGGCGCTGAAGCGGAAACAGGACGTCGCCCGCTCGCTGATCGAGAAGACGCGCGGCGAGATCGCGGTCGCGACCCGCGGGAAGGCCCTGGAGGACAAGATCGATCGCCTCGAGGGCCGCGTCTGAGGGAGGCACGTTATCATTCTCACGTTCGAGAGCGAAACGTATTTAGCGGGCGCTCCCGATGAAACGGCCCCGCGCCAGCGCCCGCCCTCGCGCGCCCCGCGAGACGGTGTGGGGCTGTAGGGGACGTCCATGGCCGACACGCGCATCCGGAGCGGCATCCACGGGCTCGACAACCTCATCGAGGGCGGGTTCCGCGACAAGACCGTCGTCGTGGTCGTCGGCTCGAGCGGCACGGGCAAGACGACGTTCACGGTCCAGTACATCCTCCACGGCCTCGAGCAGGGCGAGCAGGGCCTGTACGTGAGCCTCGAGGAGTCCCCGGAGCAGATCATGCGGGAGGCGGAGCTGATGGGCTTGGACCTCCGGAAGCACCTCGAGAAGGACCTGTTCTTCATCCACCTCAAGGGGAAGAACTTCAAGAAGATGATTGAGGAGCAGCTTCCGCAGCTCGTGAAGGCCCGCGCGGACTACCAAATCAAGACCCGCGTCGTGATCGACCCGATGACGCCCGTGATCTGGGCGACGCAGGACCGGCTCGAGCAGCGCGAGCTGATTGGGAAGCTCTTCTACACGCTGAAGGAGCTGGGCGTCGTCCTGTGCACGGTGGAGGAGCACGCGAAGCCCGGGGAGACAATCGGCGAGGACGTCCTCCTGCCGATCTACCTCGCGGACGGCGCGATCCACCTCGAGTACTACCCGATCGGGGGCGCGTTCAACCGCACCCTCAAGGTCCTGAAGATGCGGGGCATCCACCACGGCGAGGGCGTGTACCCGTACATCTTCGCCCGCGGCGTCGGGGTCGTCGTGCGGTCCTCCCCCATCTCGGCGCCGGTCGAGGCGACGAAGTCCTCGCACCGGAAGACGTTCGACGAGGCGTACCGGACCGCGGAGGCGCTCAAGGCCCCGCCCTACGTCCTCGAGAGGATCCGCAAGATGAGCGAGTCGTGGGACTACGACTACTCCCCGGAGGAGGCCCTCCAGATCCTCTTCGACTCGTACGGGCTCAAGCGGTGAGGCCCGCCATGCCGACCCTCGCGGGCAAGGTCGACAAGACGATGGAGGCCGAGAACGTCGGCCTGCTGAAGCACGTGCTCGCGACGGAGCTGAAGCGGGTCCGCCAGGAGAACGGCTTCGACCTCGTCCTCTTCATGGGCGTCGACGGCCGGATCTTCGCCTCCGACGTCCCGTGGACCCTGGACCCCCGGCAGTACCGGCTCCTGAACCTCGTGAAGGGGAACCTGGGCCACATCTGCGGCCAGCTCAGCGGCCAGAACATGATGCTCAGCATCCAGCAGTACGACGTCGGGACGATCATCATCTCCGGGGTCGGGGACAAGGCGTTCCTCACGTTCCTCACGACGAGGCCCCTGGAGATCACGCAGATGCAGGGCCTCCTGAGGAACGTCGTGAACGCGTCGATCGTCATGAAGCACCTTTTCGACGAGCGCGCCGTGTCCCAGGAGGAGATCGCGGGGTACGGGCCGGAGGTCGCGCAGGAGCTGAAGAAGCTCTCCCGCTCCCTCTTCGTGGAGAAGTTCGAGGAGACCCGCGGGTACAAGCGGAACATGGAGGTCCTCGCGTTCGTCCGGAAGAGGATCCAGGCGGCCGTCGGAATCGGCCCGCTCGAGGAGATCCTCACGATGGCGTTCAACGAGGTGGGCACGTCCGCGGCGTACATGACGGACCAGCACTGGGAGCAGTTCCTGGACCTCGTGGTCGCGGAGGTGGGGAAGATCGCGGGGGAGTCCGTCGCGGAGAAGGCCCGGCGGGAGTGGACGCCCGAAGTGCGAAGGTTATTGAAGAGCTTCGTCTGATGCGGAGTCGGAGGGAGCAGGGCCCGCCATGCTGGATGTCGCGCTCGTGTCACTGATCGAGGACCTGATCGAGAAGGCGGGCGCCGACGGCGTCATCGAGTTCTGGCAGCGGGTCGGCGAGAACCTCGCGAACCGGATCGGGAAGGAGGCGTACATGGGCTGGACCTCCTTCAACGTCGCGGTGCGGGAGGGCCGGACCGCGTACTCGATCGAGGGCGAGGTGACGCCGCTCACCGACCTCGCGATTACGGACGTGGACGGGGACATCGTCGGGTACATCTACGCGATGCGGCAGTGCTGCTACCTCCCGACCGTCCTCCGCGTGCGGTACAGCGTCGGCGAGCTGAGCAAGGCGGACAAGGCGGTCGCCCAGGAGTACAACGAGAACGTCCACAACATCGCGTGGTGCAACTTCTGCGTCTTCCACGAGCGGTTCCGGGAGGAGGTCGCGAAGAACATCGCGGTGTCCGGGAACCCGCTCGAGTGCCTCCTGCTCGCGACCCGCGGGTTCGACGGCGAGACCCGGATCTCCTCCAAGAACCTCGCGAAGATCAACATCAACCCGGAGCACGTCCGGGCCCTCCTGCGGAACTACGAGTGCGTGTACGCCCTGATCATGCGGGGCGCCCGCCTGAAGGAGGAGGCGTGAGATGGAGAGCCCCGAGCACGCGCGGATGCCGGAGAGCAACCCGTTCGTGGACATCGCGACCCACCTGTTCCTCGAGGACCTCAGCACGAAGGTGGGGACCGCGGGCCTGAACAACTACCTGATCAGCCTCGCGAACAACCTCGCCGCGAACATGCCCGAGGAGGAGTACGACTCCTGGGACGAGTTCCTCGAGGCGGTCCGGAAGGGCTCCTCGATTCTCAGCTCGTTCGAGGAGGTCCACCCCCTCACGAAGCACTGCATGGTCACCCGCCGATCCCCGTTCGAGCGGGGTTGGCGGGAGTACGCGAAGCGGGTCGGGGCGTTCTCGAAGGTCCACCGGGAGGTCGCGGAGTACTACAACCAGAGGATCCGCCCGACCGCGGTGAACTCGCTGCACATCATCCTCCAGACGTTCCGGGACGCGGCCTCGAAGCGGATCCGCGTGGCGGGCAAGCCGGTGCGGGTCGAGCAGATCGCGACCGTGTGGGTGGACGGGGAGAAGAAGATCGCGGCGGAGGGCCGCCTCCCGGGCCTCCTGAAGCACGCGGGGATCACGAGGACCCGCCTCGGGATGCTCCTCCGGAGCAACTCCGACGTGTGGCTCCTGGTCCCGGAGTGACGTCACCTCTTCCGCCGCGCGCGGACCCGGCGGACGACGAGGACCGTGAGCAGGATCGTCACCGCCATGATCGCGCCCGCCCACCCCCAGCTGAGGTCCGGCTGCTTCTTGTAGAACACGTCCAGGACCGCGACCTCGCCCTTGTCCGGTTCGATCACATTGTTCCGGTTCAGGTCCGCCTCGACCCGGACGGAGTGGGTGCCGAGCCCGAGGCCCGCGGGCAGCCACGTCAGGGTCGCCGTGCCCGTCGCGCCGGGCTCGATCCGGGAGATGTTCGTCGTCCCGACGAGGGTCCCGTCCACGTAGAACTTCACGGGCACGTCCACGGCCGCCGAGCCGCCCTTGTTCGAGAACGTGGCGGTGAGGACGACCGGCGTGACGATCGTGATCGCGCGGGACAGCGTCGTGCGCTCGAACCGGGCGCCCTGGGTGGAGTTCACCTCGACGATGAGCGTGACGACCTGCTCCTTCTGCGGGGCGGTGACGTTGAACCGGAACCTGCCGCTCGCGTTCTGCGAGGAGCCCGGGGAGCTCTGCGTGGGCAGCGCGCCCGTGAGGTCCGCGCCGGTCAGGTAGTACTTGAGCGTGAAGTTGCCCCCCTCCGAGGCGGGGCCGCCGGTGACGTTCACGTAGTACGGCGACGCCGCCCCCGGCGCGAGGGCGGGCGGCCCCTCCACGGTCCCCTCGACGGGGTCCGCGGCCGCCGCGCGGAGCGCGGCCCCCGCGAGCAGGACGGCCATGAGGGCGAGGGCGAGCACCGCGAGGAGCCGGCGGTCCATCTCAGCGCCTCCGCCGCACGGTCAGGACGACGCCCGCGGTGACGCAGGCCAGGATCGTGATGAGGATCGCGAGGAGCGTGTACGGGAGGTCGAGCGTGCTCACGAGGTCCAGGCCGGACGCCGTGATCCGCCCGTCGACGGAGAGGGCGGGCAGGTCGAGCCGGATTTGGACCGCGGACTCGAGGCTCGTCAGGTCCTCCGCGAACGCCTTCACCGCGATGCGGGCCCCGGACCCGCCCCCGCGGTTCTCGACCGCGAGCGTGACGCTCCGGGTCGCGTTCCCGTCCACGCTCAGGTTCCGGATCTCCGGGAGCCGGTCCCCGCCCGCGGGCGGGGCGAAGCGCGCGATCCAGCCCCGGGCCTGGAGCTCGGCGAGGCCGGGGATCACGAGGGCGACGTCCTCGCGTCCGTTCCCCCGGTTCGACACGGTCAGCGTGTAATTGAGGAACCGGCCGTCGTAGGAGGGCGTCGCGGACGACAGCGCGAGGGAGAGGGCCCGGTGCCGGAGGACGTCGACCTGGACGTTCACGCCGCCCGTGATCGACGACTCCGCGGCGCTCGTCGCGGTGATCGTGACGGGCCCGTGGTCCACGAGGGCGTCCGCGGGGCTGCGGATCGTGACGGAGACCGCGGTCGAGTTCCCCGCGGAGCCGAACCCGAGGCGGGGCCGCGCGGGGCTGAACGTGAACGTCCACGTGATGGGCGTCCCGCTGAGCGAGTACTCGTCCTCGATGTTCCCCATGTTTGTGAGCACGATCGTGTACGTGACGGTCCCGCCCGCGGGGAGCGACGTCCGCTCCTGCCCGTCCCACGCGAGCGCGACGGCCCGGTGCGGGGACCGCTCGAGGGCGAGGTTCAGCGGGTCCGGCGGGCCCGTGAGGTCCAGGCTCGCGACGTCCGTGTACACGACCGTCACGCCGTTCACCGTCTCCGTCGTCCGCGCCGTGACCGCGTACGAGGTCGGCGGCAGCACGATCCGGTACGCGCCCGACGCGTCGGACCGCACGTGCGCGCTCGCCTCCGCCGTGAACGTGACGTCCGTGGCGACCCGCACTCCGGACTTGTACGTCGTCACGCCCTGGACACCAAAGGCGGGGCCGAGGGCCGCGTCGAGGGTCGCGTCCCGGCCCTGGACGACGACGAGGGTCCCGAGGAACGCCCGGACCGCGCCCGACGCGACGACGTGGACGTTGTAGGAGCCGGGATGGAGGGGGACCGAGTACGACCCGTCCGGGGCCGACGTCGCGGTCGCGTTCATCGCGCCGACCGCGCGCTCCGTGAAGCGGAGGGTCGCCGCGGACCCGGCGCCGTCGATCGTCACGCGCCCGGACACGGTCGCGTTGTCGAACGCGCGGGCCGCGGTGACGTCGAAGTTCAGGGCGGTCCCGCCCGCGGGGATCGTGAACGCGCCGGTGAACGTGATCCGGATGTACCGCTGCACGCCCGAGAACGTCATCGTCGTGTGCTCGTCGACGGTGGCCGTGTAGTCGCCCTCCGGGAGGGAGACCCGGTACGCGGCGGACGGGCCGCTGAGCGCCCGGAACACGCCCGACTGGGCCCGCGTGAACGTGATCGTCAGGGGCTGCGTGTACAGGACGCCCGCCACGAGGACCTGCCCCCCGACCTCGGCGGCCCGGGCGAGTGGGACGGGCACGTCCACCGGACCCGCCACGGCGACGGGCCCCGCGAACAGGAACACGTCCGGCCCCTGGGTCCGGTTCGCGTACACGGTGTACGCGCCGAACGCGAGGTAGATATCGAAGCGTCCGAGGGCGTCCGTGTCGACGACGGCGTGGTCCGCGCCCTCGAAGGTGACGGAGGAGCCCGGGATCGGGCTCCCCGCGAACGTCACGGTCCCCGTGACCCGGGCCCGCCGGAGGACGGAGACGTCCCGCGCCGCGGCCCCCGCCGCGACGTCCAGCGTGACCGAGTCCTGGCCCTCGTTCTGCCACCGGACCGCGTCCGAGTCCGGAGTCACGTTCGCGTCGACGATGATCTGGTACGACCCGGGGGCGAGCAAGGCCGCGTATCGGCCCTGGCCGTCCACGGGCGCGTCCGCCGTCTCCCCGCCGCCCCCGACCGCGAGGAACAGGACGGCGATCGAGGTCCCCGTGAGGGGCGCGCCCCCGGTCCGGAGGGTCCCCGACAGCGTCACGTTCGACGCGACGAGCGCGATCGACGCCCGGGACCGGAGGTCCGCGACGGACGCGGCCCCGGTCGCGAACGGCCCGAACCCGGGCGCCGTGACGTCCATCCGGTACGCCTTCGAGGGGTCCAGGGCCGCGGCGAAGCTCCCGTTCACGGGGGTGAGGTAGGTGAGGACGCGGCCCGCGGGGTCCGTGAACGCGACCGTGGCGCCCGCGACCCCCTCCTCGGGCTCCCGCGCGCCGTCCCGGTTCAGGTCCCTGTACACGAACCCGCTGTACAGGGTGCGCAGGGCGAGCGGGAGGTCCAGGGAGGTCGAGGCGTCGAAGCGGCGGCGGTCCTGGTACGCCGCGGCCCCGAGCGTCGCCTGGACGTCGTACAGGCCGAACGGCACGTACGCGAGGTACGTCCCCTGGTTGCTCGAGCGGACGGAGTACACGTCGCCCGTGGCCGCCCGGAACCGGACCGTGGCGCCCCGGGTCACGTTCACGAGGGTTTCGGAGTAGACCGTGCCGCGCACCGAGGCGGCGAGGTCGAAGTGCAGGTCCCGCGCGGCGGCGGATCCCCGCGCGACGTCGACCGTGTCGAGGACCGCGAACAGCACCCCGTCGCGGTAGTGCCGTCCGGTCACGGACCACCGCCCGGCGGGCAGCGCGACGGAGAAGCGTCCCGAGGCGTCCGCCGTCACGAGGCGCGTGATCGGCGTCCCGGAGGTGCGCGTGAACTCCGCGGTCGCGAAGGGCCGCACGTTCCCGCCGACGTACGCGGTCCCGCTCAGGGTCCCGGAGGGGAACGCGGTCACGTTCACGTCCTTCGCACCGAGGCCCGTGAGGTTCAGGAGGATCGGGAGGGAGGTCATGTCCGGGGCGGACGCGGAGACCTCGACCGGCCCGGACAGGAGCGCGCGCGCGCCGAACGACCCCGTCTCGTTCGCCGTGACCGCGATCGTCGTGCCGTTCGTCTTGTCATGGATCGAGACGGTCGCCCCCGCCACGCCCGTGCCGCCCGGGTCCGTGACCCGGCCCTCGAGGGTCAGCGCGGGCACGACGAGGTCCCGCGAGGCATCCGCGGTCGGGACGTCCTGGGACGCCACGGCGACCGTCCGCCCCGCGAGGGTGACGTTGAAGGTCGTCGTCCCCGAGTAGACGTCGTTGAACGCGTACCGCCCGTCCGGCCCGACCAACGTCGTGTTCCGGAGGCCGAGCTGCGGGTTCTGGAGCAGGACCGTCGCGCCCGGGAGGGGGAGGTCCTGGCCCACGTCGAACTGGCCGTTCCCGCTCACGTCCTGGTACACACGGCCGGAGAGCGCGTGCGCGGGCAGGACGACGTCCCGCGTCATGAGCCAGTCCCACGTCCCGTCGCCGTCCGCGTCCACGTTCTCCCGCATCGCGGCGGCGTCGCTCACCGTGAGGGAGACTGCCCGGAGCGTCGAGGCGCCGAGCAGGGTCCGCTTGTCCACGGTCCCCGTGGTGAACGTGATTGTGACGTCGCCGAACGGGACGAGCACGGAGTACCGGCCCTGGGCGTCCGTCGTCGCCACGTAGTGGGGCACGTTGAGCTCGTCCGTGACCGTGACGCGGACCCCGGGCACGGGCGCGCGGCCCCCGAGGGTGACGGTCCCGTTCACGAACGCGCCGTCGTAGTACTTCGCGAACACGACGCCCTGCAGGTACGGGGTCGCGGCGGAGAGGTCGACCTGGCCCGACTTCCGGCCCGCCCGGATGTCCTGCTGCAGCGTGACCCCGTCGAAGTAGTTGATCGCCCGCCACGCCTCGGTGTGGTTCGCGGTGTCGTTGTACGGGTTGTAGTACGCGGTCCGGTACGCGATCCGCCAGTGGCTCAGGTTCCACGCGGGGAGGGGCTGGAGGGCCTGCGCGTTCTGGCCGGAGAGGGCCGGGATCCCATCGTTCGTGCTCCCGACCTCCTTCGGCTCGAACCCCGCGTACACGCGGTAGAAGAAGGAGTGGTAGAACATTGGCTGGTACTCGATCGTCCCCGTCGTGCTGTCCGGCTGGTCGTACGGCGAGAGCTGCTCGACCGGGACCTTGTTCCCGCGGACCGTCACGAAGATCCGGAAGAAGTCCGTCGGGATCACGCGGCCGTCCCGGGCCTCTGCGATGCGGTGGTCCGAGAGCTTGATCGGCGCGTAGAAGATGCCCGTGTTCGACGCGCTCGAGGGGAACAGGCGGGAGTCGACCGCGAAGTACCGGATGCTCTTCCCCGTCGCCTCCCGGACCGCCCGGTACAGGTTCGCCTGTCCGTCCGTGGAGAGCTTCGACGTGAGGACGTCGCCCGCGTAGATGTAGAGGGCGTTCGCCGGGGCCATCCGCGGGTCGTAGTGCCCGTACTTCACCGGATCCCCGAGGACCACGGGGACGAGCCCGGCGGGGTCTCGGAACGCGATCTCCAGGGACGTCGCGTCGACGCCGAACCCGGTGAGCGCGGCCCGCACCCCGGGGCCGAAGGACCGGCCGTGCGCGTGGAAGTCCCCCTCCATCAGCCGCAGGCTCAGGAGCGCGATCGCCTCGTTCTCGGACTGCGCGGAGATCGCGTTCCCCGCGAGCTGGTAGCCGTCCTGGAAGTTGTCCGCGACGGTGGGGTGTTCGCCCAGGTCCACGGCCTCGAACCCGTAGTCCCACCAGCTCAGGAACGCGGGGCGGTCGCCGGGAGCCTGGTCCGTGTCCTGGGTCCGGAACCACGACCACGCCGCCGGGTAGTACTGCTTCGGCTGCGGGACGGAGAACCCGAACGCGCCGAGGTAGAACGTCCCGCTCTGCCCCGTCACGCTCTCGTAGTTCGCCGGCCTCAGGAACGAGGGGGTGAGGTCGTAGATCTGCCGGTCGTACTGGCGCTTCGTGTCGTACGGGATCGCGGCGTCCGCCGCGTACCAGACGTTCGGGAGGAGCAGGAGGAACACGAGGATGAGCGACCCGATCACGTGGCGGGGCTTCACGCTCTTCTTGATCGCCGCGATCCGTCCCGAGGCCGCGACGCTCAAGTACGTCCGTTTGAGGCCGTCGAAGTCCAGCCGCTCGATGACCGTGGCGATCGCGTAGCCCGCGACCGCCGCGAAGGCGGGGGACGCGTTGAAGATGAACCGGGCGGCGGACTGGGCCATCACAATCGCGGCCAGGGTCCACACGACGAAGAACAGGTACGCGGTCTGGGTCCGCTTCCCCGAGACGAACAGCCACAGCAGGTAGCCGAGGGCGCCCCAGCCGAGGAAGTACGTGCCCCACCCGAACGAGAGGATGATCTGGCTCAGCGGCGGGGCCTGCGCCTCCGCGATCGTCTCGTACAGCTTCGTCTGCACGAAGTAGCCCGCGCCGCTCACGAACGCGTTCGCGAGGGCCGGGTTCACGAGCATCCCGACGCCGAGCGCGATGCTCGACACGCCGAGGACCGTCGGGAGCACGAGGGCCCACGGGTAGTCCCGCGTGACCGTGAACAGGATCGCGAGGGCCATCGCGGCGCCGAACAGGTACGCGGGGACGTCGAACCACGTCTTCACCTGCCCCATCCAGACGTACCACGGGGCCGCGAGGAGGAGGGCGGTCCCCATCGTGATCCCGAACACGACCGTGATCCCCAGGGTGTCCCGGTTCCGGATCCGGAGGAAGAAGAGCTCGAACGCGAAGTACACGAGCAGGATGATCGGCGCGTACGCCCAGCCCTGCCACGTCAGGGCCACCGTCGTCAGGGACATCCCCGCGAGGAGGCTGTACAGGACCGCGGTCCGGTTCTCGCGGAAGAACAGCCCGAGGCCCGAGCGCACCGCGGCGGGCCTCCGCCACGACTCGACCCACCGCTTCTCGTTGATCGACTTAAGGGCGCGCAGGAAGAAGAAGTACCCGGTGACGACGAAGAAGAGGATCAACGCGTCGTGGTCTGCATCGCTCGCCATGGACCGCTGGAGGTGGCCCGGGGAGACCGCGAGGAGGAACGCGGCGACGAGGCCCGCGCGGCGGTTGAACGCCTCCTTCACGAGCGCGTACGTCGGGAAGACGGTGAGCGCGCCGAACAGGGCGGTGGACATGATCAGGGAGTACGTGATCGCGTCCCACGGCGTGGCGAACGCGGGCGAGATGAGCCAGCCCGATAGGAGGGAGAACCACGCGAACATCGGGGGCCTCGGGTTCACGAGGCAGCTCGGGTAGTTCAGCTGGCAATCCGTGGTGATCTGGTCGCCGGTCTCGTACCCGTACCGGATGATCCGGTCCCAGTAGAAGGAGTCCGACCCGCCCGTGTACAGGCGGTCCGGCACCGTGACGCCGTACACGAAGAAGGTCCGCAGGAACAGCGCGAGCCCGAAGATCATCAGGAGGGCGACGAGCGTGGACGCGTTCTTCTTCAGCCAGTGATCCTCGTCCGCCACGCGATCGTCACCCGCGGTAGGGGCCCGACTACGCCGGGCCTGTATTTATCGTTACCCGGACCGCTCGGAGGCCCGGCACGAAGCTGCGAGTAGAGGCCCTCGGGTCAAGAGGCTTTTGGCACACGATTCGAACACCTCCGCGCCCCGGGAACCTTTATGGGAGGAGCCCGCGATGCGCGGACCCCGATGAAGCGAGACCTGATGGAGATCCTGTGCTGCCCGGTGTGCAAGGGGGACCTCGAGCTCGCGGTCTCGATGGAGAAGGACGAGATCCTCGAGGGCACGCTCCATTGCAAGGCCTGCCGGCACACGTACGAGATCAAGGACGGGATCCCGAACCTGCTCCCGCCGGACTTCAGATGAACTCGGACTGCGCCGCCAGGACCTCCGCCCGGGTCCGCGCGGACGCGTACGCGTCCAGCGGCTCCCGGTTCAGGCGGACGAACTCCAGGCCCCATCCGAACTTCCCGAGGATCGCCGTGGCCTGGTCCGGGTGGCCGAGGATCCAGAGGGCCCCGCCGAACGCCTCCACGCTCGACAGCAGGAACGGCTTCCCGTAGTTGACCGGGTTCGCGGCGACGAGGAACGGGAGGGCGCGGGACGGGTGGCGGGGGACCGCGGGGACCGGCCCGCGCTTCCAGGAGCTGTCGACGACGGCGAGGCCCGCCGCGTCCGCGGCGGCGCGGTCCTCGGGGGAGAGGACGCGGTCCCCCTCCGGGTGCAGGACCACGCAGCGCGGAGGGAGGCGGCCCCGCCGGGGGACCAGGTCGACGAGGTCGAACCGCGCGAGCTTCCGCGTTGTGCACCGCTTCGGGTCGCATTCCTCGAGCGCGAGGGCGTAGAGCTTCACGGGACCCCCGGGGATTCGAAGGGTGGACCACTATGTGGAAAGCACTTAAATACAGTATGGCGATTCAGCGCAATTGGTTTGGGGGAGGCGCGTCCGAAACGGTTTCTCCCAGGAGGAGGTTTCGATGTCCTCAGTTAGAGGTGGCTATGGTGGAATTGCGATCGTCCTGCTGCTCGCGGTCGTGGGGCTCGCCGTCCTGTTCCTCGCGGCCTCGGCGGCGCCCGCGGTCTCGAACGGCCCGGCGGGGCTCCTCGCCCGCCCGCCCGTCCTGACCGGGGCGAACATCCCGAATCAATACCGACTGCATCTCGGCCCGTCCGTCGCGCTGACGGACCTCGGCCCGACGCCCGCGACGGCGTCCCCGCCCGGGCCCGGCCCGGAGCCGACGGACCTGCCGTTCGGGACGAACGTCGCGATATGGACCGACGCGCGGCCGCAGACGCGGCCGACGATGGCGGCGGACAGCACGGGCCGCGTCTTCGTCGCGTTCCAGCACGAGGTGTCCGGGACGAACCGCGACATCTACGTGTCATGGACGGACGACGGCGGGCGCACGTGGATGACGCCGATCGCGGTCGCCGCGACAGGAGCGGACGAGACGAACCCGAACGTCGTCGTGACCGCGGGGGACCGCGTCACGATCTTCTTCCAGCAGAACGCGAACCTCGGCGCGTTCGCGTACGCGGCCTCGACGGACCGTGGCGTGACCTGGACGCCGGCGACGATTGGGACGGGGGCGACCCTGACGAACCACCAGTTCCCGTCGTTCGTGAAGAACCCCGGCGGCCCGACCCCTGGGGCGGGCGTGTACGGCGGGTACCAGATATTCTGCACGGACGCCGCGAACTGCGGCGGAGGGGCCTGGACCCTCCTGATGCTCTTCAACGACGACGTGAGCAACACGGGCGGGTGGCAGGGGACGTACTTCGCGCAGACGCCGGACGTCGAGCTCTTCCACCCCTCCGTCGGGATCAACAGCGGCAACGGGGACCTCGTCGGCGGGATGGAGATCGAGATCACGGACAACCTCGAGTACGACCTCACGTGGTTCCGGTTCAACCCCACAAGCGGCTTCTTCTCCCAGGACGGACTCATGTGCGGGAACTTCTGCCCGTCGCCCGACTTCGTCTGGCCGTCGATCTCCGTCGACGGCACCCGCATCGTGGTCGGTGCGGACTTCAACAACGCGGCGATCGCACCCTCGTACATCATCCTCGCGGTGTACTCGACGAACGGCGGCGCGAACTACCAGCTCGTGAACGCGAACAGCGGCACGATCGACGCGCAGTTCGTGGACCAGAAGTACGTGTTCTTCCGCCTCCAGGGGACGCAGATCTCGACCGGGTACTGGAAGGCGGGCGCGACGTGGTACGTGTCCTCCCTGAACGCCGGGGCCGCGTTCGGCACCGCGCAGCGCGTGAGCGACAACACGCCCCCGACGGCGATCGACCAGTCGCACGCGGTCGCCCTCGTGAACACCACCCTCGGGCCGCTCCTCACGTGGCACGACAGCCGGGACGGGAACCCGAACATCTACTTCGCGGGTCTCCAGCGGTACGCGGTCACGCTCGCCACGACGCCGGCGACGAACCTGAACGTGCGGTTCGACGGCACCGTGACGTGGTCGACCGCCCCGTACGCGCAGTCCTTCCCGGCGGGCAGCAGCCACTCGATCGAGGCCCAGAGCCCGTACTCCCCGGGAGCGGGGACCCAGTACGTCTTCGTCCAGTGGAACGACGGGAACACGCAGAACCCACGGACGATCACCGTCACGGCGGACATCACGTACACGGCGCAGTTCAAGACGCAGTACCAGCTCACGGTCGCGACGAACCCCGCGGGGCGGAACGTGAACGTGAGCGGCGCCCCGCAGGTGGGGCCGTACACGACGTGGTGCGATGCGGCGTCCTCGGTCCCGGTCGACGCGCCGAGCCCGCAGACCGTGACCGCG
>DATBXC010000142.1:0-5647 GCA_036514455.1 Thermoplasmata archaeon | reverse complement strand
CCGGGAAGTCCGCACGACGGCCGGCGCGTTCGCGGGGGACTTCCTCGTCGTGAGCCTCGGCGCGGACCTGGACCCCGGCGCGGTTCCCGGCCTCGCGGAGGCGGGCGAGACGTTCTACACGCTACCGGGCGCGCAGAGGTTGCACAGGGCCCTCCAAGAGTTCCCGGGTGGCCGGGTCGTCGTCCTGATCGCGGGTGTGCCCTTCAAGTGTCCCGCCGCGCCCTATGAGGCCGCCCTCCTCATGGAGTCGTTCCTCCGGCGGCGGGGCGTGCGCGCCGAGATCGAAGTCTACACGCCGGAGAAGCAGCCCATGCCCGTGGCGGGTCCCGCCGTCGGCGGCGCCCTCCGGGACCTGATCGAACGGCGCGGCATCCGGTACCATCCCGAGCACCAGGTTCGCGAGGTCCGCGTCGCGGATCGTCGGTTGGTCTTCGAGAACGGGGTCGAGGCCCCGTTCGACCTCCTCGCGCATGTGCCCCCGCACCGCCCTGCCCGGGTCGCCCGCGAGGCGGGCCTCGGGGACGGGGGCTGGATCCCCGTGGACCCCGGGACGCTGGCCACGCGATATCCCGGGGTGTTCGCCATCGGGGACGCGGTGGCAATCAAGCTCCCGTCCGGCGCAATGCTGCCGAAGGCGGGGGTGTTCGCGCACGCAGAAGCGAAGGTCGTCGCGGCGAACATCGCCGCCTCCATCGCGGGACGGACGGGCGACCGGCGGTTCGACGGCCACGGGCAGTGCTGGGTGGAGTCTGGCGATGGGAGGGCCGCCTTCGGGAGCGGCGATTTCTACGCCTCGCCGGCCCCGCAGGTCGTCCTCCGCCCGCCGAGCCGGTTCCGGCACTGGACGAAGGTCGCGTTCGAGAAGTCCTGGCTGTGGCGGTGGTCCTGATGGCCCGCGCCCTGTTCATCGTGAACGACCCGCCGTACGGGACGGAGCGGGCGTACAACGCCCTGCGGCTCGCGATCAACCTCCGGAAGAAGGAGCCCGCGACGGAGATGCGCGTCTTCCTCGTGGGGGACGGCGCCTCGTGCGTCCCGATGGCGCTCCTGGACGCCCGGTACGCCCGGGGCGAGACCTTCCGGGAGGCGTACCCGCGGACGCGGGCCGATCTGGAGAGGAGGCCGCCCTAGGATGCAACGCGGGATGGATCGCAATCTTGCGCTCTTCGCAGTCCTCGCCGTCGGCGTGTTCGTCGCAGGGACGGCCGCGCTCGCGTACCGTGCCTCCCCGCCGGGCGGTCCCACGGTCCAGGTCACGATCATGAACTACTCGTTCAACCCGAGCACCCTGGAGGTGAGGGCGGGCACGACCGTCCGCTGGGTCAACATGGACATGGTCGCCCATACCGTCAGCTTCGGAACCCACGAAAACCCCGCCGGAATCGAATCGCCCCTTCTGGGCCACATGGGCTCCTTCAGTTACACGTTTCCGGAAGCTGGCACGTACGTGTACCATTGTGACCCGCACCCGTACATGACGGGGTCGGTGACGGTGACGCCCTGACCGGCGGTAGATGGCCAGAGGGGGATGCGTACGGAGAAAATGGGGGCGAACGGCGAGGACAAGCGGTTCGGCGAGTGTCACCGGTCTGAGGTTCTGGAATCGGGTGGACGAGCCTTCACCCCGCCGTAGAGCGCGACTGCGAGCCCCGCGACGAGGATTGCTGAGTCGACCGCGGTCCCAATCCCGAGCATGGGTGGGATCGACAGGAGGCCCGTGGCGAGCGACACGACGCCCGTCGCCGCCTCCAGAAGGACGAACGGGAGCGCGGTCAAGGCGAACGCCTTGAGCGCGGCCCGCCCCCCCTTCCCGCCCCTCCAAGGCGCCCGCCGCAGACCCGAAGAAGGGTCGAGCATCGCCACGCCGACAGGCAACCAAACGAAACCCTTATCGGCACAGTCGCCGGTAGGAAGAAATGCGGCCGGCTTTCGTTGGTCGACCGCAAGCATCCCTCCACAACGAGGCCGTCCGGATTCCGGACGGCCCAACCATTTTTCGGGACCGGAAATCCTTTTCGGACACGTAACGGTCTGGGTCCGGACGGGCCCATACAACTCTGCGACCACTGACGATTCGCGGATAGAGAGGGTCGCCGAGGGCCGCGCGGGCCCCGGTCCCTGGAGGTCCGCTCATCGTGCCTTGGGTTGCGCGATCGCCATGGGAAGGGGGTCATCCCTTCGCAGGCGGCGGAGGCCCGATCCGTCGTCCGTGCTGAACACGCCGACGAGGCGCATCCCGGCGCGCGCGAGCAGCCTCCGGAGGAGGGAGACGGACGTGACGCGCGTCGAGTTCGTGTCGACGAACGTCCGCCGGAGGCGGTCCCCGTCGAACGCGAAGAACCGGTTCTTCGCGGTGAGGAGACCCCGCCGCCGATCGAAGGCTAGGTCGTACAACCAGATGATCCGCGCCGGGGCGTCGTGGTAGATCCATCCCTGTCCTTCCGTTTCCTTCGTCAACGGCTGCGCGAATTCGAACACGTACACTCCGTCCGGGCGGAGGTGGCGGCGGACGGTCCGGAGGTGCTCGAGGAGGTCCCGCTCCGTGAGGAGGTGGGTGAACGCGCCGTCCATGCAGACGGCGGCGTCGAACGTCCGTCCGAGGTCGAAGTGTCGCATGTCTGCGCGCACGAACGCGGGGTTCGGGCGGCCGCGCGCCTTCCGGCGCGCGACGCGGAGCATGCCCCCGGAGGAATCGATCCCCGTGACCCGGTGTCCCCTCTCCGCGAGGATCAGGGCGTGACTTCCGGTGCCGCACCCGAGGTCGAGGAGGGCGGCGGGTGGGCCCGGGAGAAATCTCGAGAAGGCCTTCTCCAGGAGGGCGCACTCGGCGGCGTAATCGACGTCCTCGTGCAGGATGTCGTAGTACTCCGCGATCCGATCGAAAAGGTTCCCCGTCATCGCCGCTCCGTCGCCGGCTACCCGTCCGCCCGGGACCGGTGTCCGAGGCCAGGGATGTCTCCACCTATTTTCAGGGTATCCCCAATCCCGCCCCCCTCCCGATGCGGGCGCCTCGGTGCGAAAGGGGTAAGGCCGCGGACCGCCATGGGAGCCCGCGGTCCATGGTGAAGGACGTCCCGATCTCGAACCTCGCGGGCGCCGTCGTCACGGCGTGGCGGGTCGTCGACCACATCAACCTCCTGCTCGCGGTCCGGGGCCAGGCCGACGAGGTGCGGCTGAAGTGCCGGTGCGAGCGGGGCCACTGGATCGTCCGGGAGCGGCCCGCGGAGCACCCGCCGAAGTTCCTCGCGACGTGCCACAACTGCGGGACCCGCCTCGAGCTCCTCCTCGAACCGGCGGTCTCGCGGCCCGCGTGAGGCCTACCGCATCGCGTGCCCGCCGTCCACGACGAGCGTCACCCCGGTCATGAAGGATGCGTCGTCCGAGCACAGGAACACGGCCTTCCGCGCGATCTCGACGGGGTCGCCCCGCCGCTTCAGGGCCGCCTCCTGCGCGAGGGCCCGGCGATCCTTCGCCGTGAGGTCCGCCATCGCCTCCGTGTCCACGGCGCCCGGGGCGATCGCGTTCACATGCACGTTGTACGGCCCGAGGATCTGGGCGAGCCCCTTCGTGAGCGCGAGCACGCCCGCCTTCGCGACGAGGTACGGGATCCCCGCCACGTCCCCCGTGATCGCGGGCGTCGACCCGATGAGGACGATCGCCCCGCTCCTTTGCTTCTTCATGACCCCCGCGGCCGCCTGGGCGGTGTACACGGAGCCCAGGAGGTCCACGTGGAGCGGGCCGTGGAACGACGCCTCGGTCAGGCGGGTGAAGTCCGCGAACCACTCCTCTCTCCGGAACGGGTAGCCGGCGAAGCATGCGACCGCGTCCAGCCGATTGAACCGCCGCACGAACGTCCGGACCATCGCGCGTGCGGACTCCTGGCGGGTCACGTCCGCGCGGATCACCAAGGGCTCCGCGCCGAGATCCGCGACCGCCTTCGCGACGGACCGCGCGGCCTCCCGGTTGCGGCCGTACTGCAGGCCGATCGCCCGCGCGCCCTCCTTCGCGAACTCCACCGCGGTGGCCCGGCCCATCCCGCCGCTCGCGCCCGTGATCAGGGCGGCCCGACCGTCCAGGTGCCCCATCGCCCGCTCCCTGCCTCCGGCACGGCCCGCCCCGCCATAAAGGATTCCAATCCCCACGGAGGGAACCTTAATGGCCCGCCCTCCGATGCGCGCGCCGCGGGGGTAGCCAAGCCCGGACAACGGCGCGGGACTTAAGATCCCGTCTCGCAGGAGTCCATGGGTTCAAAATCGCGGCCCGCCGTCCGAGCCGCGAGGGAAGTCCCATCCCCCGCACCCGCCCCGCCGGCTTCCTGATAATCGACCTTGGCAATCAGGCGTGACAATCCCTCGCAAGCCTTCATCCCGTCCGGGGGCCCGTGCGCCCGACGGAGATGGTCGCATGCGACACTCGGTGAGGTGGATCGTCGTGGCGGGCGTCGTCCTCGCGGTGGCCGCGTCCCTGGGGGCAGCCCCGGGCGCGTCCGCGGCGGACCCGACGTTCACCCTGTACGGGGACCGGGACCAGGGTTGGAGGCTCCCGGGCGGGTCGTTCGCGAACCCGGGGCCCGCCCTCGTCGTGGACGAGGGGGACAACGTGACCCTCGTGCTGAACGCGACGGACGGCGTGAACCACAACTGGTTCATCGACTACGACAACGACACCGGGGACGACGCGGCAGAGCCGAACTCGCCGGTCTTCCGGGACGAGCAGATTCCGTGGAACTTCACGGCGGACCGGAACGGCACGTTCGCGTACCGCGACAAGTTCCACCCTGACACGATGATGGGCTGGATCACGGTCCTGGAGGCCACGAGCCCGCCGACGAACCCGGGCGGGAGCCCCGGGAACCCGTTCCTCGCCGTGGCGGGGATCGTCGTCGCGTTCCTCGCGATCCTGGTGGTCCTGTACCTGCTGACCCGGCGGAAGAAGGCGCCGGACTCAGAACGTCTCCAGCCGGACCCGGCGACCGGCCGCGTCGATCGCCCGTAGCTCGGCCCCGGTGAGCCGGAGGGCGGCGGCGCCCGCATTCTCCTCCGCCTGCGCGGGCCGCTTCGCCCCCGGGATCGGGACGACCCGCGGCTCCCGCGCGAGCGCGGCCAGGGAGACCTGCGCGACCGTGGCCCGGTGGGCCCGCGCGATCCTCCGGAGGACCTGGAGCAGCGGCCGCGCGGCCCGGAGGTTCGCGTCCGAGAAGAGGTCGTTCTGCTTCCTCACGGCGTCCTTCGGCTTCCGCTTCAGGGAGTACGTGTCCGCGAGCACGCCCTGGGCCAGCGGGCTCCACGCGAGCACGGAGATCCGCTCCCGGCGGCAGTAGGGCAGGACCTCCGCCTCGATCTCCCGCTGCAGGAGGTTGTACCGGAGCTGGTCCGAGACGACGTCCGCCCGCGAGAGGTGGGACCGCGCGTCCTCGAGGTCCCGCACCCCGAAGTTGGACACGGCGATCGCGCGGATCAGGCCCTTCTTCCAGCACCGCTCGAGGGCCCGGAACCCCTCCTTGAAGGGCACCTGGTCCCAGGGGTCCGGCCAGTGGACCTGGTACACGTCAATCTCCTTGATCCCGAGGCGCTTCAGGCTCCCGCGGCACGCCCGCTCCACGTCCCGCTCCCGCATGTGGTACCCGGCGATCTTCGTCGCGACGACG
>DATBXC010000141.1:0-2478 GCA_036514455.1 Thermoplasmata archaeon | reverse complement strand
GGCGTGAACCGGGAGGGCGGGAGGTGCACGGTGTCGAGCGGGAGGACCTCCGCGAGCGCGAGGGCCTCGTCCTCCAGGGCCCGGCCGGGCTCGAGCCACGTGAGGTCGAGCTCCGCGTAGTCGAAGCCCGCCTCCCGGAGCTCTTGGACCTGAGGCAGCAGCGGGCGCTTGCTGTACGTGGACCCGCCGACGCGGACCATCGCCCGCCCGAGGCGCGGCGGGCACATAGGCCTTTGCGGGCCAACGAAGCGCAGCATTAAGACCCCGGCGCGATTCCCGGAGGGCGGGTGGCTAGATGTCCTGGGGTCCGGTCCGGAGCATCTCGATTGCGGGGCTCGTGTTCGGCGCCCTCCTGCTCGTGGCGGGAATCGTTTTCCTCCTCTCGAACCAGGGGATCATCAACATCGTGTTCGACATCTGGACGGTCTGCTCGCTCGGCCTGATCTTCCTGGGCATCGCGGTCCTGGGCGGGGTCCTATGGGGGCGGCGGATGATGCGCGGCGGATGGCGCCGCTGGGCGATGGACTGGGACCGGGACTGGCAGCAGAAGCCTCCGTCCACGCCTCCCTGAGGACGCGGAACCCGACTGCGCGGGATCCCCGAGGTCACGCTCGCGGCGGCATCCCGAGCGCCCGCATCTCCGCGAGGAGCGTCTCCCGCAGGCCCTCCTCGAGCGGGCGGTGGTGGAGCCCGAGTTCCCGCGTCGCCTTCGCGTTGCTTCCGAGGTATGTCGCCCCCGCGCCGACGCGCAGGAGCTCCGAGCGCGTGACCGCCGCGAGGAACCGCAGGAGTCCGGGCGACGGCCGGAAGCGGGGCGCGGGGATCCCCGTGATCCGCTCTGCCACGTCGATTGTCTCCGTGAGCGTCCGGGGCTCCCCCGCGATGATGTAGCTCTCCCCCGCCCGCCCCCGCTCCATCGCGAGGACGTGGCCCGCGGCGGTGTCCTCGACGTGCCCCCAGCAGTAGGCGGAGCGCTTCGGCACGCCCCGCATCCTCCTCTGGAGGAACTCCCGCAAGGTCGACCCCATCGCGCTCGGGTCCCCCGGGCCGTACGTGACCCCGGGCTGCACGATCACGAGCGGCAGCCCCTTCCGCATCATCGGCTCCGCGACCTCGTAGTGCGCAATCCATTTTGTCCGGTCGTACTCGCTCAGCCAGGGCCCGTCGTGGCGGTACGACTCGTCCACGGCCTGCCCCTTCGTGTCCCCGAACACCGCGAGCGTGCTCGTGTACACGCCCTTGGGGACGCCGAGCTCCTGCATCAGCTCGAGCACGTTCCGCGTCCCGTCGACGTTGATCGGCATCGCGGGCGACTTGTCCCGCTCCCCGACCTTGTACCACGCGGCGAGGTGGAACACCCCGTCGACGCCCGCCATCGGGCCTCGCATCGATTCCTTGTCCGTGATGTCCCCCTTGTGGACCTTCACGCCGAGGCGGGCGAGATCCCCCGCCTTCGCGGGGTTCCGCACGACCGCCACGACCCCGTGGCCTGCCTCCCGGAGCCGGCGGACGAGCCGTCCGCCGATGAACCCCGTCGCGCCCGTGACGAAGTACTCCATGGGCCCCGCACGGAGGCCGGGCCCGCGTAAAAGGGTTCGCCGGTCACCACGCGAACCGCAGGTAGCCGGAGGCCTTGACCTCCTTCGGCTCCACGGCCTCCTGGAGGTCCGTGATCCTCGGGACCGCGTACTCGAAGTCTTCCAGGGTCGTCTGGTCCGCGGGCACGGGCCGGTACATCTCCTCGACCCCGAGGTCCGGCACGGTGATCTTGAGTCCGCCGCGGTGGTGCTGGAACCGCACCGCGCGGTCCACGGTCTCGTACAGCACGCGGCGGATCGATTTGCGGCGGTACAGCTTCGCGAGCCCCGCGTTCGTCGCGACCCCGACGACGTCGCGGTCCTCGACGACCCGCTTCACGGCCCGCATGGACCGGAGGAAGAGCTGGTGGGCCTCGGAGAGGGACACGTCCTCGTCCAGGTACAGCTCGGGGAGGCACGACAGGACGACGAGGCTCGCCCCGGAGTCCCGGACCTTCCCCCCGAGTTGCTCCATCAGGATCGTCGCCATCTGGTGGCACGTGAACGCCCTCGCGACGTGGACCCTCGGGAGGACGTCGAGCCGCGCGAGCCCCGCCCGCCCCGCGATCCGCGCGATGCCGTGCGGGTCGATCGAGTTCCCGCCGTCCACGAACACGACCTCCCCGCCCTCCATCACGGCCCGCACGCACAGGAGGGACGTGAGGTGGAACACGTAGTCCGACCCGCTGTCGATCAGGGTGAGCCGGCCCGCCTCGAAGCCGCCGAGGAGGCGGTCCAGGACGGGGATCGACGTCGTGAGGGCCCGCCGCTCGGGGACCTGGGCGAGCTCCGGCGGGAGCAGCTCCGTGCGGGCGGCGTCGGTGGCCATGGACTCCTCCCCGCAATCCCATGGGGCGGGAGGCTATTTAGGCGGGGTCTGGGGGGAGGTGGCCGAAAGTGC
>DATBXC010000140.1:0-11315 GCA_036514455.1 Thermoplasmata archaeon | reverse complement strand
GCGAAGGAACGGCATGCCGCTATCGTCCTCGAGAACCTCAGCCTCCACGGCGCGGGCGGTCGCTCTCGGCGGATGAACCGGCGGTTGTCCTCGTGGCCGCGTCGCGAGATCCATCGTCAGATCGAGTACAAGGCCGCCCTCGCGGGCGTGCCCGTGATCAAGGTCAACCCTGCATGGACGTCCAAGACCTGCCCCGCGTGTGGCGCCCGGCGCCGAGACAGGGTGGGCAAGGACTTCGTGTGCCTCGTGTGCGACTGGGAGATGGACCGGCAGCACAATGCGGCGCTGAACATCCTGAAATCCGCCTTGGCCTCCCATGAGGCCTTGGCAAGGGCTGTACGGTTCCAGCCCGGTGCCCTCCGCGATGACGTGGTGAGTCCCCTCTACGACCTTCCCGCGAGGGACGGCGCACGGGAGGAGCCGAGCGGAGTGGAGTCGCAGGCGGGGGCGGCCTGACGGTCGTCCCTCGGCCTGTTTCAGAACCTGGATGTACGGATCTCGTCCGCGATGGATCGCGCCGCCTTTGCGGGGTCCGCGGCTTCCGTGATCGCCCGCCCCACGATGACGTAATCCGCCCCCGCGGCGATCGCGTCCGCGGGCCTCCCGCCCTGCACGCCCGCCCCCGGCGTCAGGATGAGGCGGTCCCCGACGATCTCCCGCAACCTCCGTACCCGCTCCGGCCGCGTCGCGGGGGCGATGATCCCGGTCGCGCCGGCCCGCACGGCAAGTCGGGCGATCTCCTCCGCGACGGGGGCCGTGAACGTCTGCCCGCCCGGGTGGCTCATCTCTGCGAGGACGAACACATCTCCGCGGGCGGCCTCGACGATCGCCCGCACGCTGTCCTCGCCCGCGAACCCGTGGCAGATCACCCCCTTCGCCCCGAGCGCGAACGCGGAGGCGGCGATCGTCGCCGCGATCGGAGGGATGTCCGCGATCTTGAAGTCGCAGATCACGTGGGCCTCCGCCGCGAGGCGGGTCACGACCTGCGGCCCCGCGGCCAGGGTCAGGGGCCATCCGACCTTCACCGCATCGACGATGCCGCGGCACTCCTTCTCGATGCGGAGGGCGGTCGCCGCGTCCTTCACGTCGAGAGCGAGGATCAGGCGGGACTCGCGGCGCATCGCGGCACGAAAGCCCGGGACGTGAAAAGCCTTTCGGGCGGAGACCAGAGGGGGCCATGGCGGGGACCGGCTTCCGCTCGGCGGTTATCTATGTTTATTGATAACCCGGGACCAGCGGCGACCACACGGCCACGGCCCGCCGCCCGCGGACCTGTTCCGTGGTTCACGCCAGGATACTGCTGTCGAAACCCTTATCCCGATGGCGGTTCGATGGCTCCCGCGACCCTGCCGGAGGGAACCCCATGACAGACGGTGACTCGAACCTGGTCCTGCCGTTTGCGGTGATCGAGCGCGAGGGCGCGGCGGCGGAGGAGTTCCCGCTGGACATGACCCTCGCGACCGTGCTCGCGGACGTGGAGATGCGCCGCGAGAAGGCGGGCATGCTGCGGAAGCGGGAGGAGATGCTCGAGTTCACGAGCCTCCTGTACTGGCCGATCCTCGTCGCCCCATGGCGGGAGGACCGCCACCTCGTCTTCGACTGCATGGGCGTGTGGTCCTACGTGTTCTCGATGGGCAAGATCCCCGACGCGAAGGGGTTCGCGTCCGCGGTGGAGGCGGCCCCGGACTACCGCGCTCTCCTCGGCCTCCTGAACGCCCGCGCGACGTTCTTCGACAACTTCCCCGACATCGAGCGGGTGCCCGTGATGGGCCTGTTCATCCACGAGGAGTTCATGCGGGACGTCCTGCTCCACGCGGCCCTCGCAAAGCCGCGGCAGATGGGGGGCTCCGCCTTCCTCACCCCCCGCCTCTCCCCGGACCAGGCGAACGAGGCGATGCGGAAGATGCGGGACCTCCTGGATTCCATGGCGCGGAGCCGCGAGGCCCTCGGCGTCGCGGGACGCGCCCTCGAGCAGGCCGTGGAGCGCACCCGCCGGGAGTTCGCGGCCCTGCGGGACCGCACGATGCAGACGTACGCGACCAAGACCGACGGGATCCGTGCGGACGTGACCGCCCAGGTCGCCTCCCTCGAGCACGAGCGGGACGAGCGGTGGTCCGTCGCGCAGCCGAAGCTCCTCGACCTCCAGGCCGCGACGCGGAAGGCGGAGGCGGACGTCCAGCACTGGGACTTCGAGATGCGGACGAACTACGGGCCCGACCAGAATGCCGCGGCCCAGCGGCTCCAGCAGTCCCGCGCGGAGCTCGCGCAGTCCCACGACGCGCTCCAGCGGTACCAGAACGAGATGGCCCAGGCCCGTTCGAACTACGACCGCCAGGTCCAGGCGCAGTGGGACCGGATCCGGGAGCTCGAGCGGGAGCGGGACGCGGAGATCGCGCGGCTGAGCCAGGACGAGCAGACCGCCGCGGGCCTCGCGGGGAAGATTACCACGGGGATCGCGGGCCTCACCCGCCAGCTCGACGAGTCCGCCCAGTTCCTCGTGTCCCAGGGCGTCCCCGCCGCAGTCCGCGGGGCGACCGTCGTCCGCATGCCGATCATCGTGGCGTCCTTCGTCGGCGACCGGGGCCGGAGGATCGTCGTGTACCCGCCGATGGTCGCGCGGGCGGGCAAGGGCGTCCTCGGGAGCCTCAAGTCCACGTTCGGCGGGGCCGTCCTCCCCCTCGAGCCGAAGACGACGCAGTTCGAGCAGATCTTCCGGAGCGGGATCGAGCGCGCGGTCGCGGAGGACGCGAGCCTGGCCGCGTACCTCGCGAGCGTCGGGAACTCGAACAACCTCCTCCACCTCGCGAACCTCCGGGAGATGCTGGGCCGCGGCCTGGCGGGCCTCCGGGCCCAAGGCTGGATCAAGGACAAGCACGAGCGGGAGCTCGTGATGGCCCTGGAGCGGCACGTCGCGATCGCCGCCCGCACGGCCCCCCGGACCGCCCCCTGACCGGCCGCCTCCCGACCCGGACAAGCTTTTAAGTAGGCTCAGCCGAATCAAAGGGGGCGCGGAGCCCCCCGATGCCCGAGACCCGCCGGATGAAGACGAAGGTCTGTCTCGTGGGGGAGGCCGCCGTCGGCAAGACGTCCCTGATTCGGCGATACGTGCTCGACGAGTTCGAGGACAAGTACATCACGACGCTCGGCGCGAAGGTCTCGAAGAAGGAGCTCGCCTTCGACCTCCCGGACCGGGACCTCGCCGTGCAGATGGACATGACGATCTGGGACATCATGGGCGAGAAGGGCTTCCGGGACCTCCTGAAGGAGGCGTTCTTCCACGGGGCGAAGGGGATCCTCGCGGTGTGCGACATTACGCGGTACTCGACCCTCAAGGAGCTGGACGACTGGGTCCACAGCGTCTTCAACGTCGTCGGGGAGATCCCCGTCGTGTACGCGGTGAACAAGGTCGACCTCAAGGACGAGGTGATGATCCTGTACGGGGACAAGGAGATCGGCCAGTCCATCCGGGCCTTCGACGCCTCGTACTTCTACACGAGCGCGAAGTCCGGGGAGCGGGTGGAGGACACGTTCCGGGCCCTCGGGAATTCGATCCTGGCGCGCGCGGACCTGTCGTGAGGCCCATGAATCTCGATTTCGGGAACGGCCCGGCAAGGCTTAAGTACGCTGAATCGGCTCCAATCCGTTGCCGCGTCCGTCCCAGTCGAGGGGGAGTCCCATGACGGTCCAGAAGCAGTACAAGGTGAAGGTCTGCCTAGTCGGCGAGAAGGCCGTGGGGAAGACGTCTCTGATCCGCCGGTACGTCCTGAACATGTTCGACGACCGGTACATCACGACGATCGGCACGAAGGTCTCCAAGAAGGAAGTGTCCCTGTACCACCCGGAGCGGGACGTCCACGTCCGCATGGACATGACGATCTGGGACATCATGGGCGAGAAGGGCTTCCGCGAGCTGCTGAAGGACGCGTACTTCTACGGCGCGAACGGCATCCTGGCGGTCGCGGACCTCACGCGGAGCAAGACCCTCGACGAGCTGGACGACTGGATCGACGGCGTGATGCGGGTGTGCGGACGCGTGCCCACCGTGATCGCGGTGAACAAGGCGGACCTGGTGAACCAGGCCGTGTTCGAGGAGAAGCAGGTGGACCAGTTCGCGAAGGCGTTCGACTCGAAGTACCTGTACACGAGCGCGAAGGCCGGCCAGAACGTCGAGGAGGCGTTCCGTCTCCTCGGCGAGGCGATCCTCAGCGAGATCCTGGCCGCGAAAGCGGTCCCGCCGTAGCGCCCCGCCGGCCGCCAGCCGAAGCGGCGCGCTTTCTCGTGGATTCTCGACCGTCTGGCCGGGCCCGAAACCGCCCCGAAGCGTTTAAGTAGCCCGCGCCTGATGGTCACATCCCCGATGAGCCACATGGCGCGCGGGGGAGGGGTTCATCGCCGGCGAGGGGGAGAGGAGGCCTGACGGAGGCCAAGAGGGAACCCTGAACCATGGCCCAGCGCGCACCCCGTCACTCTCCACTCGGTCTCGCGGTCCTCGTGATTCTCACGACGGCGATCGCCACGTGCCTGCCGGCCGTCCGGGCGGACCCGCGGGTGACGGACAACGGGGACGGCACGCGGACCGCGGCCTGGGACTTCGCGACGCCCGCGAACTACACGATGTCGAATGTCGCGATGGGGCCGGGCGGGCTCGGCCTGGCGCGAACGTCGCATGCCTGGCTCCAGGCCTCGGACGCGGACTTCAACGCGAACGGGACGGCGGATTCCAACGTGGTCATCGGGAACGGCTCGCTGTCCCTCGTGGGCCATGAGGGGAACCTCGTCGCGGACGGGGACTTCGGGAGCCCGGGCGGCTGGACATATACGAACGGCTCCGCGGGGACGACCTCCGCGTCGTGGACCGCGGCCATGGGCGAGCTCGACCACAGCACGGCCGACAACAGCTCGCAGTTCGACTCCATGGACACGGGAGCGGGGTGGGTCGGCGTGGCCGAGATCGGGGCGATGAGCGTCCTGAACCTCGAATCGAGCACGAAGCACGAGGGATCCAACGCACTGCGGGACACAATCTCGCTCGACAACCCGGCGAAGTGGGCGGGGCTTACCAACTCCTCCGCCGTCTGGGACTTCTCTCCTTACAACCGACTTTCCGTATGGTTGAACACGACTTACTCGGGACCGGGTCAGCTGTCCGTCATTCTCCATCTCGAAAGCGGGATTCCGAAGTGGGACTCACCACCGATGACTTTGACAAACTCCTGGCAGCTCGTCGAGTTCGACTTCACCTCCTTCGGCGGGAATCTCAGCACAGTGAATCAAATCGACCTGCGCTTCACGGGCGCGGTGGTCTCGAGCGAGCACGTCTACGTGGACGACCTCTGGCTCCTCTACCGCAAGTCCATCGACGAGGCCGCATCGATCGGCCAGGCGTTCGTGAAGTCCTGGGGCACGACGGGGCAACCGGGCAGCGCGATCCTGGCATGGGACTACGCCGCGACCACGGTCGCGATCGCCTCCCTCGCCCGCTTCGAGGTCGCCGTCGAGAACTCCGCCTCCTCCCGCCAGTCCTGGAGCATCGACCTCGCCTCGTCCTCGGGTTGGACCACGCTCACGATGGACCTCTCCACCCTGATGGCGCCCGTCGACACGTACCGGCTCACGTTCTCCCTCCGCGTCGTCCTCGACACGCACCTCGCCACGGCCGTCACGGTCCGCATCGACAACGTCCTCCTCCGCGCGCCGAACTACACGAGCGGCGCGTACACCTCCCGGGTCCTGGACGCGGGCACCCCCGTTGTGTGGGGCCTGCTCTCCTGGTCGGACGCCACGAGCACGCAGACCTCCGTCACGATCGAGACCCGAGCCGGCTCGACGTTCACCGCGGGCGACGCGACCTGGAGCCCATGGCAGTCCCACGCGAACCGCACCGGCGAGCCCATCGGCTCGAACGACGACCGCTACCTCCAGTTCCGCGTGAACCTCTGGACGTTCAACAGCAGCCGCACGCCCGCCCTCCTCGACCTCACGATCCGCTACTCCAAGTTCGTCACGGCCGGCTACGTGGAATCGAGGCGGTTCGTGCCCCCAGAGCCTCTCGTGGGCTGGCGGCGGTTCGACGCAAACCGCTCGCTCCCGTCCGGGACGGACCTCGTGTTCGAGGTCTCTACGGACCCGGCGGGCCTGTTCTGGAGCCCGGTGACGCCGGGAGGCGACCTCAGCGGCCTCGCCGGCTCCGGGATCGCGGTGCGGGCCTGGCTCTCGACCGCGAACACCTCCCTCTCACCCCGGATCGCCTCGATGTCCGTGACGTACGAGTTCATCGGCCCCCTCTGGACCGCGACCCTCACGCCCGGCTCGTGGACCGGGACCGCGGACGACGCGGTCGCGTTCGCCGCGCAGGGCTACGACCGCTATGCCCACCGCGTGGCCTTCGTGCCCACGTGGGGAACGGACGACCCGACGGGGAGCGTCGTGGCGGGCGTGTACCGGCCCGGGACCGCGGGGACCCACGTCGTCTGGGTCGCCGCCCCGAGCGGCGTGCACCTCGCGAACGCCACGGTGACCGTCGGCCCGGGCGCCCTCGCCCGGCTCGTCCTCAGCCCGCCCTTCGTGGACCGCCCCGCGGGGTCCGACGTGTCGTTCACCATGGCGGGCTTCGACTCGGAGGACAACCCCGCGCCCCTGACCGCGACCGCGTGGTCCGCGACCGCGGGGACGTTCACCAGCCAGAGCCCGGGCGGCGCGACCCTCCAGCTCCCCGGCACGGCGGGCGTCGTGACGGTCACGGCCCGCTACGGGACGCTCTCCGCGTCCGCGCTCGTGAACGTGACGACGACGGGCACCCCGGTGATCTCGGGGACCGTGCCCGCGCAGGTCCACGAGGAGGACTCCACGTGGGAGCTCGACCTCACGGCGTACGCCCAGGCCCAGCCGGACCGGTACGACAGCCTCGCGAACCTCACGTGGTACCTCAGAGAGCGGGACGCGTCTCTGACCACGGTGTGGGGTGAGCACTACCTCGGGAACCACCGCCTCGTGTTCTCGGGGCTGCCCGACGCCACGGGCACGGACGATGTCGTGCTGTGGCTCGAGGACGCGACGGGGGCCCGCACGTCCCAGCCCCTCGCGATCACGCTGACCCCGGTGAACGACCCGCCGCACTTCGCCGACGTCCCGGACCTCCCCGTGAAGGCGGGCGCGGCGTACACGTTCGACGTCGGCCCGTACCTCGTGGACGTCGACACGCCGCCCGGGAACCTGACGCTGGCGACGGGCGACCCCGCGCACGTCTCCGTGGCCGGGCTGAACCTCACCCTCACGTACCCGCCCCAGGACCTCGGCCGCACGATCTACCTCCGGCTCACGGCCTCGGACGGCGAGTACTCCACGCAGACCGTGATCGTCGTCACGGTCACGTCGAACACCCCGCCGCACGTCGTGATCCCGCTCCCGGACCTGACCCTGCGGGAGGACGAGGTTCGCCCCCGCGCGTTCCCGCGGAGCCTCTCGGACTACTTCGGGGACGACGACGGGGACGACCTGTTCTTCAGCTACGGCTACCGGGACGTGAACGTCACGATCTGGGACAACGGGAGCTTCTGGCAGGTCGACGTGCGCCCGAACGCGAACTGGAACGGCGTCGAGCGGGTCACCTTCCGCGCGGAGGACACGAGGGGCGCGTTCAAGGAGTACACGATCACCGTCACGGTGGCCGCGGTGAACGACCCGCCCACGCTCTCGTGGCGGGACGACCTCTTCGTGAGGTTCGACACGCCGTACACGCTGGACGTCAGGCCGTACGTCTCGGACGTCGACGACCCGGCGGAGGACCTCGTCCTCGAGGCGGCCCCCGCCCGGTTCGGGCAGGTTGATGGGCTCGTGGTCACCCTCCTGTACCCGCGGTTCCTCCTCGGGCCCGCCCCCTCGTACGACCTCCCGCTCACGCTCTACCTGAACGACACGGAGCCCGGCACCGTGAAGTCCGTGTACGTCCACGTGTCGAACAACCTGCCCCCGCTGCTCCGCATGCCGCTCCCGGACGTGACGTTCGACGAGGACACGACGCTCGTCGCGTTCCGCCTCGACACGTACTTCGCCGACGTCGACGGGCCCGGGGCCCTCACGTTCACGACCCGCGGCACGGACGTGAAGGCGGACATCGCCGCGGACTCCACGGTCACGTTCCGCACCGCGGCGGCGAACTGGTTCGGGCTGGAGACGGTCCAGGTCCGCGCGGAGGACGGGGCCCGCGCATTCGCGGTCGCGAGCGTCCTCGTGCGGGTGAGCCCCGTGAACGACGCGCCCCGCTTCGTCCAGCAGCTCCCGGACCGGGACATGACGGGCGGGGGCGTGGCGGTGATCGACCTCCGCCCGTACGTGTCGGACGTGGACGACGACGTCTCCTCCTTGACGTTCACCGCGACGGGCGCGCACGCCGCGGTGTACGGGTACATCCTCGTCCTCGACGTCCCCGCGGACGCGCCGCCGGAGACGGTGCGGGTGAACGTGACGGACGGCCGCCTCACCGGCGGCTCCTCGTTCCACATCGCAGTCTATCAGCCCACCCTGTGGGCGCGGATCTACTGGCCGTGGTCCGGCGTCGCCGCGGTCCTGGCGGCGATCGCGGCCCTGATCGTGTGGGAGCTGTTCCTCCGGTTCCCGCACACCCTCGAGGACGTGTTCGTGATCGGGCGGGAGGGACGCCTGATCCTCCACAACACCCGCCGCCTCCGGGCGGACCGGGACGAGGACATCCTCGCGGGGATGCTCACCGCGATCATGCTGTTCGTGCGGGACTCGTTCCACGAGGAGAACGAGGACCTGAAGCAGTTCGAGTTCGGGGACCGCAAGGTCCTCGTCGAGCGGGGGGACCACATCTACATCGCGGCGATCTACGCGGGGACCGCCCCGCCCTGGGCCCGGAAGGACCTCGCGGCGTTCGTCCAGAACATCGAGGCGGGCCTTGGGACGCGGCTCGCGAACTGGTCCGGCGACGCGAGCGACCTCTCCGGGCTCAAGGAGATGACGGAGGAGTACGTCGGGACCCGGCGCTATTCGAACGGGTGGACCCGGTCCCACCGGCGGGAGGCGTAGGCGGCTTCTTCTTCGAGAGGCGCCCGACGAAGCGCTTGTAGTCGTGGCCCGGCCGCTTCCGCCAGGGCAGCTCGAACAGGCCGTTGATGTTCAGGTACAGCTCCGGGAGCAGCTTGAACGCGACGAAGATCAGGACGAGCAGGACCGCCAGGGCGAGTGTCTTCCCGTACCAGTTGTGGACGATCTCGAACGGCTGCCCGCGGACGGAAAAGAAGTAGATGATCACGACGTTCCGGACGAGGTTCATCACGTACGTCACGGGGACGACGATCCCGAGGGCCAGCGCCTTCCGCTTCCACGGGTCCCGCGTCGTGAGCATCAGGCTCGCCGCGACCGCGTACGCCTGAATCGCCGTGCACGCGAGGACGATGTTCACGACCGGGTCGTCCCCGCCGAGGACCGGGACGCGGTAGATGCCGACCATCACCGCCTCGCCGTCCGCGCACTGGGTCAGAGCGCCCGCCCCGCACGTCGGGGGGAACGTCGTGAAGGTGCCCCCCGTCCAGTTCAGCAAGCCGACGGTATGGTCCGCGACGACCTGGATTAGGACCGCGGCGAGCTCCGGGATGCGGGCGAACACGAAGTACACGGCGGACGCGAAGAACGCCGCCCCGCACGCGAACCGCAGCGGCTCGTACTCCTCCCGCCACCGGTGCGAGAGGCGCTCGTGGTGCGCGAGGAACAGGAACACGGGCAGGGCGGCGGCGGCCCCGAGCGCGTTCAGCGGGTCCTCCTGGTTCGCGTAGTCCGGGACGTGGAGGAACCAGAACACGCCGAACACGACCCAGCCCGCCGCCCGCGATAGGTGGGCCCTGCGGTCCTTCCAGAAGAACCCGACGCCGAGGAGGACGACCCCCGCGGTGAGGAGCACGTCGTACGCGAGGCCCAAGCCCGTCGCCATCGGTTCCCGGGCCCTGCGAAGGGCGGGGGCCTATTAACGTTTGAGCCAGACCCGCGTCACCGGGGGACGAACGCCCGCCACGCGATGATCGCGAACCCGAGGAGGAGCACGCCTGTGGAGACGAGCCAGAACAGCACGAAGATCCGCCTCCGGGCCTTCTCGTCCGCGACGAGCCGCTCGATCCACGCGAGCATCTACGCGCCCTTGAACCGCTTCAGGCGCATGAAGTTGTCCCGCTCCATCTCCTCGAGCCGCTGGCGGATGAACGCCTCCGTCGACCGCAGCTCCGGGATCACGCGGAACTCGAGCGCGTTCACGCGGCGCTTCACCTTCTCGATCTCCTCGATGAGCCGCCGCATCGTCGTCTCGATCTCCGCCGCGATGATCACGTCCTCGACGAGGTTCTCGTACGCCTCCGCGGCCTCGTCGATCCTCGGGCTCGTCCCGACGATCCCGTAGCCCCGCTGGTCGACCGTCTTCCGGACCGCCTTTGCGTCGATCTTCGGGACGATGATCCCCATCACGTTCTTCGTCCTCAGCTCCAGCGTCGGCGTCTCCGTGAGGGCGAACGCCGCGGACCTCACGCCCATGGACCCCTCGATCGCCCGGGCGATCGCGATCCGTTGCTCCGCGACGCGGTACTTGTCCACGAGGTTCGACCGCACTTTCTTCGCCCGGTCCAGCACGCGGAAGAACTCCACGATCAGGGCATCCTGTTTCAGCTTCAGTAGGCGGTGGCCCCGCTCCGCCATCCGGCGGGTCCTCCGGAGCTGGAGGAGCACGCTCCGCGTGGGCTTGTACTGGACGAGGACCATCTAGGCAGCGACCTTGGCGCGCGCCCCCGCGCCCGGGCGGTGGGCGGGGTGGAACTTCTCGAGTGTCTTCCGGTCGATCTTGATCAGCCACGCCTCCTCGAGGGCCGCGAGGAGCTTCCACCCGATCTCCAGGGTCTGCTCGATGGGCCGGTCCTCCTCCGCCCCCTGGCGGATGAACTCCTGCTCGAACCGGTCCGCGAACTCGAGCATCCGCTTGTCCCGCTCGGAGAGCGCCTCCTTTCCCACGATCGCGACGAGGCCGCGGACGTCCTTCCCCTCCGCGTACGACGCGAAGAGCTGGTTGTACACGGAGTCGTGGTCCTCGCGGGTCCGGCCTGCTCCGATGCCCGCGGACATCAGGCGGGAGAGGGAGGGCAGCGGGTCGATGGGGGGGTAGATGCCCTTCCGGTGGAGGTCGCGGGCGACCGCGATCTGGCCCTCCGTGATGTACCCCGTGAGGTCCGCGATCGGGTGGGTCCAGTCGTCGTCCGGGATCGACATGATCGGGATCTGCGTGATGCTCCCCTTCTTCCCGTGGATCCGGCCCGCCC
>DATBXC010000139.1:0-4362 GCA_036514455.1 Thermoplasmata archaeon | reverse complement strand
AGCACGTACACCCCGTCCGCATTGTCCGCGAAGACGGACCCCTCGATGCGCCCGTTCTGCACGCCCTCCAGCCATACGCCGACGTAGTTCCAGAAGCCGGAGTGCACGCGGACGTTGCGGACGACGAAGTGCGCCGTCGTGTACAGGATGGCGACGCCGTCCGCGGTCGAAGCATCGATCTCCCATCCCTCGATCACGTACGGGTCGCCGGGCGTCCCGCTCCCGCCCGTAACCCCGTTGCCCGGCGTGAATCCTGCATCGCCCACGATGAGAATCGGCGCCCTGGGGACGTACCCGGAGGCGGCGTGGGGAATCGCGAGGAGCGCCGCGAGCGAGACGGCCGCCAGCGCTCCGGCGAGAAGAAGCGCTCGAGCCCCAGCCCCGCCGCCGCGCACTCCAGGCACCCTGTCACGTGATGTCATGCGGGTCTATTTGGTCTTTGTCTCAAAATACGGCGTTATGGAGGGAAGTGCCCATGTTTTCAGGCTGTTCCTGAGCGCGGTCCCGTACCCGTTCAACCCGCGATCGGAGCGGAGCGCCGCTCCCGAACCGCTGTCCTCGTCTACGGCCCATGGAGGGAGGTGGCGTCCTCTCCAACCCCGGTGTCTTCCCGGAGAGCGGTCCCCACGGACATGAGCGGTGCCTCGTGTGCCCCCGTCCCGTCCAAGGCCCCTCGTGGCGCCCCGGGGGGGCTCAGCATCGAGGGGATGTCAGGTCTCGCGGTGGAACCGGGGAACATGAAGGCGGAAGTCGTCATCAGGGGGTAGCGGTCCACGGTGTCCGGGTCGACCGCGTACGGCGTGTCCCCAATCCCGTCCGGACCCGTGCACACGTCCTGGCCGGCTCCGCTGCAGAGGTCGACCCCGGTGTAGTCGGACCAGAAGTTCCCTCCGGCGGGGTAGCCGCGGTCCCACGCCGTCCGGGTCCCCAACTCGTCGCCTCCCTGGACGACGTTGTTTCGGAAGGTGTTGTGGGCGACCGTCAGATCGGTGGCGAAGGAGGCGAAGAGCCCGCCTTCGTTCGAGACGAACCGGTTCAGGTCGATCGTCACGTTGTTCGAGTAGTAGACGGAGACGGCCTCCATGGTGCTCCTGCCGATTGTGTTCTGGCGTGCGAGCACCCGCCCCGAGTCGAAGAGGTCCAGCCCGTAGCCGTTGTCCCACAGGGAGTTGTCGATGATCGTGACGTCCGAGGCGTAGTCGAGGCCAATCCCGAGGAGGGCGTTCGAGGAGGCGTTGTTCCCGCTGACGACGACGCGGTCGACGTTCTGGAGGTAAATCCCGGTCTCCGCACTCGTGGAGGCGGTGTTGTCCCGCACCTCGACGTCCGCAGAAGTGAACACGTCGATCCCGTAGACCCCGGCCAGCTGGACGTCGTTCCCGCGGACCACCGCGGAGGACGAGCTTTCCACGAGGATTCCCTCCCAGAAGCTGTTCGCGACCCGATTGTTGACGATTGCGACCTCGGAGGATGCGTACGCGACGATCCCGTAGGCGTTGCCGACGAACACCCCTCCCTCGACGACCATGTTCGCGACCGTGTCGAGGAAAACGCCGTCGTACGTCACGTCCCCGCCCGACACGGAGACGTTACGGATCACGGCATGGGCGAGCGTGTTCGCGATCGAGATCCCCGTCGCGAAGCTCGCGTCAATCCCCCAGCCCTCGATTACGTACGGGTCAGTGGGCGTCCCGCTCCCGCCCGTGACCCCGTTGTCCGGCGTGAATCCCGCATCGCCCACGATGAGGATCGGCGCCCGGGGGACGTACGCCGAGGCGGCGCCGGGAATCCCGACGAGCGCCGCGAGCGAGACGGCCGCCAGCGCTCCGGCGAGAAGAAGCGCTCGAGCCCCAGCCCCGCCGCCGCGCACTCCAGGCACCCTGTCACGTGATGCTATGCGGGTCTATTTGGTCCTTGTCCCGAATTACGGCGTTATGGAGGGAAGTGCACAGGTTTTCAGGGTGGCGTCCTTTCCGTCACCGGGCCTCGGGCCTCGACTCGGTGCCGCGAGACCGCGAGGTCTACCGAGGACACTGAACGATGGGCTACTTGGCGCGGCGGATCGTGGGATACGTCGTCTTCTTCGCGGTCCTCGGGATCCTGTCGTCCATTGCGGTGAGCGCGAACGCGTCCTCGGGCGGCACGCTCCTCGCGGGAACGTCCGGGGCGGTGGTCGGCCTCGCGGTCCTTTTCACAGCCTTCCTGTCGTCTTGGATTGTCCGGCGGCGGATGCGACGCCTGGACCGTCGTCGCCGCGCGTGGAGGTGACTTCGTGGGGTATCTGAGTTCCCGCTCGTCGGATGGCTGGTCTACATCCCGTTCGTGCTTGTCGGGACGTTCCTCGTTTTTCACTTCCAGATGCGGAACGTGTGGCTGTTCCTGGCGATATGGGCGGGCGGAGGCGCGATTGCCTGGGCGGTCTGGGCCATGCTCGAGGACATGGGGTCAGACTCGCGTTCCCGCCGCTGATACTGGGCTCGTAACGGTTATCCCACGCCCCGTCCACCAGGGGCGGGATGGGCTGGATCGCGCGACGCGTCGTCGGCGCCGTGATCTTCGCCTGCGTGGTCGCGATCCTCGGGGCGTACGCGGTGACCGCAGGCTACATCACGGGCGAGCCCACGCTGAGCACGGCGTGCGGGCTCCTGATTTTCGGGATCGCGTTCGGGGCCTCCCTCGGGTTCACGACGTACATGAAGCACCGGGACAAGGTCCGCGAGGCGTGGGCGGAGTACTACGCGCGGACGTACCCGCAGTACTACCAGCGGCGGTAGTCCGCAGGTTTTTCTCCAAGTCTCGCCATGGCCGCGCGGATGTTCTTCGAGCAGCGTCTAATCGGGATGATGGCGAACTTCGGCTACCTCATCGGCGACCCAGAGGCGAAGGTCGCGGCGGTGGTGGACCCGAGCTTCGACGCCCGCGTGCTCCAGAAGGTCGCGTCCGAGAACGGGTACGCGATCGAGCTGATCCTCAACACGCACCACCACCCGGACCACGTGTTCGACAACGAGCGGCTCGCGGACGAGACCTCTGCGAAGGTCGCGGCCCACCGCCTAAGCCAGGTGCGGAAGGACATCATCCTCGAGGACGGGGCGATTGTCCCTGTGGGCGGGCTCAAGGTGAAGGTCGTCCACACGCCGGGCCACTCGCCGGACTCCTGCTGCTTCATCGTCGCAGGGCGGGTGTTCACGGGCGACTGCCTATTCGTCGGGGACTGCGGGCGGGTTGACCTCCCGGGCTCGAGCATCGAGGCGATGTACGACTCCCTGTTCACCAAGGTCCGGAAGATGGACGACGCCCTCGTCGTGTGCCCGGGCCACCACTACGGCCCCACACCGACCTCGACGATCGGCCACGAGAAGGAGACGAATTACACGCTGCAGCCGCGGAGCCTCGAGGAGTTCAAGGCGTTCATGCGGGCGCCGTGACGGTCGCCTCGGGGGCGGGCATGGGCTTCGGCTTCCTCTTCCGCGGCGCGCGGGGCTTCTTCGGGGTCTCCTTGGCAGGCTTCTTTGCAGCCTTCGCCTTCTTCTTCCCGTTCCGCTCCGCCTTCAGCGGGCACTGCATGTTGATGCAGATCACCCAGGGCCGGCGGCCTCGGGAGATCACCTTGATGATCGGCTGGTTGCACTCCGGACACCGGTCCTCCGTCGGCACGATCAGGCCGCGCTGCGGGAGCGGGTGGGAGTTGTCGCAGTTCGGGTAGTTCGTGCACCCCACGAACCGCTTCCCCCGCGCGGAATGGATGATCCGGAGCTCGCCGGTCCCGCACTTGTCGCACTTCGCAATCACGCTGCGCTTTAGGACCGTCGGGCACTCCGAGGCCACGCAGAACGTCTCCGTCCGTCCGCGGTCCATCTGCCTGATCATGGGCGCCCCGCACTCCGGGCATGGTTGCTCCGCGCTCAGGATGATCCCGCTCTGGGGGAGCGGGTGCGTGTTCCGGCACTCCGGGTACCGGTCGCACCCGAGGAACCGACGCCCGCGGCGGGACCGCAGGACGACGAGGTTCCCCTGCTTGCACACGTTGCACGGGCCGATGTAGTTCTGCTCCTTCAGCGCGGCCTCGATCTCCTGGCCGATCGCGGCCTCGTTCTTCTGGAGGACCTCGACGACCTCCTCGAGCATCCGCTGGGACTCGGAGACGATGTCCGTGCGCGTCCGCACGCCGCGGGCGACCTCCTCCATGTCCTGCTCGAGATGGGCCGTCATCTCGGGCTGCGTGATTCTCTCCGCGTGGTCCTCGAGGGCCTCGATCAGGGCCCGGCCGCTGATCGTCGGATGGAGGACGCGGCCATCGGCGTACTTCCGGTCGTACAGCTTCTGGATGATCTCGTGGCGGGTGGACTTCGTCCCGAGCCC
>DATBXC010000138.1:0-10253 GCA_036514455.1 Thermoplasmata archaeon | reverse complement strand
CGCGGACCTGATGATCCAGGCCGCGGACAAGTACCGCGGCCACCCGACCGCGATGGAGCTCCGCTGGATGAACATCCTGTTCGAGGTCTCGAAGGAGAACGCGACGGTGATCATGGTCCCCGCGAACATCCCGACGGCGGCGCTGACGCCGGCGGACGCGGCGGGCATCCTGGGCGGGGCGGACGCCGCCCTCCGGAAGGCACGAGTCGCGAAGGCCCAGCGGGAGGCCGCGGAGGCGGGCGCGTAGGGCGGCCCTATCGGCGCGGGACGGAGGGCGGGATTCCCGGGGGAATCCCGCGCCCGGCTAAATACCCGGCCGCCCATCGTAGGCCGGTGGGAACATGAGGGGGTCCGCGAAGTACGGAGTGCTGTTCGTCGTCTCTCTCGTCGCGACGATCGCGTACAGCTCGTACGGGAGCATCGTCGTGAGCTTCGCGTACGACCGCGAGGTCGGCGGTCACGTCCTCAACGCGTACGAGGTGAACACGCCCGAGGCGATGATCTCGGAACTCACGAAGGCGGTCACTGGGATGCACCGGCTCGGGCTCACGGACGACATGTACTCCGCGTACTTTCCCTGGGAGCGGACGCCGGACCGGTCCATGGGCTTCCAGTACGAGTACATCGACCAGCTGATCAACCGCACGGAAGCCGTCATCACCTGGCGGACCCTCGCGTACAGCGGGAACACTTCGCCGGAGGCGCTCGGCGACGTCTACGAGCAGAAGATGGACAACCTCCGGACGTTCATGACGGAGGGCTGCGACCACACAGCGGTGTGCAGCGACTGGATCGCCCGGGACGTGTACTACATCTACAAGGCGACGCCGTACTACTTCTCGAGCCTCTTCGGACTGGGCTCCGCGATCCTGCTGTCGATGTCCCTGGGGCTCTTCGTGTTCGTGCGGATCATGGAGCGGAACCGGCCCATCGTGAGGAGGGGGCGCGGGGTCTCCATGTCGCCCGAGCAGACCGCATGGGTCCGGACGTGGATCGTGATCCCGCTCTACGTCCTCGGGCTCGTCCTTCTGGCGCTCCCGTACATCCTATCGGCGGGCCGGCCCTAGCTGTCGTCATGCGTGGTGCGTCACGCGCCGCTCGTCTCGTACAGCTCGTCGCCCGTCACGTCCAGCTCGACGAACTCGTCGATCGCCTTGATGTCCTCGAGGACGACGACGACCATCTCCCCCTCCTCGTCCTCCACGACAATCGAGTCGAGAGTGTCCTCCGTCTCGACCGTGTCCCGCACGATCCCGACGAACTCGCCCGCGGAGTCGATCACATTGAGCCCCGTGAACATCTCCACGAGCGGCGCCTTCAGGATCACCCGGTCCGCGACCCGCTCGACGAACCGCTTCCCGAGCCTCAGGGAGCCGATCGGGCCCTCCCCGACCGTGAGGAACTTCTCGTCCTCCGTCATCACGTACCCGAGCTCGACGCCCTCCGGGTCCACGACCGCCTTCCCCACGAGCCCGTGCCCGCCCGCACCGTCCGCGAAGGTCCCCACGGCCCGCTCGAACGGCCCCCAGGCCATTAAGGTTTCCCGCTCGATTCGCGCCCGCGAGAAAATGCCATATCGCTATCACCGGGGATAACCGCCGCCATTATGATTATAAGGGCCGCGCCGCTTTCCAGCGATACTTCCTCTCGCGACGGCCCAGACCGAGCGTGTTCCATGCCCCCGTGCACGATGTGTGAGACCCCCGTTCCGGCGGGCCGGGACGTCTGCCTCGCGTGCGGCACCCACGTCTCCCAGGCCCCGACCGCGAGGGCGGGCCCTGGGCAGGCCCGGGTCGCGCTCGAGGCCGCCCTGCGGGCGTCCGCGGCGGAGGAGGCGAAGGGCGTCGACGTCGCCGTCGCGAAGCGCCTGATCGAGGCCTCGGAGCGGGCCCACGGCGAGGGGCGGGAGAGCCGGGCCCTGGACCTCGCCCGGGCCGCGCGGCGGGCCGTCGAGATCGCCCACCGGAAGGCCCGGGTGGAAGCGGACCTGTCCCGCGCGGAGCTCCGGGTCCGGGAGGCCCGGGACACGGGCGTGGACACGTTCGCCGCGGAGCGGAACCTCGGCCTCGCACGGAAGGCCACGGAGGGCGGCGAGTTCGAGGACGCGGAGAGGCTCCTCTCGCGGGCCTCCATCAAGGCCCTCGAGGTCCGGAGGGAGAAGCACTTCCATTCCCTGATCGACACGGCCGCGGAGCACGTCGCCCACGCGAAGGAGCGGGGCGGGGAGGTGGACCACGCGGAGGAGGCCCTCGCGAAGGCCCGCCAGGCCGCCTCCATGGACGCGTTCGCGGAGGCCCGCAAGCACCTCGAGCGCGCGGTCGCGTGGGCGGACGACGCCCGCAAGTACAGCCGCGCGGAGACGTTCCTCGTGAAGGGGCAGGCGGAGATGGACGCCGCCCGCAAGGTCGGCGCGGACGTGACCCAGGCCCGCGAGGTCCTCGCGCAGGCCCGCGAGGCCCTCCGGAAGGGCGTGTATGCGGACGTCCAGAAGTTCGCCCAGCTCGCGGGCGTCGCGACCCGGGAGGCGCGGCGGGTCGCCCAATCCGAGTTCCCAATCAAGGTTGCGGAGCGGGAGGTCCGGAAGGAGGAGCGGCGCGGGGGCGAGGTCGCGCCCGCAGCGGCGCAAATCGACGCGGCCCGGGCGGCCCTCCAGGAGCGGGACTTCCCGAGGTCCCGGGCCATCGCGAAGGAGGCCCTCGACCTCACGCGGGAGGCCGCGATCCTGCGCAGGCTTTCCGAGAGCCTCGCCTCCCTCTCCTTGGATTCCGAGGATCTCCGGAAGATCGGGGCGGACTCCGCGGAGTTCGACCGCTACGTGAAGGACGCGAAGGAGGCCGTCGCGGCCCGCGAGGTGACCGCGGGCCGCCGGCTAATCGCCCAGGCCCGCCACGCGGCGGAGAGCGCGCGGGAGGCGCGGTACCGCGAGGTCGTGCGGACGACGATCGAGATGATCGTCGAGCGCGCGGGCGTCGGGCGGGTGGACGCGATCAAGGCCCGGGAGCTCCTCAAGGAGGTCGAGGACGCGATCGCGGGCGGGCAGTCCGTGGACGTCCAGAAGCTCGTCGCGGAGCGGCTCGAGACGAAGGACCTCGAGCGAATCAAGATCCTCACGGAGATGGCGACCCGCGTGAAGGAGCGGCTCCTCGAGCTCCGCCGGGCGGACATCGACGTCTCCGGGGCGGAGGAGAAGATCGGCGCGGCCCGCGCCGCCACGGACTCGGGGCGGTACGAGGAGGCCCGCACGCTCCTCACGGAAGTCGACGACATCGTCCGCAGCCTCCAGGAGGCCCTCCGGGCCTCGGCGGAGGAGATGCTCGCGCGGGCCCGGGACACCGTCGAGAAGGTGCGGGCGGAGAAGGTCGCGGTCCCGGACGCGGTGCGGATCCTCCGGAACGCAGAGGAGTCGTTCGCCCAGGGGAAGCACTACGAGACCCTCGAGTTCGCCCGGATCGCGGGCGCCCGCGCGGAGCGCGCCCTGACGCGCCACAAGGAGGAGACCGCGAAACACGACGAGGCCTCGAAAAAGGAGTTCACGGAGCGCCTCCACAACCTCCGGTCCCGCATGGACGCCGTCCAGAAGGAGATCGACGAGGTCGAGTCCGAGTTCACCGACGTCACCGCCGCGCGGGACGCCCTCGGGAGCGCGCTGCGGGCACTCGAGCTGAAGAAGCTCGAGGAGGCGGAGGCGTACGTCTCCGCCGCCGAGGAGATCACAAAGGGCATCAAGACGGGCCTAAAGAACGGAGCGGAGCAGAGCCTGAACGAGGCCCGCGTCCTCGTCGCGGAGTCGAAGGCCCAGGGCCTCGACATGGCGACCGCGGAGCAGCTCCTCGCGAACGCGGAGGAAGCGATGAACGGGGAGTTGTTCGCGAAAGTGCTCCACCTCGTGCAGGCGATCGAGGCCGCCGTCGGCGAGGCGAAGAAGGCCCGCGTGGCGGAGGAGCAGAAGCGGGTGCTCGAGCGGGCGAAGAAGGCCTCCGAGCGCTTCCTCCGCGTCCGGCGCCTCCTGGAGGACCTGCAGAAGGCGGACATCGACATCCAGGGTGCGGACGACGGTCTTCGGAACGCGGAGCGGGCGCTCCAGCGCCGGAGCTTCGACGAGGTCGACCTCTTGCTCGGGGGCATCGAGGAGACCGCGCTTGCGCTGAAGGCGGAACTCACGTCCGCCGCGAAGGAGATCCTCGACCGGGCCCGCACCCGGATCAAAAAGGCGAAGGACCTCGGGCTGGACGTGGGGGAGCCGGAGGGCATCCTCGTGAACGCGGAGGCGTACTTCGGGCGGGGCGAGTACGACGACGCGGTCGAGTTCGCGCGGGTCGCGGAGCAGAAGGCGGACGCCCTGATCCGGTCCCACGACGAGGCGATCGCCGCGGAGGAGCGCTCCCGCCGGGACGCCGCGCGGGGGTCCATCGACCGGATCAAACGGCTCGTCGACGACCTGAGCCGCGCGGACATCGAGATCCTCGGGGCCAAGGAGGTGGTCGCCCGCGCGGAGGCGGCCCTCGATGCGCGGCAGTACGAGGAGGTCGAGAAGGAGATCGCCGGGGTCAGCTCGGACGCGGAGAGCGTCGCGGAGGGCCTGAAGGTCGCCGCGGAGGACCTGGTCGCGATGGCGGACCGGACGATCGAGCAGGCGAAGGCGGAGGGTTACGACGTCCCGCGGGCGGAGCACGTCCTCCTGAACGCGCAGGACGCGATCAAGGACAGCCGCTTCGTCGAGGCGATCGAGTACAAGAAGGTCATCGAGGACATCGTCCAGGACGCGCGCCGCCAGAAGGGGTACGCCGCCCTCGAGGTCCGCATCCAGGAGCTGCGCGCGGAGATCGAGGCGAGCGAGAAGGTCGGCGCGGATGTGCGGATCACGTCCGATCTCTTACGGAGGGCGGAGGAGGACATCCGGGTGGGCCGCTTCGACGACCTCGAGTCGTACGCGCGGCAGATCGCGGACTCCTTGGCGGCCGCGAAGAGGGTCCACGTCAGCGTGCGCCTCGACGGCGCGAGGAAGCTCGTCCAGGAGGGCGCCGGCCTCGGGATGGAGACGACGGAGCTCGAGGAGCTCCACCGCAAGGCGGCGGCGGCCGCGGAGGAGGGCGACGCGGCCCGCATGGACTCCCTGATCCACGACCTCGAGGAGCGCGTGCTGGAGCACAAGCGGGCGGTCCTCCTCCGGAAGGCCGCGGACGAGATCGGGTCGATCCAGGGCATGATCACGCAGGCCGAGAGGGTCGGCATGGAGATCGACGAGGTGAAGTCCCTCCTCGACGACGCGCAGCGGGCGATGGAGGCGGGCCGGTACGAGAGCCTGGACCGCATGATCGCGGACTCGAAGGCCGCGCTCCATGAGGCCCGGACCCGCCACTTCGCGGACCGGTACGAGGCGAAGCTCCGCGGCATCCAGACGATGATCGCGTCCGCGAAGCGGGTCGGCGCGAACGTCGCGGAGGCGGAGCGGATCCTCGGGGAGGCGGAGGATGCCCTCCGGAGGAACGACATCTCGATGGCGGACATCCTCGTGAAGCAGGCCGAGATCAGCACGGGGATCCAGGTCCAGAACTTCATCAAGAACCGGTACCCGAACCTCGTGATCACGCTGCCCACGAAGGGGCTCCAGGCGAACGTCTGGAACAAGTACGCGTTCCAGGTCGAGAACAAGGGGAAGCTCTCCGCGCGGAACGTCGACATCCAGATCAAGGGCGACGTCGAGGTGAAGGGCCTCAAGCCGATCCCGGAGATCGGGGTCGACGAGAGCAAGCTCGTCGAGATCGGGCTCAAGCCGACCGCGGATGGGGACGTCCCGCTCGACGTCCAGGTGTTCTACCAGCGGTACTTCGACGAGAACAAGTACGAGCTGAAGGACCAGCAGGCGGTCCGGGTCGAGCGGCAGGGCACGTACCTCGTCGAGGACATCTTCCTGATCCACCTCGACGGCCGGCTCATCGCGCACCAGTCCCGGAAGTTCCGGGAGGAGATCGACGAGGACATCTTCAGCGGGATGCTCACCGTCGTCCAGGACTTCGTGAAAGACTCTTTCCGCCAGCGCACGAAGGTCGGCCTGAAGCGCCTCGACTTCGGGGACTCGAAGATCCTGATCGAGCGGTCCCCGCACACGTTCCTGGCGGCCGTCCTCGTCGGCGACGAGCCCGCCCTGCTCCCGCTGTACATGATCGAGGTCCTGAAGGAGGTGGAGGAGAAGTTCGGTCCCGTCCTCGAGAAGTGGAGCGGGATGCTCCACGAGGTCCAGGGGGTCGACGAGCTGATCCGCAAGCTGATCTTCGTCACCCAGGTCCAGACCGCCGAGATGGGCGCGCTCGCGCAGAGCCCCGTCACGGAGACCGCGCGGGCCCTCGAGGCCGCGAGGATGAGCGGGCAGGACGTCAGCGAGGTGGAAGCCCTCCTCTCGCAGGCCACGGACAACCTGGAGCGCTCCTTGGAGAGCGCGTGGGCCTTCGTGAGCGAGGCGAAGACGAAGGCCACGGAGGCCCAGGGCCGGGTGCGGGAGCGGATGCAGGAGCTCCTCCTGACCACCGGGCGCACGGTCGAGGAGCTGCGGGTCCTCGGGGCGGACGTGTCCCAGGCGGAGCTGCTGCTCCGGGACGCGCAAGAGGCCTTCAACGCAGAGAACTACGAGCGCGTGCGGGAGATCGCGGAGAACGTGCGCTCCTCCCTGGAGCGGGCGAAGACGGAGGTCGCGAGCCGCAAGGTCGAGATGGACCTCGCGAGCCTCGTGTCCGCGATCCGGGAGAACCGGGCCCAGGGCGTGGACGTGCGGGAGGCCGAGTCCCTCCTCACCCGCATCGAGGACGCGATCCAACGAAAGGACTACCGCCGCCTCGACGAGTACCTGAAGCGCGCGTCCGACAGCGTGAACCGGAACCGCAAGTCGATGGTCGTCACCCAGGCCCGCGCGGAGATGGACAAAATCCGCCGGATGGTCACGGAGGCGAAGGAGTTCGGGGCAGACGCGGGGGACACCGAGCACTACCTCGACATGGCGGAGAAGGCGCTGCGCTCGGACAACGCGAAGGACCTCGAGCTCCTCGTGGACCGGGCGCGGATCGAGGCCCGCCAGCGGATCGAGATGCAGCTGAAGGACCGCTACCCGCGGCTCTTCCTCGGGATTCCGACGGAGGGGCTCCAGGCGGACGCCTGGAACCGCGTGCTCCTGGAGATCGCGAACAAGGGGAACTGGGCGGCGAAGGACCTCGACATCGCGGTCCTGGGGGACTTCGACGTGACGGGCCTGGAGAAGATTCCGAAGGTCGAGGCGAACGAGCGCAGGATCGTCGAACTCGGCGTGAAGCCCCGGGAGGCGGGCGCCACGTCCCTCGACGTCCGGATCGGCTACCGGAGGCCGCTGGACGAGAGCCGATACGAGTCCACGGACTCGAAGGAGGTCCGCGTGGAGCCCTCCGGGACCTACCTCGTCACGGACGCCCTCACGTTCCACAAGGACGGCGCGCTCCTCGCGCACGAGTCGCGGGAGTACCGGGACGCGCCGGGCCGTACGGAGGCCGACGCCCTGGTGCGGCACGTCCGCGAGTTCATCACCACCGCCTTCGCGCGAGGCGCGCACGGGCTCAAGCGGACGAAGTTCAAGGACGCCACCGTCCTCGTGGAGCCCGGGCCGAGCGAGCTCCTCGTCGCGGTCGTCCACGGCGCGGAGCCGCCCGTGCTGCCGCTGTACATGATCGAGGTCCTGAAGCAGATCGAGGACACTTTCGGCCGCCGCCTCGCGACGTGGAGCGGGGACGTGGCGGGCCTCGAGGGCCTCGCGGACCTCGTCCGGAAGCTGCTGTTCGTCACGGAGGCCCCGGAGGCGTCGCTCGGGCCCCTCGCGACGAGCCCGATGGCCCAGGCCGCGAAGCTCGCGGAGCGGGGGGTCCTCACGGGCGAGGGCGGGCAGGACTTCCTCGCGTGGGCCCGGTCCCTCCTGGAGACGGAGGACTTCCCGAAGGCCTCCGGCCTCGTGGACCGGATCACGGAGGCGGTCACCGCGCCCGCGTCGGAGATCGCCCGCCAGGTGCAGGAGGCCGCGATGGCCCACCGGGAGGCGGGCGCCCTCGAGGTCACGGACGAGCAGATGGCCCTGTACGTGGACATGGTCCGGCAGGTGCTCGAGGCGGTCGCGAACGCGAAGGCGAAGGCGGGGATCGAGCGGTACTGGCCCGTGAAGCGGATCGCGGTGAAAGCCTCGCACCAGACCGCGCTCGACGCGATCACCGCCTTCCGGAAGATCATCGTGGGCCAGAGCCTCGCGAAGGAGCTGGACATCGTTCCGATGGACGAGACGTGGCGGGGGATGAAGGTCACCGTCCAGGTGGACCGCGAGGCCGTGTCCGCGGCGTACAGGCTGTGGGCCCGTAAGATCGAGGTCATGCTCAAGTCTCAGGACCCGTGGAAGATCAAGGCGGGGCTCGCAAGGGCGGAGTACGTCGTCGGGATCGACGGACAGCGGGTCCGGATCGACCCGCACATGGTCACGTTCGCCGAGTCCCTCCCGGACCACGTGATCCTAGAGCCGTTTGACAACGGCGTCGTGTACCTCGACGCAGAGATGACCCCGGAGATCCTCGGCGAGGGCTACGCGAAGGAGCTCGTGAACATCATCAAGGATATCCGGAAGGACCTGAAGCTCGGGGAGAGCGACGGGATCGAAACGCGGATCCGGGCGAGCGAGAACTCCGTGCGGCTCCTCCGGAGCTGGCGGGACTTCATCTCGCGGGAGACGAACTCCACGGACGTGCGGTTCGTGCGGGAGCAGGTCACGGAAGGGTACATCGTGGAGGCGAGCCTCGGGGAGGAGAACTTCCTCGTGTCCGTGAAGTCGTCCGAGGCCTGAAAGAACCGCGTCTGCTGGTACAAGTGGCGCTAACAACGTCAGCAGATCGGGATAAGCGATTACGGTCGCCGTGTTCGGAATGGACCTCGCATGGAATAAGCATAGGGAGCATCCTTAGCGAGGCTGGGTGATGAACCGCGTTGTAGGAGCCGGAACCGCTCTTGCCGTCCTTTCCGCCGGACTCATGGTCTCATACATCGGATGGGTGCAATTGTCCTCCGTCGAAGAGGTGCACGATGGGACGGCTGCGGTTCCTCCGGGTGGGTTTTCTTCCTTCCCTTTCGACGTCATAGGAGACTCTACCGAGATCTATTACATGTTCGAAGTGCAGTCAGGTCCCTCGATTGATGTTTACATTCTCTCGGATCCTGACTACGCGCGCTATCTCACGGGCCTCCCTATTCAGGAGACACGGACCGATTTCGTACGCGAGAACGTGAGCAGCACTAGCAGTTCTCCGTATCCAGCCGCAGGCCGGTACCATGCTGTGATTGACAACTCGGACTATGGCGTCGCGCGACCACAGTCGATGGCGGCGTCCGTCCGGTACTATCTCCTGGCCGGGGGTGGGCCCGGTTCTCTCCCTGTCCATTTTCTCGTTCTGGGTTTGACTCTTCTCGGCCTGGCAGTCGGACTGGTTGTGGTCGCCGTGGGCATCAAGCTCCCAATCGGTGCGACCAGCTCGCGTAGGTGTCCCTCCTGCGGGTACGTTTCGAATGGTCTCTCGTGCCCGCGCTGTAGGCGCCCCCTCTCACCCACGTGAGAGGCCACTCCCAGGAGGCCTCAAGGGTTTGGGCAGAGCGTGGTTCACGCTGACGGCGCTCGACCTACCGCCGGCCGTCCTCGTGCCTCGCCCGTCCCTCAGGTTCATGGTCGATACGATCACGCGTGAGGTGGTGTGAGCGACAGTCGGGCAACCGAGCATCAACGACGACCCTGTTGGAGAGCGGTCAGCAAGGTTCATGGCGGTGCTTGTCGCTCCTCGGTCGCCATGGGCGTGGACCTCTCCGACCTCATCTCGCCGGTGAAGCGGTCCCTCGAGGACTTCCGCGGAAAGATCCTTGCGATCGACGCGTTCAACACGCTGTATCAGTTCCTCGCGATCATCCGCCAGCCCGACGGGACACCCCTCCAGGACCGCCACGGGCGGGTCACGTCCCATCTGAGCGGGCTGATCTACCGCACGAGCAACTTCGTCGCGGCGGGCATCAAGCCCGTGTTCGTCTTCGACGGCGAACCTCCCCGCAGGAAGGCCCGCACGATCCAGGGCCGGGTCGAGGTGAAGCGGCGCGCGGAGGCGGAGTGGCGGGAGGCCGTGGAGGTCGGGGACCTCGAGCGGGCCCGCACGAAGGCGATGCAGACCTCCCGCCTCACCGGCGAGATGGTCGAGCAGAGCAAGCGGCTCCTCGACCTC
>DATBXC010000137.1:0-2815 GCA_036514455.1 Thermoplasmata archaeon | reverse complement strand
TCCAGCGCCACGGCGGGCGGGACGTTGTCCACGGTCACCGTCAGCGCGTCGGAGACGGTGAAGAACTGGCCCTGGGACTGGTTCACCTCGGAGGCGATGTCCTCGTAGATCTTCCGGAGGTTCGTCGCGGTCGCGGCGGGGAAGTACTTCCCGCCCGTCTCCGACGCGATGTGCCGCATCGTGGAGCCCATCTCGGCGTCGACGTTCAGGCCGACCGTGTAGATCGTGACGCCGAGGTCCTTCGCGAACTCGATCGCGCGGGGGATGTAGAACGGGTCCCGCGGGTTCTCCGTCTCCGCCCCGGTGATGAAGATCATCAGCCACTTGTGGTTCCCGTCCCCGTGGTCGCGAAGCTCGTAGAGGGAGACGAACAGGCCCGCGGACAGGAACAGGTCCCCCGAGGCATCGATCGTGTCGACGTTCGCCTTGATTCGGGCGTAGTCCATGCCGAGGTGGTCGCCGCCGACGAGGCGGTCGACGGAGTCGAAGTCCACGACCGCCCCGCGGTCGTCCGGGACGAGCCAGTCCACGTAGTCCTTCACGGCGATCTTCCGGTGGTCGAGCGGGTCCTTCCAGGCCATCGAGTCCGAGCTGTCGATCGCGAACACGGTGTCCTGCGGGGTCCGGTCCATGCCGGAGACGGTGCCGAAGCCCTTGAGGTTCATCGTCACCGTGTAGATGCCGTCGTCTCCGAACGCGTACGAGGGGTTCGTGCCCGCGAGGTCGATGTCGTTCGTGAAGTTGCCGTCCCCGTTCGAGTCGACCGCCGGGTCGAGGTCCCACGTCACGGACCGCACGACCGCGTCCCCGGTGATCTGGATCACGGGGTGGAACTGGAACGCCTGGCCCTCCGTGGCGACGATGTCGTCGCCCGCGTTGATCTGGGCCATGCACTCCCCGATCGAGAACTTCGCCCGGGCGATCAGGTTCGTGTCCGGGATCGGGAAGCCGATCTGCGCCCAGATGTTCACGAAGTACTCGCCCCGGGGGACGAACATCCCCTTGTTGATCTGGCGGCCCTCCGCGTCCCACGCGAGCCACTTCTGGTCCCAGACCCAGCTCATCGAGGCGCCGGGCTCGAAGCGGAAGCGCCCGGGCTGGAACCGCTCGATCATCCGGACCGCGCCGATCGTGTCGTTCTCGATCTCGTAGTCCGGGAGGGAGTCGTACAGCAGGGTGCCGCCGCCGACGTTCTTCAGCGTGATCGTGACGGCCTGGCCGGGGAGGTAGCAGTTCTTGTCCGTCCGGACCCTCGGCTGCCCTGTGGGCGGGAGCGCCGGGTCCGCGAGGAAGCCCTGGACGGTCGCGTCGACCGGGCCGCCGGGCCCTGTCGGGTCAATCGAGCCCGTGGGGACGGCGGCGGGGTCCGTCGGGCCCGGAATCGCGGCGGTCTGCGGGGTCCCAGCCGGCGCGGCGAGCGCGACGAGCGCGGTGGACATCATCACGAGCGCAAACGCTAGGGCCTTGGCGGGACCTCCCCACGACATTGACGACCGACCCCCTCTCCTGATGGAATACATGGCGGGGGGTCCGATAAATACGTTTCCCACTGACCTCCAGAAGACTCCCAGAATCTCCCTCGCCAGGGGGTTACTTCCGGGCCGCCACGCGGGCGGCGATCGCCGTGCCGACCTGGGAACACTTCGCGGACCCGCCGAGGTCGTACGTGAGGACCTTCCCCGCCTTCAGGACGTCCACGACCGCCTTCTCGACCGCCGCGGAGGCCTCGCGAAGGGGCTTGTCCCGCCTCCGCTTCCCCAGCCAGTCGAGCATCATCTGGACCGCCAGGACCATCGCCATCGGGTTCACCTCGTCCTTCCCCGCGTGCTTCGGGCTCGAGCCGTGGATCGGCTCGAACATCCCGTGCGCGTCGCCGATGTTCCCGCCCGCCGCCATCCCCATTCCGCCCTGCAACACGGCCGCGAGGTCGGTCGCGATGTCCCCGAACTCGTTGGGGGCCACGGCGACGTCGTAGTTCTCCGGGGACCGCACGATCCACTGGAGGAACGCGTCGATGTACGCGTAGTCCTTCCCGATCCCGGGATACTGGGACGCGACCTCGTCGTACACCTTCCGGAAGAGCCGGTCCCCCGCGACGACGTTCGACTTGTCCACGCACGTGACGCGGGACTTCCCGTCCCTCGGCGCGCCCTTCCGGGACTTCGAGAGCTCGAACGCGAAGCGGATCACGCGCTCCGCGCCCTTGCGGGTGATCACGCGGCTGTCCACCGCGAGCTCGTCGACGCCGCCGCGGGAGAGCAACCCGCGGGCGGGCGTGTACAGGCCCTCCGTGTTCTCCCGCACGATCACGAAGTCGACCTTCCCGGGCTCCCACACCTGCTTGAACGCGTCGTGGACCTTGTGGCGGACGTTCGGGTAGAGCTTCGTCGGCCGCACGTTCGCGTACAGGTCGAGGCCGAACCGCAGGCCGAAGATCACGCCCGCGCCCGCGAGGTCGCCGTTCGGGAGGCGGGCCTCCGGGAGGCCGACGGCCCCGAGGAGGATCGCGTCCGCGGCCTTGCACGACTCGAACGCGCCATCGGGCCACTCCTCCCCCGCGTCGAGGTAGTGCTGCCCGCCGCACGGGAACGGGACCATGTCGAACGAGACGCCGAAGCGGGCCTCGACCGCCTTCAGGACCTTGACGCCCTGCCGCATCACCTCGGGTCCCGTGCCGTCCCCCGCGAGGAGGACGATCTTGAGGGCCATGGCGGGCCGCGATGCGACGCGCGGGCCTTAAGGCTTCTCCGGGGAAGGGCCCGGCGGGCCGTCTCCGGTTATCAATGATTATAGATAACTCTGGCGACCGCGGTCC
>DATBXC010000136.1:0-5674 GCA_036514455.1 Thermoplasmata archaeon | reverse complement strand
GGGAAGAACCCGTGGCCGGGGACGAACACGACGCCCCGCTCCGCGGCCCTCGGGAGGAGGGGCCTCGTGTCCACGCCGGACGGGAGCGTGACCCAGAGGAACATCCCGCCCTGGGGCCGCGTCCACGACACGCCCTCCGGGAAGTGCTCCTCCATCGCCGCGAGCATCAGGTCCCGCTTCCGCCGGTACATCGCGCGGACCTGCGGGAGGTGGCGGTCCAGCATCCCGAGGCGGAGGTACCGCTCCGCGACCCGCTGGCCGAAGGAGTTCGTGAACAGGTCGACACCCTGCTTCGCGAGGGACATCTTCCCGATCACGTCCGGGTGGCCCGCGGCCCAGCCGACGCGGAACCCGGGCGCGAGGATCTTGCTGAAGCTGCCCACGGAGATCACCCAGCCCTCCTTGTCGAGGGACGCGACGGGCGGGAGGTCCTCCCCCTCGAACCGCAGGTCGTAATACGGGTCGTCCTCGACGACGAGGACGCGGTACTCCGTGGCGAGGTCCGCGAGGCGGCGCCGGCGGCGCGCGGACATCGTGACCCCGGCGGGGTTGTGGAACGTCGGGACGACGTACAGGAACTTCGGCCGGACGCCCTTGCGGTCGAGGGACCGCAGGTCGTCCTCCAGGACGTCCGTGAGGAGGCCCTCGTCGTCCATCCGGATTCCGTGGTACGAGGGCCGGTACGTGGCGAGCGCGGTGAAGATCCCCAGGTACGTGGGCTCCGTCGTGACCACGGTGTCCCCGGGATCCAGGAGGACCCGCCCCAGGAGCTCGATCGCCTGCTGGGCCCCGTGCGTGACGATCACGCCCTCGGTCTCGACCGCCACGCCCCGGGTCTTCAGCCGCTCCACGAGCGCGGCCCGGAGCCTCGCGTCCCCCGGGGTCGGGCCGTATTGGAACGCGCCCGCGTTCTTCTCCTTGAGCAGCTCCTCGAAGATTACGGCCAGATCCTCGAGCGGGAACGAGTCCGGACTCGGCAACCCGCCGCCCAGGCTGATGATGCCGGGCATCTCCGCGTACTTCAGGATCTCGCGGACGTCGGATGCGCGCATCCACTTCGTGCGCTCGGCGAACAGGGACTCGACCGTGGCAGGCATCGTGGACCCACGCGAGAGAGCGGCGGGAGGGGCCGTGAAGCCGCCGCATATGCTCTATCGTTGATACCGCGTATCACGCGGCCGCTCCGCCGATGGGGGCCGGGACGAGCCGGCGATGCCCGAACCGCCCATCGCGCGCGCCGCCACTGATGCCGCCGGGGTCCCCCGCGTACGCAGAGAATCTAGCGGCCATGAACCGCTCCATCCGGATTCCCGAGGTCCCCATCCGAATCCACCGTTCCCGGACACCCACCGGTCGGGCCTTATCAGCTCTGGGTGCAAGAATACATATAGTGTGTGTATTCATGTATCCCCATGGCCGTCCAAGGCAAGGCCCCCCCCGCCAAGTTCGCGAGGCCGGGCGCGAATCCGACCCTCGAAACGATCGAGTACATCCTAGGCGCCCTCCGCGGCGCGGGCGGCCCCATCAGTCGCAACCGGCTCCTCGCGGCTCTGTCCAAATGGGGTCACTCGACGACCCGCCAGAGCCTGAACGCCGCACTCACGTTCCTTGCGGATGGCGGGCTGGTGGCCGAGGGCAGCAAGGGCCTGGTTTGGGTCCCCGAGGCCTCCGAGCCGCTCCTCGAGGCAATCCGGCAGGGGCCGAGGCTCTGATGGGGCTGGGCGCCAAGGACGTCGTCCTGACGGAGGCCGCCTCTGCGGCGCTGTCCTCCCTGGAGGGGGCCGCCTACCCGTCCCATCGCGCCGTCGCCCGGCGGGTGCGCGCGTACCGGTCCATCCTCCTCGCGGACTGCCTGCACGGTGAGGTCGTTCCGAGGGACCGAATTCCGAAGGTGCTCCGGGAGAAATACGGCCTTGGGAACCTGTACGTGGAGGATCTACCCTCGTTCTGGCGGCTTCTCTACACAATCGTGAGGGACCGGGGCCAGCGGTACATCGTGGTGATCGAGAGCGTGGACCACCAGACATACAGCCGGTGGTTCTCCGGTCGCCGGTAGGACGCCACCTTTTTCCCCGCCGGCACGTTCCTGTCCATCGAACGACCCATGACAGACCTGAAGGGAAAGCTCCGGATCGGATGCAGCGGCTGGGGCTACGACGACTGGCTCGGCGGATTCTACCCGCCGAAGACGCCGAAATCGGAGTACCTCAAGCTGTACGCGTCCGTCTTCGACGCGGTCGAGGTCGACTCCTCGTTCTACCGCACACCAGGGCCTGCGATGACGAAGCAGTGGTACAAGACGACGCCCGCGGAGTTCACGTTCGCGATGAAGATGCCGAAGCGGATCACCCACGAGAAGAAGCTCAACGGTGTCGCGGAGAACCTGGGCTGGTTCTACGCGTCCGCGAAGGAGCTGAAGGAGAAGTGCGGGCCCCTCGTCGCGCAGCTCCCGCCCTCGGTCAAGTACGACGTCCACTGGACCCTGATGCAGGAGTTCGTGAAGGCGCTCGACGCGAAGTACCCGCACGCGATCGAGTTCCGCCACAAGTCCTGGTTCCGGGACGACGTGTACTCCCTCCTGAGGGACCGGAACGTCGCGATGGTTTGGGCGGAGAACCAGTACCTGAGGAGCCCGTCGGACGTGACCGCGGACACCGTGTACCTCCGCATGGTCGGGGACCGGGAGATCACGGAGTTCAAGGAGACGCAGCGGGACAAGTCCGCGGAGATGCGGGCGTGGTACAAGGAGCTCGACGAGGCGTCGGACTCGATCAAGGGCGCGTTCGTGTTCTTTAACAACCACTACGCGGGGTTCGGGCCCGGGAGCGTGAACGAGTTCCGCCGGTTGGCGGGCATGATCGAGTACGAGTTCCCCGCCGGGAAGGCGGGCGGGGCCGCGCAGAAGGGGCTCGCGGACTTCGGGTGAGCGTGGGGTGTGGCATCGGGGGCAACGGAATCCGCTTCGGGGTAACCTTCACGTATCCCCCGCGACATCCCGCACCCGTGGGAGACATCGTGAGGCAGGTTGACAGTCGAGGCAGGATTCTCATTCCCGCTTCCCGGAGGAAGAAACACGCCATCGGTGGAAAGGTTCTCCTCACGGAAAAGGGGGATGTCGTCGAAATTCTGCCCTTGGACCAGACGGACCTGACGGTCCATTTCGACGCGGTGGAGGTCGATGTGGAGGCAGACCTCGCAGATTGGCACCGCGTCCGGCGGCAACTCCGGAAGGGATAGAACGCCGCTACTTCGTGTCAACCAGGGTTTATTTCGAATCTGATTCCGGCCCCTTCGGGTTCTCGAAAACGTGGGCGGGCGGGTGGAAGAAGCCCGCCGCGGCGCAGAGCATCACGACGGACCCGCCGACGACGAACACGATGCGGGCGCCATAGGCCTCCGCGAGCGCCCCGGACACGGCGAGGGAGAAGGGCATCAGGACGAAGCTCCCGAGCTCGTCGAGGCTGAACACCCGCCCCCGGAGGTCCTCCCGGACCTGCTCCATGAGCGCGGTCTGCCACATCAACGAGAAGACCGCGACCGCGAGGCCATGGACGAAGGACAGGGCCAAGATGATCGGGAACGAGGGCGCGAACCCCCACAGCGCGGCGGACATCCCGAAGAGGGCGGTCATCGCGTACGCGACGAGCCCGCGGCTCCGGATCGGCGGGAGGAAGCCGGGCATCAGATACCCGACGAGGCTCCCGAGCGCCATCGTGCTCAGGACGAGGCCGATCGCGGTGGACCCGCCGCCGAGGCCGATCGCGACGAACGTCGGGAGGACGACGTTCCTCGGCCCCGCCTCCGCCGCGTTCACGAGGGCGAACAGGAGGATCGTGATCCAGAGCCAGGGCACGCGGGCGACGTACCGCCATCCCTCCCGGGCCTGAGCGATCATGGAGGGGCGGAGCTTCGGCACCGCGGGGGGCGGGGCGGAGGCCGCCCGCCGCACCGTCGCGAGGAGGACCGCGCTCACCGCGAACGTCACCGCGTCGAAGGCGAACGCGCCCGCGGTCCCGGCGAACGCGATCATCACCGCGCCGAGGGCGGGGCCCGCCACGTTCGCGACCGTCCGGGTCCCCTGGAACAGGCTGTTCGCGTCCTGGAGGTCGCGCGCAGGGACCGTCTCCGGAAGGAACGCGCTGAGGGCGGGCATCGCGAACGCCTGGGCGGCGCCGAAGAGGCCGCCGAGGACGTACAGGTGGGCCATCCCGAGGGCCCCCGTGAACGCGAGGAGAGCGACCGCGGCGGTCAGGAGCCCCTGGAGCGCGTCGGAGAGGACGACGAGGGTCCGGCGGGGGAACCGGTCCACGATGATCCCGCCGACGAGGAGGAACGCAATCTGCGCGGCAAAGAACACCGCGAAGACCTCGCCGAGGGCGGCCGCGGAGCCCGTGAGGAGGAGGACCTGCCACGGGAGGGCCACGTAGAAGACGAAGTCCCCCACCTGGCTGATCGCCTGGCCCGCGAAGTACCGGACGAACGTCGGGTGGCGGAACGGGGCCCGCAGGGAGGGCATCCCGCGGGCAGAGCGGCGAGGCCATAAAAGCCTGAGGAAGGGACCTCGCGAACCTCGAGGGATGAAGGCGACTCAGTCCTTCGAGAGCTTCTTCAGCAGGGACTTGTTCTCTGAGAGGGCCCGTTCGGTCTCCTTGGCAAAGGCCTTGTGGAAGTCACGAAGGTTAGGACTCCTGGAGATTCGAGCCAAGCGGCCCACCCACGGGAACAAGTGCCGCTAGGGCTATTAATGATTCTTTCTGACGATGGCAGACACGGGGGTGGGGCCAACCTAATCTGGAATGACGCCCATTCCCAGCTCGTGCCCCGCGTGATCTTCCACGTGGACATGGACGCGTTTTACGTCAGCGTGGAGCGCCTCCAGAATCCGGAGCTCGTCGGCAAGGCCGTGTGCGTCGGCGCCCTGCCGGAAGGCGGGAAGGCCCGCGGGGTCGTGATGGCCGCGAGCTATGAGGCCCGCGCCCTCGGGGTCCGGAGCGGGATGCCCATCTCCATGGCGTATCGGAAGGCCCCCGACGCGGTGTACATCGAGCCGAACTACGACCTGTACGGGGAGGTCTCGGAGCGGGTGATGAACGTGCTCCGTGAGTTCGCGGACGTCCTCGAGCACGCGTCGATCGACGAGGCGTTCCTCGACGTCACGAAGCGGACGGGCGGGGACTACGCGAAGGCGGTGGAGCTCGCGAAGGAGATCAAAAAGGCCGTCAAGGAGCGGGAGGGCATCACGTGCTCGATCGGGATCGCGCCGAACAAGAGCGCGGCGAAGATCGCCTCGGACTTGGAGAAGCCCGATGGCCTCACGGTCGTCCCACCGGGCCGGGTCGCGGAGTTCCTCGCCCCGCTCCCGGTCTCGAAGATCAGCGGGGTCGGCCCGAAGACGACGGAGGTCCTCGACGCGATGGGCATCAAGACGATCGGGGACCTCGCGAAGCAACCCGGGAAGGACCTGCAGGCGCGGTTCGGGAAAAACGCGGTGTGGCTCTGGGGGATCGCGAAGGGAATCGAGGAGATCCCCGTGGAGGAGCGGCCGGACCCCAAGTCGATCAGCGTCGAGCGCACGTTCGACCGGGACGTCGCGGACTGGACCGTGATCCTGGAGACGATGGACTCGGTCGTGCACAATGTGTGGCTGCGGGCGAAGGGGCAGGGCGTGCGGTTC
>DATBXC010000135.1:0-5304 GCA_036514455.1 Thermoplasmata archaeon | reverse complement strand
TCTCCAGGGGCGGGGGCGGGACCTTCTCCGCGAGCCGGATTGCGTCCGAGATCTCGTCGTCGAGCTCCTTCGTGAGCGTCTGGTCGTCGATCTCGTCCCAGAGCCCCTTCTTCTCGAGGTACGCGCGGAACCGCGGGATCGGGTCCTTCCGCTTCCACTCCTCCACCTGCGCGGCGGGCCGGTACCGCGTCGGGTCGTCGGAGGAGGAGTGCGGGCCCATCCGGTACGTGACGGCCTCGATCATCGTCGGCCCCGCGCCCGCGCGGGCCTTCTCGACGGCCTGGGCGGTCACCTCGATCACCGCGAGCACGTCGTTCCCGTCCACCCGCACGCCCTCGAACCCGTATGCCTGCGCCTTCGCCGCGAGGGTTCGCGCCGCGGTCTGGAGCTCCCGCGGGAGAGAGATCGCCCACTGGTTGTTCTGGCAGAAGAAGATGCACGGCGCCTTGAACACGCCCGCGAAGTTCATCCCGGCGTGGAAGTCGCCCTGGGACGTCGCGCCGTCCCCGAAGAACGTGAGGGTCACGACCTTGTCCCCGCGGATCCGCGCGGCCCACGCCGCGCCCACCGCCATCGGGATCTGCGTGCCGACCGGGCTCGAGGGGCTCACGTAGTTCACGTCCCGGTTCCCGTAGTGGTTCGGCATCTGGCGACCCTTGGAGATGTCCTCCGCGTTCCCGTAGAACTGGTTCACGAGGGTGCGGAGCGGGAACCCCCGCCACAGGGCCGCGCCCGGCTCGCGGTACGCGGGGAAGACCCAGTCCTCCGGCCGGAGCGCGAACGCGCCGCCGACCTGGCACGCCTCCTGGCCCGTGGAGGGCACGTAGAAGCCGACCCGGCCCTGGCGCTGCAGGGACAGCATCCGCGTGTCGAGGGTCCGCACGAGGAGCATCGCGCGGTACACCTTCCGGAGCTGCTCCTCCGGGAGGTGCGGGTCGAGCGCCGCGTCGAAGGACCCGTCGGGCTCGACGATCCGGAACACGTCCTCCTCGACCACGGACTCACCCCGCCGGCACCTGGGGATTCCGGCCCTCGCGAATAACCCTTTCCATGAAGAACTCGCCGGCGCGGTACGAGGAGCGGACGAGGGGGCCGGCCGCCACGTAGAGGAAACCCATCGCCTCGCCCGCCTCCCGGAGGCGGTCGAACGTCTCCGGAGGGACGTACGCGTCCACGGGCAGGTGCCAGCTCGAGGGCCGCAGGTACTGGCCGATCGTGAGGAGGTCGACGCCCGCCGCGCGGAGGTCCCGCATCGTCGCGAGGACCTCGTCCTCCGTCTCCCCGAGGCCCAGCATGATCGAGGACTTCGTGAACAGGCCCGTCCGCGCCGCCTTCGCGCCCGCGAGGACGCGGAGACTCTGGCGGTACCCCGCCCTCGGGTCCCGCACCCGCGCCTGGAGCCGCTCCACGGTCTCCACGTTGTGGTCGAGCACGTCCACGCCCGCCTCGACGACGGACCGGACCGAGTCGAGGTCGCCCTGGAAGTCCGGGATCAGGGCCTCCACGAGCAGGTCGGGCCGGCGGGCCTTGATCTCCCGCACGGTCCGCGCGAAGTGGGAGGCCCCGCCGTCGGGCAGGTCGTCGCGGTCCACGGACGTCAGCACGACGTATGTCAGGTCGAGGTCCGCGAGGGCGATCGCAACCTTCCGCGGCTCGTCGAGGTCGAGGACGCCCCGCGGGCTCCCGGACGCGACTGCGCAGAACCGGCAGCCCCGCGTGCACACGTCGCCCATGAGCATGATCGTCGCGGTGCCGCCCCCCCAGCACTCGGCCAGGTTCGGGCAGCGGGCCTCCTCGCACACCGTGTGGAGGTCGAGGGACCGGAGCAGGCCCTTCAGGTGACCGTAGCTCTTCCCGGAGGGCGCGCGGACCCTGAGCCACTCCGGCTTCCTCTCCGCGAGCACGGGCTCTCCGCACGCCGCGGGCCCTTATTATGGCTCCCGTGGCGGGCTCACGGACCCTGCGGCGGGGGCGGATACTGCGGGGGCTGCTGCGGCGGCTGCGGGTACGTCGGCGGCGGCGCAGGGTACCCGGGCTGCGTCGGGCCCATGTACGGAGGCATCGCGGGCGGCGGCATCGCGGCCGCCTTCTTCCTCTTCATCATCACGGCCGCGACGACGGCGATGATCACGACGATGACCACGATGATGATCCCGCCGATCAGGAGCGGGGAGATCGGCGTGGGCGGCGTGACCGTGATCGTGAGGCTGTAGTCGATGTCGTTGAACCGGTCCGTCATGATGACGATGGAGAACTGGTTCCCCAGGTTGCTCGGGACCGGGTACGTGTTCGCGTACGACAGGCCGCACGTGTCCATGGAGTAGCGCGTGTCGTACTGGGACGAGCCCGTCGGGTTGTGGCCGCGGACCATGAGGAGCATCGCGCAGTCCCCGGCGGACGTGACCGTCAGCGTGTAGGACACCTGGCCCCCCGGCTCCGCGATCAGCTCGTACGCGTTCCAGTTCTCGGTGTTCAGGAGCGTGTGGCTCACGCTGTACGGGTTCACGGTCACCGTGTATTCGATGGCCGCCGCGGGCGTCGCGAGCGCCGCGAACAGGACCAGGCCCAAAGACACTGCGGTCAGAAATCGGCCCACAAGCTTCATCTCCACCCTCCTTGAGAGCGGCGCCGGATGGAGAAGCCGATACTTAAGCCCGTGCCCCGGGTCCGCGCTCACCCGAAGCGAAACTCGACCCCGTACCCGCCCCGCGGGTAGTTCCACCGGATCGCGCCGCGCCCGATGTGGCGGCACACGATCCCGCACGCGCCGAGCTCGATGCACCCCTCCGTGTTGTACACGAGCTCGCCCTTGTCGAGGCGGTACACCTGGGACGGGCACACGTACAGGCACGGCTTCGCCTCGCACGTGCGGCAGACCTGCGTGTCGACCGCGATGAACGGCTCCTCGTCCGGCTCGAACCGGTCGAGGGCGAGGCAGTCGTCGACGCTCAGCGGCTTGTCCGACTCGGGTTTCGGGGGGTCCGGCATGGCGACGCGGGTCGAACCCGGGGGTCGATATTTATACCCGATGGTCCCGCACCCTCGACGCCTCCCGTGGCGTTATCAGCGGGGAGAACGCGGTGCGAGGATATTACTGGGGGGACGGGGGCTCCCGGAGCCCGGCCCGGGGTGACGGATGACGGACGAGCGCCCGAACGTGGGACCGGACGCGAGCGTGCGGGAGATCGTCGCCCGCAACCTCCGATTCGACCTCCAGCGCGGCCGCGTGGAGCTGCTCGGCGCGCGGATCCTCCTCATCCCGCCCGAGTTCATCGTCCAGATCCAGAAGCAGCTGGAGGCGACGATCGGCGCGTCCGCGAAGGGCGTCCTGTACCTCGCGGGCGAGCGCACGGGCCAGTCCGTGGTCACGCCCGGCGTGGAGCGCCTGGTGGGCCTCCGGGCGAAGGCCGCCGCCGAGGAGATCTTCCGCGGGATCGCGGAGGTCAGCGCCCTCCGGGGGATCGGCGTGCTCCGGGTCGTCGAGTTCGAGCCCGAGGCGGCGAGGTTCCGGTTCCAGATTAGCGACGGCTCGATCCCCGAGGCGTACGGCCCCTCGAAGCGGCCCGTGTGCCACCTCCTGGCGGGCTGGGCCGCAGGTGTCGCGAGGAACCTTTTCGGGCGGGAGGTCCTCTGCGAGGAGGTCCGGTGCCGCGCGGCGGGCGCGGATGCGTGCGAGTTCGTCCTGCAACCCCATGCGATCCCCTGAGGCGGCGCAAGTCCTTATACGGTCCGGGAATGTCGCCCCCCGCGGGACTCCATGGCGGAGCGCTTTGACGCGGTCGTCGTCGGGGCGGGCCCCGCGGGGAGCGCGGCCGCGCTGGCCCTCGCGCGGGAGAAGTTCTCGGTCCTCCTCGTGGAGCGGGGCCGCGCGCCGGGCGTGAAGAACGTCTTCGGCGGGCGGATCTACGCGTGGCCGCTGTTCGAACTCCTCCCGGAGTGGGAGAAGGACTGCCCCGTGGAGCGGCCCGTCACGCGGGAGCACATGGCGTTCCTCTCGGGGGACGCGTCCCTCGAGGTCGTGCTCGAGTCCCCGCGGCTCGCGGCCGGGAGGGCGGCGAGCTTCACCGCGTTCCGGCCGAGGTTCGACGAGTGGCTCGCGAAGAAGGCGGAGGCCGCGGGCGCGATGGCGATCACGGGGATCAAGGTGGACGAGGTCCTCCTGGAGGGCGGGCGGGCCCGCGGCGTCGTGGCGGGCCGCGACCGGATCGGGGCGGACCTCGTCGTGATCGCGGACGGGGCGATGTCCCCGCTCGCGCAGCGCGCGGGGCTCCTCCCGGACCTCACGCCCGCCGCGGTCAGCGTGGGCGTGAAGGAGACCGTGGAGCTGCCCGCGAACGTCCTCCAGGAGCGGTTCCGCCTCGGGGAAAAGGAGGGCGCCGCGTACGTGTACGCGGGCGAGGCGAGCGGGGGCCTCCGCGGCGGCGGGTTCCTGTACACGAACAAGGCCTCCGTGTCCCTCGGGCTCGTCGTGTCGTCCGAGGACCTGTCCCGGAAGAAGGTCGAGGTCCAGGCGCTCATGGAGCGGTTCAAGCTCCACCCGTCCGTGCAGAAGCTGATCAAGGGCGGGAAGGTCGCGGAGTACTCCGCGCACCTCGTGCCGGAGCTCGGGCTCGGGATGCGGGCCCGCCTCGTGGGGGACGGCGTGCTCGTGGCGGGGGACGCGGCGGGCTTCCTGATCAACAACGGGTACACGTTCCGCGGCGTGGACCTCGCGATCGCCTCCGGGCTCGCCGCGGCGCGGGCGGCGGTCGACGCGCGGGCGCGCGGGGACTTCTCCGCGCGGGGCCTCGCGTCGTACGGGGCCCACCTCCGCACGCTGAACGTGCTCACGGACCTGGAGACGTTCAAGCGGGCCCCGGCGTACCTGAAGAACGAGCGGCTCTTCTCCGTGTACCCGAAGCTCCTCCTGGGGATCGCGGAGCGGGTGTTCACGGTGGACGGCACGGGGAAGGCCCGGCTCTCGGACGTCTTGCTGGAGGAGTCGAGGAAGTCCGCGGGCCTTCTGCGGATGCTCCGCGACCTCCTCGGCGGTGCCCGCTCGATGTGAGCCGGGCCGCGGGCAGACATCGGGCCGGCCCGTCGAGTTGCCCTTGAGTAAGGCCAACCGAAGGTGGTCCCGCCCCGACATCCGATGGCCTCCCTGTGCGGCGGCCCGATGACCGCGAAAAGTAGATACCCGCCCCGGGTTTCGGAGGGAGCGATGGCGGGCGGGACCCTGCGGATCGTCGTGTGCATCAAGCAGGTCCCGAAGGCCCAGGAGCTCCAGGTCGACCCGAAGACGCAGACCCTGAAGCGGGTCGGCGT
>DATBXC010000134.1:0-4593 GCA_036514455.1 Thermoplasmata archaeon | reverse complement strand
CGCGTCCATCGAGTCCGCGGTGGCCGCGATCCGCGGGCGGGCGGCGACCGCGAAGGCGGGCGAGTGGGTGATTGCGGACGACTGGGACGAGTCCCGGTGGCCGGAGCGGCGGTACCTCACCGGCAGGGACCTCGACCGCGCGTCAGCGGCGATGCCGATCGTGGCCGTCCGCGTGGACCGCCACATGGCCGCGGTGAACTCCGCGGCGCTCGCGCTACTCCGGATCCCTCCCGGCACGCGGGGGTTCGATACGGACCGTGCAGGCCACGGCACGGGCGTCCTGAAGGAGGACGCGCTAAAGCGGATGTGGGACCTCGTGTGGCCCACCCCGGAGCGGCTCGCGGAGAACTTCCGGCGGGTCTCGCGTCGCGCGCTCTCCCTCGGCATCACGAGCGTCCACGACATCGTCGGGGAGGACGAGATTCGCGCGTACCAGATCGCGCGGAAGCGCGGCCGGCTTTCGTTGCGGGCGTACCTTTTGGCCCGCGATCCGTTGCTCCCGCACCTCGCCGGGGCGGGCCTCTCGCGCGGGTTCGGGGACGAATGGCTTCGGCTCGGGGCGATCAAGGTGTTCGGCGACGGCTCCCTCGGCGCCCGCACCGCCGCGCTCTTCGAGCCGTACACGGACGACCCCGCGGAGGGCGGGATGCTGATCCACCCGCCGCGGGAGCTGAGGGACCTCCTGGCTGGGATCCACGGGGCGGGCTTCCAGGCCGCGGTGCACGCGATCGGGGACCGCGCGATCCAGCTCGTCCTGGAGACGATTGAGGCGGTCGCTCCGGAGCCCGGCCCCCGCCATCGGATCGAGCACGCGGAGCTGCTCCACCCGGAGCACGTCGAGCGGATGGCCCGACTCGGCGTCGTCGCGGTGTGCCAGCCGAACTTCATCGGCCAGTGGTCCCTCCCCGGCGGGATGTACGAGCGACGGCTCGGGTTCGAGAGGACGGCCGGCAACAACCCGTACCGCGAAATCCTCGAGGGGAACGTGACCCTGGCGTTCGGCTCGGACGGGATGCCGTACGGCCCGCTCGAGGGGATCCACTGGGCCGTGAACGCGCCCTTCGGGATCCAGAGGCTGACGGTGGATCAGGCGTTCGCCGCGTACACGGCGGGCGGGGCGATGGCGGGGTTCGAGGAGGGGGAGAAGGGCTCGCTCACGATCGGGAAGCTCGGGGACGCGGTCGTCCTCGACGGGGATCCGTGGCGGGAGCCGGAGAGAATCCGCGAAATGGGCGTCGCGATTGCGGTCGTCGACGGCCGTCGTTCCGCGTTGACGACGACTTGAAATACCCGCCACATCCATTCCGCAAACGGGCCCCGTTACGGGGTAAGCCCAAAACCTCGACGCCGGGCCCTCGTGGCCCCGCGTCGTTTTATTTTGCCTCCCCCGCCTTCTCCTGGACGTACCGCCACACGGAGCCCCAGAGCTTCGCGTCCTTCCGGAGCTTCTGCTCCAGGTTCTCGATCCCCATCCAGTCCTCGAGCGCGTCCCGCGTCTTCCGGTCCCAGCGGCCGTGGGCCGCGCCCCGGTAGTAGCCCTGGTCCTGGAGGAACCGCTGGACGAACTTCGCGATCTCCGGCGTGATGTCGACGACGTTCCTCGGGTCCTCCCGCGTGAGCATCGTCATGTCGTAGATGTTGAAGACCCGGATCAGCTCGTCGATTGGCCTCGGGTGGTCGTCCACGCGGAGGTCGATCCACCGGTCGTTGAACCCGCCGTACCCGCCCTTCTCCCTCACGACCAGGAGGGCCGCGGACTCCTGGCCCCGTCGGTCTCCGCCCGCGTTCTGCCCCGCGACGAGGGCCGCAAGGAGTCTCACGGGGAGGTCCCCCTCCGTGGACTCGTACGCGCGGGCCATCGCCTTCACGACCTCCTCGCCCGCGAGGATGTTCCCCTGGCACGCGTACCCGCGGCCCACGACGTGGCCCGCCCACGCGTGGCACTCCTTCCCGGTGAACGAGGCGGCCCGCCCCTTCGCGTCGACGACGCCGACCTGCCGCTTGTCCCGCTCCCGGTCCCGCGCGGTGAGCGACACGATCGCGTCCTTCGGGCTCAGCCCCTTCCGGAGCATCGCGAGCCCCCTCGGGCCGTACGTCGTGTTCGCGTAGCTCTGCGTCGCCACCGCGCCAACGCCCGCCCTCGCGAACGGGACCGCCATGCCGACCGCGGGGAACTTCGACTCGACCGCGACCCCGAGGTCCTTCGTCTTCGGGTCGCACGCGACGATGCTGAACGTCATGGCGGGATGCCTCCCTCGGAACCCGCGTGCGGGAAGCCCCGGGGGGCACTTGAGGTTTCCCGCGGCGTTCCCGCCAAAGGGTCTATACCCGCCTCGGGAGATGGGAGCGGGGAACGATGGCGACCCCCGCCGTCCCGACGACGCCCGCCGCGACCGCTGTCCCCGCGGTCCCCCCGCCGCTCGGCCTCCCGCCCGGGAGCGTCCGGGCGGTCCTCGCGCTCATCATGTGCGGGAGCATCTGGTACCTCGCGCTGAACGGGCTCACGATCCCCCCAATACTCTTGGAGTCCGTCCTCCTCGTCATCGGGTTCTACTTCGGGGTCCGGCAGGGGACCGCCCCCGCGATGCAGGCCGCTGCCGCGGCCGCCCTGCCGCCGGGAACGCCCGTCGTCGCGCCGGTGAAGGTGAAGCAGCCCCTGCACCTCCCGCGCGGCTCCGTCCGGGTGATCCTCCTGGTCGGGTTCTTCGGCGTGATCGCGTACCAATGGTACCACGATCGGAGCCTCCCCGGCGCCTTCCTCCTGATTCTCCAGGTGATGGCGAGCTACCTCCTCGGCTACGTGATCTCCGTGATCGTCCACCGCCGCCGGATGGCCGGCAAGCCCGTGATCCGGGCCATCGGTCTGTTCCGGAACGTCAACGCCGTGGCGGTGATCGGCCTCGTCGGGTACGTCTGCGCGTCCTTCGCCCTCGGCTGGCCCCAGCTCTTCGCGCCGTATACGGACAACCTCCTCGCCTGGGCGGTCGCGTACTACTTCGGATCCCGCCTCCCGTCGTAGGCCGCCCCGCCGGGAAGACATCCTTAACCCGCGGGGCGCTTTCGGTCCGCTCCCATGGCGGACGTGTTCCTCGACCTCTGGGGCGTCCTCACGGACTCCGCCGCGATGGAGGCCGCGTACCGCCAGCGGCAGTCGGAGATCCTCCGCTCCCGCTACGGCGGCTCCCTCGAGGCGTGGCTCCGCGCCCACGACGTCGCGTACGCCTGGTACTCGGAGCACATGGAGAAGCCGGAGACGTGGGAGGGCGCGACGTGGCTCCAGGTCGTCGACCGCTCCGGCGCGGAGAGCATCGTCCGCACGTTCCGCGAGGCGGGGGTCCCGCCCCCCGAAAACCCCAGAGAACTCGCGAACGCGATTGAGTTCGAGGCGATGAAGGACATCGACGCCGCATTCCCGGACGCCCGCCCCGCCGTCCGGCGATTGAAGTCGGCGGGGGACCGTGTGTTCCTGTCCACCGCGGCGACGGAGGCGAACGCGCGCGGCGCGCTCACGGGCGCGAGGCTCCTCGACCAGCTCGACGGGATCGTCACCGGCGAGACCCAGAACGCGTCGAAGTCCGCGACCGCATACTGGCAAGGGATTCCCGGGCGCCTCGGGGTTGATCCGAAGGCCGCGTTCGTCGTGGACGACCGCCCGAAGTACCTGGAGGCCGCGGCCTCTGTGGGGTTCCGGTGCCTCCTGCTGGACCGCGAGGAGCGCCACCCGCCGGAGTCGATGCCGCCGTACGTCGAGGCCACGCTGCGGAACCTCGTGGGCCTCCCGCCGTACGTCGATTACGCGGTGGGTCGGGTGCCGGATCCCCGCAAGGTCTTCTGAGCGAGCGTCAGGGCCTCACGCGCTCGAGCCGGATGTACCCGACCTCGTCCCCCGCCACGCCGAACAGGAGGCTCTTCTTGACGCCGTGCGCGAGCCGCACCGCGCGGCTCACCTCCGGCCACATCCCGCGGTACTTCGCGGGCAGGGCGTGGACGAGGTACTTCGCGTGCGTGCGGTCCGGGTCCCCCTCATAGGCGCGGAAGTGGGAGCCGTACTTGAACCCGGTCTTCGCGACGACCCCGCGCCCCTTCAGGTCCTCGAACACCTGGAGCCGCAAATCGAAGTCGGGCTGGATTCTGCGAGCCTCCGCGAGGAGGCGGGGGAGCGCGATGCGCCGGTCCGTGTCCGCGTTCCGCAGCTCGATCGCGCCTGCCTTCAGGAGGTGCGCGGTCTCGATCAGGGAGAGCTGGAGCCGCCGCCCCACGATTCGCCCGTAGAACCCGCCCGCGTGCAGGGCGCGGGCCTGCGCCTCGTCGACGACCATCGCGCGGTCCTCGAGGAGGTGCGCGGTCGCGACGACGCCCGCCAGGGCGGGAGCTTGGCGGCCGCGGGGGCTCGACTCCCGCACCGCGTAGTACGTGAGGTCGGACTCCTCGTCCACGACCGCGAGGAGGAGTTGCTTCCGGACGCCCGCGACCTTGCGCAGGTGCGCGGCGAGGTCCTCCGCGTCGAACACCGCCCGCTCCGAGATCGCGAGGACCCAGAACTTCGCGGGCGTGCGGCCGGGCGCCCCGCCCCGGGGGAAGACGTGGAAGTCC
>DATBXC010000133.1:0-5345 GCA_036514455.1 Thermoplasmata archaeon | reverse complement strand
CCCCGCCTCCGGCTCCGTGAGGGCCCACGCGCCGAGCTTCTCGCCCTTCGCGAGCGGGACGAGCCACCGCCGCTTCTGGTCCTCGCTCCCGAACCACATCAGGGACGTCTCGGACAGGGAGGTCTGCACGGAGACCGTCGTGCGGACGCTGGAGGACCCGCGGCTAATCTCCTCGAGGAGGAGCATGAACGAGACGTAGTCCATCCCCGCCCCACCGTACTTCTCCGGGACGGGCGCCCCGAGGAACCCGAGGGCCGCCATCTTGTCGTAGAACGACCGCGGGACCTCGCCCCTCTCCTCCCACTCCCGCACGTGCGGGACGAGCTCCTTGTCGACGAACTCCCTCGCGGTCTGCTGGACGAGCCTCTGCTCCTCGGTCAGGCGGAAGTCCATTGCGGGCCTCCTTCATCCGTTGGAACCGGCGGCCCGCCTTAAATCCTCCGACAATGGCTCCCCGCCGCGAAGGCTTTATCGCGCAGGGACTTCCCGCACCGCGGATGATCTCCTGGGTCTTCTTCGACCTCGGCGGGACGCTCCTCGACGACTCCGGGCTCGTGGACGCGATCGGCCGGACGTACGTGGAGCTCCTGAACGCGCGGGGCTACCGCGTCTCCCTCGACGAGTTCGTCGCGGTGCGGGACCTCGTCATCGTACGGCAGGAGCGCCCGCTGTTCCGCGCCGCGGCCTCGACGTTCACGCGGGACTTCGCGGTCGTGGACGAGATCTGGCGGGAGGCCCAGCCGCGAATCCTGGGCGCCGAGGTCTCGGGCCAGCGGGCCTTCCCCGAGGCCGCGGAGGTGCTCCGGGCGGTGTCGAGCCACGCGGGCCTCGGCGTGATCGCGAACCAGTACCACACGGTGCGGGACGTGCTGAGGCGGGACGGGCTCGACGCCTTCTTCCGCATCGTCCAGATCTCGGAGGAGGCGGGCGTCTCGAAGCCGGACCCCGCGATCTTCGAGCGGGCCCTCCGGGACGCGGGCTGCAAGCCCCAGGAGGCGGTGATGGTCGGCGACCGCATCGACTTCGATGTCGAGCCCGCGAAGGCCCTCGGGTTCCACACGGTCCGCGTGCGGCAGGGCGTCTTCCGGAACCAGGCGCCGGTCTCCGCGAACCAGCATCCGGACGTCGAGGTGGCGTCCCTGCGGGAGGTGCCGCACGCCCTCGACCGCCTCGCCCGGCGGGTCTAGGCGGCCGCCTCGAGGGGCTCGAGCCGCCACGACTTGCCCTTCTCCATGATTAGGACCTCGCCGCATTCGATGCAGCGGAAGTACGCGGTGCCGTCCACGCCGAGGCAGATTGCGTTCTCGTGCGGGCAGGTCTTCGCGGCCTTGGGCATCGGTTGTTCTTCTAGCGGGGCGGGCTCAAACCCCTTGCGTATTTGCCCGCCAAAGGTTATTTCATACGGCCCATTGACCCCGCCGTGGCGGTCCTCTCCGACCGGGACATCCTCAAGGCGATCGAGGCGAAGCGCCTCCGGATCGGCGGGTTCCGGCCCGAGAACCTGACGCCGAACGGGTACGATCTGACGATCGCGGAGGTCGTCGTGCTCGGAGGGAAGGAGGAGACGGTGCGCTCCGGGACCGCGCGGGTCCCGCCGCACACCCGGTTCGCGGTCGCCACCACAGAGGTCGTGGACCTCGGGCCCGACATCACCGCCCAGCTCTGGGTCCGGACGACGTGGGCCCGGAAGGGCGTCCTCTCCGGATTCGGGAAGGTGGACGCGGGCTTCCGCGGCACGCTGACCCTGGGCGGATTCAACGCGGACGCTTCCCAGGTCCTCGAGCTCCCAATCGGCGAGCGGTTCGCGCAGATCGTCTTCGAGGACCTCACCTCGCCCGCGGAGAAGGCGTACGGGGAGCGGTCCGGCCACTGGCAGGACCAACAGGGCGTGCGGCTCAGATGATCCGCAGGTCCATCGCGAGGTGGACCTTGCCGGGCGAGTAGCCCCGCACGACGCGGGTCGCGAGGATCTGGGCCTCCTTCCCGCCATGGCGGACGAGGTCCGCGGCCTCGTCCTTCACCGCCTCGATGCGGGCACGCTCCGCGATCGTGTAGAAGTGGACGACCCCGCCGTAGCGGACGGACGCCACCGCGGCGGGCAGGAACTCGCCCGCGCTCTGCGGGAGGTCCATGATCACGCGGTCCACGGGAGCGAGGCGGGGAAGGATTGCCTGGCCCGGCCCCTCGTGGACGACGACGAGGCCGGCGCGGTTCCGCCGCACGTTCTCCCGGAGGAGCTCGACCGCGGCGGGGTTCGCGTCGACCGCGTGCACGACTTTCGGACGGCGGGTGCGGGCGATGAGGACCGCGTACGGGCCGACGCCCGCGAACAGGTCCACGACGGCCTCGCCCGCGGTGACCTGCTGCGCGACCCGCCACCGCTCCGCCCCGAGGCGGGGCGAGAAGTACGCCCGCTCGACATCCACGAGGTACCGCAGGCCGAACTCGACGTGGTCCGTCCGGGTCCGCGGTTCCCCCGCGATCACCCGCACCTTCCGGATGCGGTGCTCCCCCTGCACGCCCTCGTCCACTGCGACTGTCCGGGCCTTCCGGTCCCACCGCAGGATCGCCTCGCCGATCGCCCGCTCGTGCGGCCGGAGCGCGTCCTCGAGCCGGAGGACGACGATGTCCCCGATCGAGTCGAAGGCCTTGGGCAAAAGGGGCCCGAGCCCCTCCGGCACCTCGACGAGGTCGCGGTAGCTCCGCACCGACGGCGAGCCCTCTTCGAACTCCCGTTCCAGGGCAGGGAGCCCGAGCCCCTCCGCCGCGGTCACGGGGATGTACAGGCGGTCGCCCTCCCGCTCGATGCGAAGGCCCTTCCGCAGGAGCCCCGCCTCCAGAAGCCGCCGCCGGACCTCCTCCCCCTTCGAGATGGGGGCCTCCACGCAGAGGGACCGCATCGCGGGCCTCGATGCGCCCCTCCTTATTTCACCGTTTCCGGCCCGCACCCTCCACGTTCATAACGGGGGGCGGTATCGCGGGGCCGCCATGGGGGAGCTCGTCTTCGTCGGCCTCGGCCTCTTCGACGAGAAGGACATCACGCTGAAGGGTCTCGAGGCCGCCCGCGGCGCGGACGTCGTCTTCGCGGAGTTCTACACGTCGAGCCTCCGCGGGACGACCCTGGAGACGCTGCAGCTCCTCGTCGGCAAGCCGATCCGCGTCCTCACCCGCCATGCGCTCGAGCAGGGAACGGAGGTGATCGAGGCGGCCCGCCACGAACGGGTCGTCCTGCTCGTACCGGGGGACCCGATGGCCGCGACGACCCACGTCGAGCTGCGCTTGCGGGCCCGCGAGGCGGGCATCCCCGTGCGGATCGTCCACGGCCCGAGCATCGTGTCCGCCGCCGCGAGCCTCCTCGGCCTGCAGAGCTACAAGTTCGGGCGGGCCACGACGGTCCCGTTCACCCACGACACGTTCCGGCCCGCGTCGCCCCTAGAGGTGATCGAGGAGAACCGCGGGCGGGGCCTTCACACCCTCGTCCTCCTCGACCTGAAGGAGGGCGGGGAGTACATGCACCCGCGGGACGCCCTGCGGTACCTCCTGGACCTCGCCCGCGAGCGCACGTCCCCCGCCTTCGGGGACGACACCCTCGTGTGCGTCCTGTCCCAGGTCGGCTCTCCGGAGCCGCGGGTCTTCGCGGGGCGGGCGAAGGACCTCCTCACGCGGGACCTCGGGAAACCCCTGCACTGCCTCGTCGTCCCGGGCGAGCTCCACTTCCTGGAGAAGGAGGCGCTCGTCAAGCTCGCGGGCGCGCCCGCGGACCTCTAGGCGGGGGCTCGCGCGAGGGCCCCGACCTGCGCCCGCGTCCAGAGCGCGATCTCAAGATCGAAGCTCCGGTCCAGGACCCGCCCGCCGAACTCCCGCCGCAGCACGGACATCACCTGCTCGTGCAGATCCTCTGGGACCTTCCACAGGAACGCGAACAGCTTCCGATCGAGGGCCCCTAGGGCCCGGTCCGCGGGCATGGACTCCTCGTGGCGGGCGACCCACGTCACCCGGGAGGGCGGGACAATCCCCGGGAAGTCCCGCTCGTGGAGGCCCGCGTCGATCTGCGCGTACCCGAGCGCCTTCGCGACCTGGCGGTACCGGTCCGAGAGGGACGTCGCGCGATGCCGCTCGAACAGGGAGAAGTAGAACCCGCGCGGCCGCAGGACCCGCTCCACCTCCCCGAGGACCGCCCGCCAGTCCGGCACGAGGTGCAGCACGTGGTTCGACGTGGCCGCGTCGAACGAGCCGTCCCGGAACGGGAGGCGCGCGCCGTCCGCGAACACGACGTCCCGGAGCCCTTTCGCGAGCCCGCGCTCGACCATTTTCGGCGCGATGTCCACGCCGACCACGCGGATCCCGCTCTTCTGGAGGGGCACCGCGTACCGGCCGGTGCCAACGCCGATCTCTAGGACCCTCTTCCCCTGGAGCTCCTCCGCGAGCACGCCGACCGCTTTCGCGAGCGGGGTCGGCGGGAGGCCACGGGTCTCGTCGTACACATCCGCGACGCGGTCGAAGCTGATCCGCTCCGCCATGGCGGACCGGGAAACGAGGGCCCCGCCTTATGTCCCTTGCGCGCGGGCGGCGGGCCGGAGGCCCGCCAGCCGAGGCGTGCCTCGGGCGTGCGGCCCTCGAAAACCGATAGTTTCACCCACCTCCCCCGCTTACCTTTTAAGCCATGGGGAAGGATGAGAAGCCGGGTGAAAAGGTGGCTGCATCAGTCAAAGCCATCGAGGACCTGGCGGGCGTGGGACCGGCGACCGCGGAGAAGCTCCGGGAGGCGGGGATCAACGACCTGATGTCCCTCGCCGTCGCGTCACCCGGGGATCTCCAGGAGCTGGCGGAAATCGGGGAGGCCGCCGCGAAGAAGATCATCGCCGCCGCGCGCGATGCGGCGGACGTCGGCGGCTTCGAGACCGGGGACGTGATCCTCGAGCGGCGAAAGAGCGTCGCGAAGCTCACGACGGGCTCGAAGGCCCTGGACGAGCTGCTCGGCGGCGGACTGGAGTCGCAGGCGATTACCGAGACGTTTGGTGAATTTGGCAGCGGGAAGAGTCAGCTCGGTCACCAGATCGCGGTGAACGTGACCCGCCCGACGGAGGACGGAGGACTGGACGGCGACGCTGTGTGGATTGACACGGAGAACACGTTCCGCCCGGAGCGGATCACGCAGATGTCCGAGGGCTTGGACCTCGACCCCGAGAAGATCTTGAAGCGGATCCACGTCGCTCGGGCGTTCAACAGCCACCACCAGATGCTCCTCGTGGACAAGGCCCACGAGGTCACGAAGGACTACCCCGTGCGGCTGATCGTCGTCGACTCCCTGACCGCGCACTTCCGCTCCGAGTACATCGGCCGCG
>DATBXC010000132.1:0-28769 GCA_036514455.1 Thermoplasmata archaeon | reverse complement strand
GCGACGGCGCCCCTCTTCGATTCCGCTTCGCCCACGAGGACCGCAAACCGGGCGCGGATTGCGTTCGCGTAGTCCAGGTTCTTCGAAGGACCGCGGCCGAGCAGGTCGATGTCCGCGGACACGCCGGCCTCCCGGAGCCTCTGGAGCACCTCGAGGGCCTTCGGCTGCAGGGCCTCCCCGATCGGGACCACGTAGCAGTCCAGGCGTGGCGTGGGAAGCTTCACGCCCTCCGCCTCCGCGGCCATCACGATCCGGTCCAGGCCGAACGCGAAACCGGTCTGCGGTACAGGCTCCCCGCCGAACAGCTCCGCGAGGGTGTACGCGCCCCCGCCCATGACCTGCTTCTCCGCGCCGAGGTTCGGCGAGTCGATCTCGAACACCATCCCCGTGTAGTAGTCGAGCCCGCGAACGACGCCGAGGTCGAACGTGACGTGCTCGATCCCGTACGCCCGGAGGCGCTCCGCGAGCTTCCGCAGGTACTCGAAGGCCTCCGCGCCCCCGCCGCCGAGGAGTCTCGCGCCCTTGTCCAAGACCTCCGGCCCTCCCTTCAGCTCGATGTACTCCCGCAATACGGGTTCGAGGTTCTGGAGGCCGAGGCGGGCGAGGTCCTGCTTGAGGGCGGGGAAGTCCCGCTTGTCGAGCGCGTGCAGGACCGTCGCCTGGTCCTCCGGCGGGACCTTCAGGAACGCGCGGAGCATGCCGATGTGGCCGATGCGGGTGTGGACCTCCTTCACGCCGATCGCTCGGAGGCACCCGATCGCGAGCGCGATCACCTCTGCGTCCCCCTGGAGGGGCGGGGCCCCGAGGACCTCCGCGTTGAACTGCGTGAACTCCCGGTACCGCCCCTTCTGCGGCTCCTCGTACCGGAACACGTTCCCCACCGAGCACACCTTCACGGGCTTCGGGAGGTTCCGAAGGTCGGAGAGGTAAAACCGCACGACGCTCGCGGTGAACTCGGGCCGGAGGGCGATGTCCCGCCCGCCCTTGTCCTTGAACGCGTACAGCTCCTTCACGATCCCGGGGCCGGACTTCGCCGTGAAGAGCTCGAGGGATTCGAACATCGGGGTCGCGATCTCGCGGAACCCGAAGCGGTGCGCCGTGTCGCGGAGGATCGCCTCGACGGCCCGGCGGCGGGCCATCTCCTCGGGTCCGTAGTCGTTCGTGCCGCGGGGCCGCTCGAAGGGCATGACGGCTCGGAACCGGGGGGCCCGCCATAAACGTTTCCCGCCCCGCCGCGGAGCTCGGAGGCCCGCTACTCTCCCGCCTTCCGGTGGAACGTCCACAGGGCGAGCGCGAGGAGCCCGACGAACCAGACGACCGCCGCCGCGCCGGGGATGGCGGGCTCCAGGGAGGTCCCGCTGATTCCCTGAAGGCTCGCGGGCGCTGCCAGCGACACGAGCATCGAGCAGATCGAGGTCGGGTTCCCGAGGCCGGCGACCTGCGTGAACCGGAAGTAGCCTGCGGCGTCGTAGTAGAACACGGCCCCGGCGACGACCGCGACCACGATCGTGTAGAGGATGTTGAACAGCAGCCACACGAGGACGCCGAACAGGACCGCGGTCCCGCTCGTCTTCGCGAACGTCGAGAAGATGAGCTGCATCAGCACGTAGAACGCGATGAGCAGGAGGGAGACGCCCACGAAGGCGGCCGCGAAGCTTCCCGTGGGCCCCTTCCCGGAGACGGCGGTGATCACCCCTACCCCTGCCAGGTTCACGAGGGTGACGGGGAGCGCGACGGCGCCGAACGCGCCGAGGAACTTCCCGAGCAGGATACCGGTGCGGCTCGTGGGGCGGGAGAGCAGGAGGTCCATCGTCCCCTGCACGCGCTCCTTCGACACCGCGTCGAAGCTGAGGACGATCGCGAAGATCGAGATCACCAGGAACGACAGGCTCGCAATCACGACGAGGACGAAATCCGGCCCGCTCGTGAAGGGTGCCCCGTTCGAATCGCCGGGCACGTACGTGGGGAATGTCTCCGCCTCCCCCGCGACCTCGACGGTCACGTTCGATTGCTCGACGGGGAGGTCGACGAGCAGGTAGCCGTACCCGTTGACGGAGCCGGTGAGGGTGCCGTTCACGCTCACGTTCGCGGCGGCGGGGTTCCCCCGCAGGTCCATCACGTGCAGGGCGAGCCCGTCCGACCGCCCGTGGCGCTTGAAGTCGCCCTGGAGCGAGGCGGTGGTGAAGTTCACGAACGGCGGGTAGAAGACGACGCCCGTCCCCACCGTGAACGTCCCGGCGCGGACGGTGGCCGAGACGTAATCCGAATTGCCCACGTCGAGGCGGGCGAATCCGTTCGCGTCCGTGGGGATCGTCCCGAGGGCGACCTCCCCGCCTGTCGGCGAGCGGTTCGTGAACTCCACGGAGCGGCCCGCGACCGGGGCCCCGTACGGGTCGGAGACCCACACGACGGCGACGTGGCTCCCATTCGACGCGTACGCCTGGTGCCCCCAGGCCACGACGGGCGGCAGCCCGCCGAACCCCCCGCCACTCGAGAAGAGCGTCGTGAACCCGTACGCCCCGCCCACGATTAGGAGGGCGGACAGAAGGCCCATGATGATCAGCCGGACGCTCTTCAGGTTCACGAGGAACTCCTGCCACGCGACCTGCGGCATCCCGCGGAGGAATCCGGGGAGCTTCACGCGTCGCCCCCCTTCGTCAGGGTGAGGAACAGGTCCTCGAGGGACCGCTGGTCCGTCGTCAGTGCGCGCAGCTGTGCGCCCGCGAAGACGAGGGCGCGGCTGACCTCCGCACTCGCGTCCGAGCCGGGCTGCGTGGTGACGTCGACGCCCATCGGCGTCGGCTGGACGCCCGTCACTCCGTGGATCGCCGCGACCGCCTGGAGCGCCGCCTCCGTGATGCCCGTGGCCGTGACGTGGAGGACGACCGGGGCCCCCGCGGAGAGGCGGGCGCTCAGGTTCGCGATCGTGTCCACCGCCACAATCTTGCCGCGGTCGATGATCCCCACGCGCTCGCAGAGCTGCTCGACCTCGTACAGCATGTGGGACGACAGGAAAATCGTCTTCCCCTGCTGGGCGAGCCAGCGGATGTGGTCCCGGTAGTACCGCATCCCCTGCGGGTCCAGCCCGCTCGCGGGCTCGTCCATGATCATCACGTCGGGGTCGTTGAGGAGGCACTGGGCGAGGGACAGCCGCTTCCGCATCCCGTGGCTGTACGCCTTCACCTTCTTGTCCAACGCGTGCGCGAGCCCGACCTGCTCGAGGAGATCGCGCCCGCGCTTCCGCGCTTCGGACCGCCGGATCCCGTAGAAGGAAGCGTAGTACACGAGGTGCTGGAGCCCCGTGAGCGTCGGGTAGTAGAGCACCTCGTCGGGCATGAGGCCCAGCCGCTCCTTCACCTTGAGGGACTCCTTGCGCAGGTCGCGGCCGTCGATCCGGATTGTGCCCGCGGTGGGCTCGAGGACCGTCCCCAGGATTCGGATCGTCGTCGTCTTCCCCGCGCCGTTGGGGCCGAGGAACCCGAACACACTCTTCGGGGGGACCTGGAACGTCACGTTGTCGAGGGCCTTCACCCCGCGGCTGCCGCCGTACACCTTCGTGAGCCCCTCGACCTCGATCACGGCCGCGGGGAGGGCATCGGTCCACAAAAAGGGTTGCGGCGCCATTGGGCGGTGGAAAGCCGCAGCCCCACGGCCCGCGTACACACCGTTTCCTCGGCCGCAGGCCGGGGATGGACCTCCCAAGTCGACGTTCGGCCGGCTTGCATCCGATCATGGTCTCGAACTTCCTGCGGTACCCCGCGTCCGTCACGCGGCCTTCGCCGAAGGCCTGCCATCGCCGAAGCTCGGATGTTCGCAAAGCGACATTTAGGAGGGCCGAAAAGAGTGACAAATCGTAGCAGGGATTAAATCCTGCGGCCCCGATGCGGGGTGGAGGGGGAGTGCAGGTGAAAACTGCAGTTGTGGCGGGTAAGCTGGTCATCGCGTCGTTCTTGGCGCTCGTGACCGTCCTGAGCGCGCTCGCAGTCCCGTCCGGACTGGCGCAAACGGGCACGGCCTCGGACGTCAGCATGCTCGTTGGAGGGACCGCGGACATCGGAGCGATCAAGCATCCGGACGGCGGGTCGAGTGAGGGCGGGTCCCCGGGCCCGACGGGCGCGCATCTGCCGCACCTTGCCGCGCCGGAGATGAAGCGGATCATGGTCCTGCGTGGGTACTTCGCGGACTATACGGCGACGTCCCGGTTCACGCAGGCCGAGGTGCAGAACATCTTCGACGACCAGATGGACTCGCTCTGGATGAACACCTCGTACGGCAACATCGGAATCGACGCCCAGGTGTCGAGTCTGATCGCGCTGCCGGACAACCGCGAGGACTACATCACCGGGGACTTCTTCGCGGGCGGCGAGTTCACGAAGGGCCTGTTGGACGCGATCAACAACGCGCCGGCGGGACTCGATTGGACCGACTTGGACGCGATCATGGTCCTCTACGCCACGACAAGCGCCGCGGACTGCCACCGCGGCGGGGAGATGTCCGTGAACCTGCCGCAGGGACCGGGCGGTCCGGTTGAGCTCACGCCCGCCGCGGTCTTCATGGAGAACCCCTGCGAGAACTTCAACTCGGTTTGGGGCCGGTGGGCCCACGAGGTCGGGCATGCGTTCCAACAGGGCGGCCCTGCTCACCCGAGCAACTACAACAGCGAGTTCGAGCTCCTGGACCACAACCTGCCCGGCCACACGGGCGTGTTCGAGAAGCAGGAGCACGTCGCGTTCCCGGGCTGGCTCCCGACGTACAAGTACCTCGAGTTCGACCCGGTCAGCGGGGGCGGGATTGCGAACATATGGGCGATGGAGTACGATCCGAGCGGCATGCCGAACGTCCAGGCGGTGAAGGCGACAATCTCGGACAGCCACTACTATCTGATCAGCGTGCGCCGGAAGGTCCTCGGCGACGAGCTCCACGGTCACAACCTCCCCTTCGGAATCCCGGACGAGGGCGTCCTGATTGAGAGCGTCTCCGAGGGTGCCGCGCAGTGGGTGACGGTCCAGGGCAAGGGCGGGAACCGGAACGTCCTGTGGAAGGAAGGCGACGTTTTCTCGAACGCGGAGATCTACATCAACGTCACGAAGAAGCTGAACGTCACCGGGGACCACTACCAGGTCCTCGTCCGGTACAACACCGAAGCGTTCCAACCCGACGCATCCATGGAGCCGTGGCGGTCGCCGCCCGGGAACACGTGGGAGACGACGGACATCTGGATCGACAGCCCCGTGAACGCGTACGGGACGTACCGCTGGGGCTCGTGGAACGACCTGAGCGGGAACCCCGTCCCGAGGGGCAACGGCGACCCTCCGGCCGTCGGCCTCGTGAACCGTGTGTACGCGCGGGTCCGGAACATCGGGACGACTGCGGCGACGGATGTCGTCATCCATGTCGAGGTCACAGACCCGCTTGGCGTCGGGATCGCGGGCGCGTCCGGGTTCGTGGAGATTGCGACCACGGATTCGGCGGAGTTCCCCGGACTTGCGAGCATCGCGCCGGGCGATTTCGAGGACGTGTACGTCGAGTGGACCCCGGAGGTCGACCTCAGCGCGGAGGAGATCACGGACGGTCTGTTCCACTTCCACTCCTGTCTTCGCGTGATCATCGACCCCGTCGCGGGCGAAACCACGTTCGGGAACCAGGACGGGGACGAGGAGCAGGAGAACATCGACCTGTTCGAGGCGCCCGAGACGGGGAGCGGTGGACCCGCCTACGACCGCGTGCTCAGCCTTCGGAACGACGACACGGCGAACTCGAAGTTCTTCTTCATCGGGTACGACCACGACCTGCCCGCGGGCTGGTCCGTCGACGTGAACGGCGGGGACCTCGTCGTCGAGCTGGGACCGGACGAAGTGCGGGACATCCCGATCCACATCGAGCCAACGGGGGGCGCTCCCCTCGGGAGCGCGCTGCGGCTCGAGGTCACGGCGTCGAGCTTCAAACTGCTCACGAATGATTTGGACCCGGCGGACACGCATTACGAGTCGGGCGCGCTCGGCGGGGTGACGATCGAGGCGCGGGCCCTGCGGAAGCCGGAGGTCACGGCGACCGCCATCCTGACGCCCACGGGGGTTCTCGTGCATGGCGTCCTGAGCGTGACGGACTTCGCGAGCTTCTACGACCCGGCGAACCCGTTCCGGGTGATGATCGTCGGCGCGGACGCGGGCCGGAAGTTCGACCCGTCGACCGGGGTGTTGCTGACCGTTGGAGCGGATGGCTCGTTCGGGGGCTTCCTCCCGCTCCCTCCCGGGGGCGTGACGGACCTCGTGTGCCTGTTCTCGGGTACCGAGCTTCTGGCGGCCGCATCGTGCGGTTTCCTGTCCTTGGCCCCGGTGTCCGCGACTCTCAAGCTGACGCCAGAGACGCTGAACCTGAAGTCCCAGGGCCGGTGGGTCACGGCGCGGATCACGTTCGACGAGGCGGTCGCGGGGTCCGTCGAGATCGCGTCGCTCTTCCTCGAGGGGATTCCCGCGGATCGCGTCCAAGTCCTCGGGCCGACGACGCTCCTTGTGAAGTTCTCGCGGGAGGCCCTGGAGGGGGTGCTCGCGCCCGGGGACGCGGTACGGGTCTGCGTCACCGGCAAGCTCGCGGACGGCCGGACGTTCACGGCCTGCGACGCCATCCGAGTAATCCGACACGGGAGGTAGGCCAGGGTAGGCGCGTCGAAACCCTCATGGCGGGGCGGGCGTACCAGGCCGCGTGGCCTCCCGCCGCCGAGTCTACGGGATGGTCCTCCTCGCGAGCGTGCTCTGGGGGACCTCCTTCCCCGCGATCAAGGTCGCCGTCGGGAGCGCGGGGGACGTGGACCCCTTCCTCCTCACGTTCCTCCGCCTCGGCCTCGCGACCGCGGGCGGGCTCGCGCTCCTGGCCTTGCTCCGGCGCCTCACGCCCGCGATCTTCCGGAACCGGTACGTGTGGATCCTCGGGGCCCTGAACGCGATCGGGTACGACCTCCAGCACCTCGCGGAGGTGTACACGACCGCTTCGAAGACCTCCCTCCTGGTGAACGTGAACGTGCTGTTCGTCGCGGTGTTCATGATCGTGCTCTACAAGGAGAGGATGACCGCGGGGAAGGGCCTCGGCGTCGCCCTCGGCCTTGCAGGCGTCGCGGTGCTCGCGACCCGCCTCGACCCCGCCTTCCTGTCCCAGGGCGAGTTCTCCGGTGACCTGATGGCGTTCGGGACGGGCTTTGTGTGGGCCATTTACACGATCAACACGAAGCGGATGGTGGACCGCGGCGGGGACTACCTCGCCCTGACCGTCGGGGTGCTCGCGACGACAACCCTGTTCTCCGCGCTCGCGCTCCCGTGGACGGACCTCTCCCGGCCGATCCCCGCCGTGGGCTGGGCGGGCATCCTGTGGCTCGGGCTCGTCACGACGCTCCCGCCTCTCCTCCTGTGGACGTGGAGCATGGTGAAGATCTCGCCGACGATCTCCGCGGTCTTGCTCCTGAACGAGGTTGCGGTGGCTTCCGTCCTCTCGATTCTCTTCCTCGGCGAGCCGTTCGCGGCGTATTTCGTGCTGGGCGGGGCGCTCATCTTGGCGGGCGTCGGGATGGCTTCGAGGGCGGGCAGCGCGCCGGGGGACTCCACGGCCGTGGGTGGACCGCGAGACGAGGGCTGATTCACTCCACGGTGACGCTCTTCGCGAGGTTCCTGGGCTTGTCGATCGAGCAGCCGCGGACCCGCGCGACGTGGTACGCGAACAGCTGTAGGGCCACGACGACGGGCACGGGCGCGAACAGGGGGTTCGTGGCAGGCACGTAGACGACGTCGTCCACGAACTTGCGGAGCTCCTTGTCGCCCTCCGTGCCGATCGCGAGGACCGGCGCGCCCCGGGCGTCCACCTCCCGGACGTTGCTCAGGAGCTTCTCGTACACGGAGTCCCGCACCGCGATTGCGACCACAGGGGTCTCGGGGCCGACGAGGGCGAGGGGCCCGTGCTTCAGCTCCCCCGCCGCGTATGCCTCCGCGTGGATGTACGAGATTTCCTTGAGCTTCAGGGCCCCCTCCATGGCGATCGGGAACCCGAGGTGCCGCCCGATGAAGAACATGTCCCGCACCTTCGCGTACTTCTGGGCGAGCCCCTCGATGTACGGGGCCTCATTCAGCACGGCCTGGACCGCCCTCGGGAGGCGCCGGAGCTCCTCGTTCAGACGGTTCGCCTCCTCGACCCCGAGCGTGCCGCGCTCGAGGCCGATGCGGATCGCGAGGAGGTAGAGGGCCGCGAGCTGGGCCACGAACGTCTTCGTCGCCGCGACGCCGATCTCGATCCCCGCGCGGGTGAGCATCGTGCGCGAGGCCTCGCGCGCAAGGGACGACCCGATCACGTTCACGATCGCGAACGTCTTGCACCCGCGGCGGTTCGCCTCCCGGCACGCGCCGAGCGTGTCCGCGGTCTCCCCGCTCTGGCTGATCAGGATCACGATGGGCCGGTCCGCGGGCGCCCGCGAATAGCGGTACTCGGAGGCGAGCTCCGCGGTCGTCGGCACGCGGGCGATTTCCTCGAGGACGTACTTCCCGACGAGGGCGGCGTGGTACGACGTCCCGCACGCGACGAGCTTGATGTTCGTGTACCCGTTCTTGAAGAACGAGTCCGTCTCGGGCTCCGCCACCCGCCCGAGGAGGGTGTCGTGAATCGCCTGGGGTTCCTCGAAAATCTCCTTGAGCATGAAGTGCTCGAACCCGCCCTTCTCCGCATCCTCGAGGGACCACGTAATCCGCTGGGGCTCCCGCGCGACCCTCCGACCCTCGAAGTCCGTGATCTTGACGCCGTCCTTCGACAGGACGACGATCTCGCGGTCCATCACGTACACGACGCGGTTCGTGTGCTTCAGTAGGGCGGGGATGTCGGAGGCGAGGAAGTTCTCGTCCGTCCCCAACCCGATGACGAGCGGGCTCTCGTTGCGGGCCGCGACGACCTGGTCCGGCTCCTTCGCGTGGATCACCGCGATCGCGTACGAGCCCTCGATCCCGCGGATCGCCTCCCGCACCGCCGCCTCCAGGTCCCCCTTGTAATGGGACTCGATCAGGTGGACCGCGGTCTCGGTGTCCGTCTGGGACCGGAAGACGTGGCCCGCCTTCTCGAGCCGCTCCCGGAGCTCCGCGTGGTTCTCGATGATGCCGTTGTGGACGAGCGCGATCTCGCCCGCGCAATCGATGTGCGGGTGGGCGTTCTCCTTCGAGGGCGGGCCGTGCGTGGCCCACCTCGTGTGCCCAATCCCGAGGACGCCGGGCACGGGCTCGGACGTCTCCTCGAGGTGGGCGATGTACCCCTTGTCCTTGACGACCTGGAGGCCGCTGCCGACGATCGCGACCCCCGCGCTGTCGTAGCCGCGGTACTCGAGCCGCTTCAGCCCGTCGAGCAGGATCGGGTACGCCTGCCGGTACCCCGCGTAGCCGATGATCCCGCACATCTAGACCACGATGCCCCCGTTCGGGATCGTCCCCCGCAGCCGGGCGTTCCCGCCCACCCGCGCCCGCGCGCCCACGATCGCCCCGGGCTCCACGACGACGCCGCTCTCGAGGACCGTATCCTCGCCGATCAGCCCGCCCACGGACTCGACCTCGTGCCACTCCCCCTCGACCTGGGGCGTCGCCCGCCCGCGGGCCGCAAGGACGCCCGCGCTGAGCTTCGCGCCCATCCCGACGACGCTCTCCTGGAGCACGCACGACGGCCCGACGTCGACGTCGTCCATCAGGATCGTGTTCTCGACGAGCGTGAACGGCCCCACGCGGACGTTGTCCCCGAGGCTCGTGGCGGGGAGGATCACGGACTGCGGGCCGACCTCGCACCCCTCCCCGATCGAGACGGGCCCCTGGATGTAGCTCCCGCCCCGGAGGACCGTGCCGTCCCCGATCGACACCTTCCCGCGGATCGTGACCCCGGACTCGATCGTCCCCGCCTTCACGGAGTGGACGGACTTCAGGACCTCCGCGTTCAGCCGGAGGAGGTCCCACGGGTACAGGGCGTCCTGCCACATCCCCTTCGTGCGGATCGCCCTCACGGGCTTCGTGGCGGACAGCGCCTCGACCGCGCTCGGGAGGTCGTGCTTCCCCTGCCTCGCGAGCGCCTCAATCGCGGGGAAGATGGACTCGTCGAGCGCGTACGCGCCCGTGTTGATCAGGTTCCCGATCGGCTCCCGGGGCTTCTCGACGATCTTCGAGACGCGGTCCTCGGAGAGGAGGACGACGCCGTACTTCGAGGGGTTCTCGCTCTCCGTGATCAGGACGGACGGGCCGTGGCGGCCCTCGATCAGGTCCGAGATCGCCTGGTGGTCGAGCAGGTTCGACCCGTTCAGGACGAGGAACTCCCCCTGGACCTTCGGGCGGGCCTCGGAGAGCGAGTGGCCCGTGCCGAGCTGCTTCCCCTCCACCGCGTACTCGATGCGGGCGTCGAACGGCTTGCCGTCCTCGAAGTAGCTCATGATCCGCTCGCGGCGGTATCCGACGACGATCACGATGTCCCGGACGTCCTGCTCCGCTAGGGCCCGGACGACGTGCTCGAGGATCGGGCGGTTCCCGACGGGGATCATCACCTTCGGCTCGGAGGCGGTGAAGGGCCCCATCCGGGCTCCCTCCCCCGCGGCCAGGATCACGGCTTTCACTGGAGCGCCTCCTCTTCGGATCCATCGCGCGACGCGCGGCCAGGGGTCAAGTACGTTGCCCGGTGGTTATCGGGGTCGATAACGCTCATGGACGTCCGCCCATCTTGCCTGCCCGCCCGGGGTGCATGTCTCGTGTGGACGCGCCCATGCGTTATAAACAGTTCTATAACAGTATCCACACCATTACAAACAATCTTATAACTTGGCTCCCATGGAGGATGCGTGCGCGAGAAGCTCCTGCTGGACCCCTCGGACCCGGAGGCCGCCGCCAGGACGATCCTTGTCGCGGACCGGCCGGAGCGGCTCGGACCGCTCGGCAGCGCGGAGGCGTGGCGGATCCTCGCGGAGCTCGCGAGGCGGCCCGACTATCCCGGGGCCCTGGCCCAGCGGCTCAAGATGCACGAGCAGACCGTGTACTACCACGTCCACCGCCTCGCGAAGGCGGGCCTGATCCGCGTCGTGCGGGAGGAGCGCCGCCGGGGGGCCGTGAGCCGTTTCTACGCGCCCGTGGCCGAGGCGTTCGGCCTCGAGCTCCCCGGCGTCGGTCGGTCCCGGGCGACGCCCCGCCGTCCCGTCCCGGAGAAGGCGCGCGCGTTCCTGGAGCGGTTCCTCCGGGACGGCGAACAGGCCGTCCTCGCGATTGGCTCGCCGTACCCGCACGGCCCCTACCTCACGGTCGCTCGGGACTCCGCGTACGCGGTCCAGCTTGCCCTCTTCCTGGGAGGCCTCGCCCCCCAGGGCGGCGGGTTGCCCGTGAAGCTCGACACGGAGGTGAAGGCCGCGGGCCTCGAGCGCCGGAGCCTGGTCCTCGTCGGCGGGCCCGTCGCGAACATCGTTACGCTGGACCTGAACCCGCACCTCAAGGTCGCGTTCGACTGGCGGGAGGCCTGGAGGATGCGGTCCTCGCAGTCGGGGCGGGAGTACGCGGGCGAGGACGTCGGCCTGCTCGCGAAGATCCCGAACCCGTGGAACCCCGAGGCAGAGGTCGCGATGTTCTCCGGGCTCCACCACTCCGGCACGGAGGCGGCGGTCCTCGGCCTCACGGCGTTCTCCGACCGGACCCTGCGGGACTACGTCCCGGGGCGGGAGTTCTACCGCATCGTCCAGGGCGTGGACCGGGATGGCGACGGGCGGATGGACTCTGTCGAGGTCCTCGAGTGACCTAGCCGAGCGGGACCGTCGCATACTCGATCTTGTGCGCGAGGCTCGCGTTCGCCTCCTCGATCGCGGTGACGACGCCCGCCACGCGGTCCTCCGGCACCAGGAGCGCGACGTCGAGCCCGCGCTCCGCGGCCTCGATCGCCGCGGGGACGACGGCGAACGCGAGGTCGGGCCGGAGGCGGAGCCTCGACGCGAGGGCCTTCGCGGGGACGTCCACCGTGCCGAACACGGTGGCGCCCACCCTCCGGACCGCCTTCCGCGCCCGCGCAAGGTCCACGGCGCGGCTCCCGCCCCCCGCCGCGGACGGCATGCGGAGGAGGGTCACCCGCCCCGGCCGCAGGGCCACGATCCCTTCGAGCCGCGTCACGGCGAGGTCCTCGCCCCGCTCCGCGGCCCGCACCGCCCGGCCCCTTGATGGGGACTCGCGCCCGGTGTACGCGACGAGGTCCCCGCCCTCCATGAACAGGCCCACGACGTCCCCCGCGGCGATGCGGTTGCCCGCCATGGCGGGGGTCGCCTCGATGATCGCGAGGTCCTTCGACGCGCGCCCCACGAAGTCCCGGAGCTCCCGGAACCGCTCGTGCAGCACGCGGACGCCCTCGATTGTCGGGCGGTACTCGCCGTCCGCGACCTGGACGAGGCCGTCCCGCTCCATCGCCCGGAGGTACTCCGACGCGCCCTGGACGGTCATCCCGAGCGCCTCGGCAATCGTGCGCTGGACACCGTGGTGCCGGAGGGCGGTCTCGAGAAGTATGAGGAGGCGCGTCGACTCGGCGAGGTTCCGGAGGATTTGCATCGGGGCGCCCGCAAAGGTCTTATACGGTCAAGCAAATTGGAATTATATCAAGTTTGCTTGAGGGCCGGTTTCGATGGGGTTGAAGCTTCTGGGTGGTGCCGCGGTCGCCGTGTCGGCACTGCTTCTGCTGTCCACGGGGGTGTCCCCACCTGTCGCCGGGCAGGGCTCCGCGAGCGTGCGGATTCTCTACGAGATCGGGGACGGGACGTACTACTGGTCCTCCGTCACAATCACCGACCGGTTCGCGACGAACGCGTCGTGGTCGGCGACGCTGGAGGGGGCGGCGATCCGCGGCCTGGACGTGCGGTCCCGGTGGTATGATTGTTGCGGAATCGGTGTCTCCGGCATCGTCCCGCCTGGCCGGTTGACGCCGCCCGCGGGCCTCGCCGGCTTGTTCCTCTGGAACCGGACGGCGAGCCGATGGGACCTCTCGAACGTGGGGATTTCTCTCCTCGTGCTCCAGGACGGGGACGCCATCGCGTGGTCGAACGCGGGTTATGATTCCGCAACGTACGCGGTGCGCTACCCTACGCCAAGCCCCCGCTTCCCGGATCCCGTGCTCGGGTTCCGCGGGGGCGGCGGGAATACGGGCGCCTTCGATACCGAGGCCCCGAACAGCAACAAGCTTCTCTGGGACGCGGACGTCGGGGTCCGCGAGATTGCCTCGACGCCCGCGGTCGCCTACGGGCTCGTGTACGTGCCGACGATGAACGGCCTGTTCGCACTGGACGACACGACGGGCGGGGTTCGGTGGTCGAACCCGGGGGTGCGGGGGTTCTCGTCGCCCGCAGTCTTCGCCGGGTCCGTCTTCGTGGGGGGACGGGACGGGCGCGTGCACCGGGTGGGCGCGCTCAACGGCACCGTGCAGTGGAGCACCGCCCTCCTCGCTCAGCCCGGGTTCAGCGGGATCACGTCCTCGCCGCGGATCGTGTACGACCGTGTTTACATCGGCACGTTCAACGAGACGGGCGGTTCCGGCGAACTCGCGTCCCTCTGGGCGAGCAACGGGACGGTGGCGTGGCGGTTCCCCACGGGATCGATTCATTACTCGACGCCCGCCTTTGCGGGAGACCGGCTGGTCGTCGGCGTGATGGGCCGGTACAACACGACGACGCAGGTTACGTTCGACCCGCCGTACGGGGTCCTCGCGCTGTGGACGAACGGGGCGCAGGCCTGGTTCTACCCGACGGGGGGCCCCGTTGCAGCATCCCCGCTGATCCACGGGACTCTGGCCATCGTCCCGTGCCGGGACCGGTACGTCTATGCGATCGACTGGAGGACGGGCCAGCGCGTCTGGCGCACGGTCGTCGGCGAGAGCGTCTCCTCGGCCGCGCTCCACGGGGACACCCTGTTCGTCGGCACGGGCTCGTTCATCGAGTTCGGGCACGTCCAGGCCCTGAACGCGACGACCGGGGAATACCTCTGGTCGTACGACACGAACGGCGTGGCCGTCCAGTCGTCGCTTGCGTACGCGGACGGGAAGGTGTTCTTTTCCACGAACGGCCGATACGGGGAGATTGTCGCGCTGAACGCGACGACGGGCCGCGAAGTCTGGTCGCACACGCCCGACCCGCCGGACTTCATCCTCGGCTCGCCGGTCGTCTCGAACGGGACCGTGTACGCGCCGAGCGACAACGGCCATGTGTACGCGTTCCGCCAGGAGGGCTCCTCGGTCGCGGAACTCACTGCGAATGCGCTGGGTCCCGCACCATACCCGCAGGGTAGTGGCGCGGGCGTCGTTCTCCGCGCCGAAGCTCTCCGGGGGCGGCTCACGAACGCTCGACTCGTGGTGACCCTCCCCGCGGAGGTGAACGTGTACGAGGTCCGACCGAACGAGAGCCGGAGAGACGACAACCGATTTGAATGGGACTTCCCCGAAATCCCCTTCGGCGCTTACGAGGAGGTCGTCGTTGGTTTCCGTGCCGGGTCCGTGATGGCCATGCGGCTCGACACCTCGGTTTCCGCCCAGCTGACCTACTCGGACGATCAGGGAGACTCGTACCCGCCGCTGACCCGCACCATCCCGTTCGCCATCACAGGCACGCTCGGGGACCTCAGGTTCTGGATTCCGGTGGGGGTTGCGCTTGGACTGACCGTGTTGATTATCTTTGTCGTGCTGACCAGGAGGCGTCGACGCCGTGCCCCTCCGTGAGCGGGCGAAGGCCGCCCTGCTCGCGACCGTCATTGTGGTCGCAGCTTCGGGTTTAATCCTCGGCGCGCAGATGTTCCGGCCGCAGGCCCCCGCCCTGGCCCAAGGGATTGTGCTCTCAATGGAGATCGACGGCCCGGGTTGGACCATCAACTACTCGAATCCGGAAACGAGGAACAACACCGTGTTTCTGTTCCTCCTAGAGGCGGCGCGCACCCTTCACTTCGCGGTCGAGTGGTCGAACTGGTCCCCGCCGTACTCCGCCGTGTTCGTGGACGCGATCAACGGGGCGCGCGGCGGCGGGCGGTGGTGGGTGTTCTGGGTCGACGGCGCGTACGCCACCACGGCCGCGGACCTCACCGTGCTCCATGGCGGGGAGACGATCCTGTGGCGCTTCACCGTGCCGGAGGGCGGGTGAGATGGCCCGGCCAGGCGCCTTCCGGAAGCTCTCGCGGCTCGACCTCGCGTTCCTCCTCGTCCTCTTCGGGATCGGGGGGCGGCTCCTCCTGCTCCGCGTCGCGAACGTGGAGACCGTCCTCGCGGCCTCCATGCTCGCGGGCGCGTTCCTGGGGTGGCGGTACGCGCTGTTCGTGACCGTGGCGGTGATGGGCGTCTCGGATGCGGTGATCTACGCGCTCGGATACGGCGGCGAGCTGGGCCTTTTCTCGATTCTCGGCATCACGGCGTTCACGTGGTCCGGGATGACGTTCGCGGGCCTGATCGGGGCCTGGGGCGGACGGCGCCGGGTCCTCTTCACGACCCGGTCCATCGCGATCCTCACGACGATCAGCATCCCCGCCACGATCCTGTTCGACGTCTGGACCGCGTTCGGCGACTGGGTCTTCATCGCGGGCCCCCGCGGCGTCCCGCTCGGGACCGTGTACTACATGCAGATCCCGTTCACCCTGATCCACCTGGCGAGCAGCATCGTGTTCGTGCCGCTCTTCGGGTCGATCTTCTCCTGGATCGTCCCCGCCCCCTCGCACGTGCCCCTGCCGGAACCGCAGGAGGGCGAGCCTTAGAGGAGCCCCTCGAGGCGGCGCCGGAGGCGGTCGATCTCCGCCCGCTTCACGTCGATCTCGTCCTCGCGGGCCGCGAGCTCCTTCGCCTTGCGCCTCAGGTCCCCGTCGAGGCTCTCGACGGAGTGCTGGACCCGCCGCAGGCGGCGCTCGCTCCGGAGGGCCCGCTGGGACTTCGACCGCATCTCGGCCATGAGGGCGCGGACCTTGCGGCGCTCGTCCTCGAGGGCTTTCCGCTCCGCCGCGAGCGTCGAGGTGACGAGGCCCGCGAGGCCCCGCTCCTTGTCCTCGAGGCGCGCGGCCTCCTCGCGGATGCGCTTCCACCCGCCCTCGATCACGTCGCGCTCCTTGCGGATGGTGGACCGCTCGGACTCGAACCCGCGCTGCTCCCGCTCGAACGCCTCTCGATCCGCGCGGACCTTCTCGGCGCGCTCGGCGAGCTCCCGCTCCCTCCGATTGAGGGCCTCCTTGTCCCTGAGGAGCGCGGCGACCGCCTTGCGCTCCCCCGCGAGCCGCGCCTTCTCCCGCTCGACCTCCGTCAGGAGATCCGCGTTCCTCTGCTCCGCGAGCTTCCTGGCGTTCCGCATCAGGCTTGAAGCCTCCTTGCGGGTCTCGGAGGTCTTCGCCTCGAGCCTCGCGAGGTCCTCGCGCGTCGCGGCGAGACGGGCCGTCTCGACCGTCAGCGCCTTCTCCCGCCGCTCGAGGGACGCCTCCCTCTCCCGGCGCTGCCGTTCCGATTTCCCGAGGGCCTCCTCGGACTGCTGAACGTGATGCTCGCGCTCCTTGAGCCGCTCCGCCCGGCGCTCGACCTCCGCCCGGGACTCCGCGACGGCGGCCTCGAGCTTCTCGAGGTCGGTCCTCGCGGACTCCTGGGACGCCTCCTGCTCGGACAGGTCCGCGCGATGGGACTCGAGTGCCGCCGCGCTGCGGGCGAGGTCCGCGAGCTTGCCGCGGACGTCCTCCTCCGCCTTGTCGAGTTCCGCCCCGCGGGTCTCGACGGACGCCTCGCGGGACCGCACCTCCTTGTCGCGGCGAGCGAGGTCGGACGCGAGCCGGTCGAGGTCCTTGCGCTGGCCCTCCAGGCCCTTCGACTCCCCGCGGATCTTGGCGTCGAGGGACGCGACCCGCCCCTTCTCCCGACGCAGCTCGCGGGATTCCGAGGCGAGCTCCTTCTGGGCCGCGGTGAGCTTCGCCCGGTCCTCGCGGAGTCCGCGGGCGATCGCCTCCATCCGCTTCGCCTCCGCGTCGGATTGCGAGCGACGGTGGTCGAGCGTCTCCCGCTCCGCCTCGAGATCCTTCCGGAGCTTCTCCTGCCGCTCCTCGAGCGTCCGCGCGTGGGACGCCCGGCGGTCCAGCTCCCCGGCCTGCTCCGAGAGGGAGCGGGCCTTCGCGTCCAGCTCGGACTCGAGCCTCGCGAGGTCCTTCTCCCCGGTGTCCACCGCCTTCGCGAGCGCCTGGGTCTTCTCCCGGTCGCCCTCGAGGGCGGTCTCCCGGCGTGCGAGCTCGGCCTCCCGCCGCACGATCTCCGCACGCGCAACCTTGCCCGCGGCCTCCGTCGCGGCACGCTCCTGGAGGAACTTCTCGCGCGTCTTCGCGAACGCCGACTCCTGCGCGGCGGTCGCCTGGATCCGCCGTTCGAGGTCGTGCGAGGCTGCGTCGAACCTGCGCCGCTCGTCCGCGAGCGCCTTCTCTGCCGCTCCAAGCGCGGACCGCTCCTCCGCGAATCTCTTCTGGTCTTGCGCGAGGCGCGAGGCGCCCGCCTCGATCTCGGACTCCCGGTCCCTGAGTGTGTCCTGGAGCTTCTCGACGTCGACCTCGCGGGACGCGAGCGCCCGGTCCCCGTCCTGGATCCGCTGGGCCTCCGCAGCGAGGTCTTTCTCCTGCTGCTGGAGTTTGCGTTCCGTCGCGAGGAGCCGACGGGCGTCGGCCGCGTGAATCTTCCCGCGAGCCTCGAGGTCCGCGGTGGCCTTCGCCAGGGCGGACCGGTCCTTCTCCACCGTCGCGAGGTCCGCGGCGAGCTTCTTGCGTCCCGCCTCGAGCTCCCGCTCCCGCGCGTCGAGGGACGATCCCAGGCGGGCGGCGGCCTCCTCCCGCTTCTTGACGGCCCTCTCCTGCCGACCGAGGGCCACGGCGCGGGACTCAACGCCGGACTCCCGCTTTGCGAGCTCCTCGAGGCGGTGGGCAAGGTCCGACTCGTGGGCGTCGAGCTGCACCAGTCGCTCCCGGTTCTCCCGGGCGGTGGTCTCCGCCGCCTTTGCCGCGGCCTCGATTTGCGCGTTCCGCGCGTGGAGCTGCTCGGACAGCCGGGCGAGTTCCTCGCGCTCGGCCTGAATCTTCTCGGAGGCGGCCTTGAGGCGCTCCTCCTGCTTCGAGACCTCCCCAACGCGCACACGCATCTCCGTCTGCGCCGTCTCGAGCCCCGCCTCGGCGGTTTCGATCCGTCTCTGCCGGTCCTCCAGCTGGCGCTCGAGGACCGCAAGGGAAGCCGCCTTCTTCTCGAGGTCCCCCGCGACGGTCGTGTACTCCTCCTTCGAGGCCGCGAGGTGCTGCTCCGCCTCTCGGAGCATCCGGCGCTCCCGCTCGAGGTCCCCGCGGTTCGTCGCCAGGGCTCGCTCCCGCCGCTCGATTTCCTCCTCCCGCCGCTTGTGCGTGACCTCGGTGGCCCGGAACCGGTCCTCCGCCTGCTTCTCCGCGCGGGCGAGGGTCCGCTCCCTCTCGCGCACGGCCTTGTCCACTGTGGACAGCTCCGCTTCCCGGGCCGTCAGCAGCTTCTCCCGCTTCGCGAGGTCCTCCTCCCTCCGCTGGAGGGCCTTCGCCCGTTCCTCGAGCTCTCGTCTCGACCCTTCGAGATGTTTGTCCCGCTCCTCCGCGGACGACGTCAGCCGCTTCAGTTCCAGCTCGCGGGCGCCGAGGTCTCCGGCCCGAGCAAGTTCCTTGCGGAGCCGTCCCGCCTCGTCCTCGAGGTTCCCCGCGTCCCCCCGCCATCGCGCAAGCTCCGCCTCGGCCTTGGCGATCTTGCCCGCCAGCTCGGCCTCCCGCGTCGCCAGGGCGTCCTGGGCGGCCTTGAGGGCGTCGCGCGTCGTCTCGAGGTCCTTGTCCCGCTTCGCGAGTTCTCGGTCCTTCGCCTGGGCGACCTTCCTCGCCTCCGCCAACGCGGCCGCCGCGTCCACTTGCCGCTTCGACGCGTCCGCCTCGAGGGTCTCCGACCGTCTCCTCAGATCCGTCTCCAATTTCGCAAGGGACTTCTCCCGGTCCTGGAGGATCCTCATCTGCGTCTGGAGTTCGGACTCTCGGGCGGCGAAGTCTCTCTCCTTGCGCCCGAACTCCGCCTCCCGGCCTTCCACCCACTTCAGCTTCTTCTCGAGGTCGACCTGGCGGCCATCGACCAAGCTCTCCCGCTCCTCGAGGGCCCTCTCCTGTTTCCTGATCTCCGCCTCCTTCGCGGTGAGCTCGCCGGCGCGTCCGGCCTTCTTCCGTACGTCCTCGACCTCCGCCCCGAGCCTTTTGATCCGGTCTTCCGCCCGCTCAAGCGCGGCCTCCTCCTTCGCGACCTGCGCCGTCAGGTCGATCTCCCGCGCTTGGAACGATTCCTTCGATCGCGCGAGCTCCGCCTCGGACTCCGAGAGGGCCTTCTCCTTCGCACCGAGGGCCCGGTCCGATGCCGCGAGCTGCTTCCGGAGGCCCTCGAGATCGGCCTTCGCGCGCACCGCGGCGTCCGTCTGGGCCTTGTCAAGGTCCTCCTCGAGTCGGTCCAGCGTCCGTTGACGGTCCGCGAGTTCCTTCTCCCGGGCCGCCAGGGACGATCCCCGCTTCTCGAGGTCCGCGAGTCGGGATTTGGCCTGCGCGTCCGCCTCCAAGGTCTTTTGCGACGACTCCTTTGCCGCGCGCCGCTCCCGCTCGAGATTCTCCTCCAGTCCGGCCAGCCCCCGCTCCCGTTTCGCGATCTGGTCCTCGCGTTGCTTGAACTCGGACTCCGCGCTCCGGAGCCGGTCCTCGACTCGCTTCCGCTCGCGGCCCCTCTCCCTCTCCTGGTCCTCGAACGCCTTCTCGCGGGCCTTCAGCTCGGACTCCTTGGAGTCCAAGGCCTTCCCGCGTTTCGCGGATTCCTCCCCGAGCGTCTTCGTGGCCCGCGTCGCCTCTTGGACCTCCGCCTCCCGGCGCGCGAGCTGCTTCCCGAGGTCCGCGAGCTCCGCCTCGCGGTTCTCCAGCGACTTCGTGAGCGTCTCGATCTCGACCTGCCGTTCGTCGAGCCGCGCCCCGCGCGCCTCGAGGTCCTTCTCCTGGGACCGGACCTCCTTCTCCTTGGCCGTGATCTCGCCGGCGCGCCCCGCCTGCTTCCGGACGTCCTCGAGCTCCGCCTCGAGGCGGCGGGCGTGGTCCTGGGCACGCTCCGCCGCGGCCTCCGCCTTTGCGGTCTGCGCGGTGAGGTCGAGTTCCCGGTTCTGCGCGGCCTCCCGCCCGTCCGACAGCTCCTTCCGGAGCGCCTCCAGGGACTCCTTGTTCTTCTTCGCCTCCCGTTCCGCCGCGGCCAGGGCGGCCCGCGCGTCCTCGGCCTCGGCCTTGAGGGCGGATGCGGCGGCGCCCGCCTTCCCGAGTTCCGCCTCGCGGCGGACGAGCGTGCCCTCGAAGGCCGCGAGTCGCTTCTCGCGCTCCCGGAGCTCGCCCGCCAGGCTGTCCATGTCCGCCTGACGCTTCGTCTGGGTCTTCTCCCGGCTCATCACCTCGCGCGTCCGCGCGTCGAGGGACGCCATGTTCAGGCCCAGCTCCTCGAACTGCTTCACGACCTGGGACTCGCGGTCCGAGAGCTTCCGCTCCCGCTCCGAGAGGCTGGAGCCCTTCGCCTCGAGGTCGCCCTTGTCCCCGAGGGCCCCCTTGAGCCGCTCGATCTCCGCCTCGTACCGCTGGACGTCCCGCTCGGACGACTTGAGCGCGATCTCGCTCTCCTTGAGCTGGAGCTGGAGGTCCTTCGCGGCGATGCTCTGCCTCAGCTCGAACTCGTCGAACTGCCTCCGGAGGTCCGCGAGCTCCTTCTCCCGCTTCGCGATCTCCCGCTCCTTCACGTCGTTGATCTTGCGGGCCTCCTCGAGCTCCTTCGCGAGCTCCGCGGCCCGCCCGGTCAGATCGCCCTCCGCGGGGGCTAGGCTCGGGGGGGCCTCCCCGGACTCCTCCTTCTCGAAGTCCTCGACCTCCTGGAGGCTCTCCTCCTCGATCGCCTTGCGGGCTTTCTCGCGGAGTCCCATCGCCTCACAGCCCGTACGTGTCGAGGACCTTCTCGTACGCCTTGAAGTCCTTCGACTTCGCGAACCTCTTGATCTCGTCCTCCGGCAGCTTCGCGAGGAGGTCGTCGAGGCCCTTCAGCACGACCTTCACGTCCTCGTGGAACAGGGAGAGCTTCTCCCGCTCCTCGCCGAGCCGGTTCCTCTCCTCCATCACGCGCTCCATCTGCTCCTCGAGCTCCGTGATCCGGAGCTTGAGGTCCCGCATCTCCGCATCCTCGGGCTCGATCGTGATCTCCTCGGGGGCGCGCATCGGCGCGCGGTCCGGTCTCCCGCCCGAGGCGGGCCCGCGCCGCCGCAGGTCGGCCTCGATCGCCGCGAGCTCGTTCGCCTTCGCCTCGAGTTCCCTCAGCCGATTGTTCAGGCGGCCCTCGCGGTCGTCGAGCTCCCGCTCCCGCTCGTGGAGGCGGTTCACGAGGGACCGGAACTCGTCCTCCTGCCGTCCGAGCTCGCTCTCCCGCTCCTTGATCTCCGCCTTCTCCTGCTCCCTCCGCTCGAGCTCCTTGCGGAACGCCTCGACCCGGGTCTTGAGGGCCTCCTCGCGGTCGTGGAGCTGGCCCTGCTGCAGCGTAAGGATGTTGCGGTAGATCCGCTCCATCTCGACGATGCCCTCCTCGATCTTCAGGATGTCCTCCCGCTCGACGAGGATCTCCTCGATCTGCCGCTTCAGCTCCTCCCGCTCCCGGATTTCCACCGGGTTGTGGGAAGCCTCGAGCATCCGGATCCGCCGCCGCGCGCGGGCGACGAGCGCGTCCATCTGCTCGATCCGCTTCTTGCGGCCGACGAGCATCAGCTGGAAGCGCTCGGAGAGCTGCCAGAGGGCGGGGCCTTCCAGCCCGGCCTCGGCGGGGGTCGCGGCGGGCGTCGGGGCGGGGGCAGCGGCCGGACGGGCCGCGGTCTCCGCGGCCTTGCGCGTCGAGTCCATCAGGGTCTTGAAGTAGATCTCCTCCGTGGGCTCAGGCTCGACCTTCCGCCCGCAGTGGTAGCACTCGATCGCGTTCCGGAACAGGATCGCGCCGCAGAACATGCACCGGACCGCCTCGAGCACGCCCTCGAAGGTCCGCCCGCACGCCTTGCAGGCCTGCGCGTCCGCCGGCGCTTCGGCTCCGCATTCGCTGCAGTACGCGGCGCCGCTGGGAGTGAGGGCTCGGAGGGCCATCGGTGTCCGGTCCGGCGAGGAGTCGTTGTCGGAGCCCTGTTCGTACGCTACTCGTACGCGTTGTACGAGAGGATCTCCGAGAGATGCTTGCGCCCCTCCGGGGGCTCCGTGGCCTCCGGATAGCCAAGGGGAGACAACCCGACCACCTTGGCGTCCTCGGGGATGCGCAGCGCGGCCCTCACCTTCTCCTCGTTGAAGGCGAAGACCCAGGAGGTTCCCAGCCCCTCACTCGTCGCGGCCAGACTCAGGTGGGAGAGCGCCATGCCGAGGTCCACCGGGTACGAGTTCATGTACCCGCCCACAGTCGCCACCGCCTCGTCGAGCCTTGCGCAGGCGACGACGAGCAGGGGCGCGTCCGGCAGCCGCTTTGCGTTCGTGCACGCCGCCGCGACCCGCCGCTTGAGGTCCTCGTCGCTCACGACGATGAACTTCCACGGCTGCAGGTTCTCGGCGGACGTCGCGAGGCGGGCGGCCCCGAACACCGCGTTGACCTTCTGTTCCGGCACGGGGATCGGCTTGTACCTGCTCACGCTCTTCCCGGACTTGATGGCCTCTAGGACCTCCATTATCTCGTGGTTCGTCGGATTTCGTGGTCTGATAATAAGGCTTTCGGGGTGGGTTTGGACCCTGATTCTATGGAGTCCTAGGGCGATTCGCGCCCTCCGCGCGGTTCCCAAAGCTTATTAGGAGACCGCAAATCTCTCGCGGCCCGGTGGGCCCGTAGCTTAGCCTGGTTGGAGCGCCCGGCTGATAACCGGGAGGTCGCCAGTCCGAATCTGGCCGGGCCCATTGTAACTCTCTTGAGCCTTTCGGTCGCCTCGCGGCCTAAGCGTTTCGACGCCGAAAGGACTTGAACTTTCCGGGAGCCATCGCCCCCAAGTGGGGGAGCCAGGTGCTCGTGATGCCGCGCCGCAAAGCGTTCACGGGCCTCGCCAATGCGCCTTGCTCAGGATTGCGTTCCGGCCGGGCTCGCCGAAGCGGAAGCCGTCCGTGCGTACGCGAAAGGTCCGGGTCGAGTAGAAGTCCTCGCTCTTCGTGAACAGCCCCGTCGGGAGGACGCCCGTGAGGTGGTGCTCCTCTCCCGTCACCGGGTTGCGCATCGGCTCGAATTCCACGCGCACAGCGCGGCCCGCGCCGAAGCGGCTCCTCTTGCCCGCGAATTGGAACTGGATCCGCGCCGTCCGGACTTTCGGCGGCGAGGTGAAGGACTTCATGTACGCGGCCAAGGGCCCCGCCTTCGCGGTCGCGAGCCACTCCAGGGCCTCGAGCCGCTCGCCGCTCGCCCTGTCATCGAGGAAGACGAGGCCCCGGCCGTTCCCCAGATGGATCGCCGCCGGCCAAGCGCCCAAGAGGACCCACTTCAGCCCGTCCACAGAAACGCCTCCGCGCGCGCCCTTCACGACGCGGTACGCGAGCGCCCCCTCGCACTTCCCGTACGTGGGCGGCGCGTTGAACGAGCAAGGGCACCCCCAGTTGCAGTTACAGGACACCAACTGCTCGACCTTCACGTTCCACTTCTTCTGTGTCTCCATAATCCCCTAACGCCCCCGATGCACGTACGGAATCTAATGGTTTCGGTCAGCCGTAAAGCCAGTGCGGACTGGCAGGCATCACACGGCCATGCCCGGAAGCGAATCCACGGGTGTTTCTGCCGAGCCGGCGAGCTGGCTCCCTGCCCAGGATGACTATGACGCGATCATGCAGTCCGTTCGGGATTACGTTGAAGGGTGGTATGGCGCCGATGTAACGCGGATGACGCGCTGCCTACATCCAGACCTTGTGAAGCGCACACTCTCGCGTGATTCCCAGGGGGGACGTGGCACTTGCGTCGCGCCACCGATGCCGCCAGGATGATCGCACTCACGAAGCAGGGGGGTGGCAGCGATATCCCTGAGTCACAGCGACGATACCAGATCGCGATTCTCGACGTGTTCAGGCACGTTGCAAGTGCCAAATGCGTTTCGCCCGAGTATGTCGATTACCTGCATCTCGCGAAGTTCGATGACCGGCGTTGGTTGATCGTGAACGTGATTTGGGAGCTTCGGGAAGGGGAGATGAAGCCCGACCCATGATGATGGGGAGCTTGTCCGCGGTGGGCCTCGACTTCAACCCCCGGCGCTCTCGGCTGTCGGTCGAGATTGGTGGCGCCGCGACCCGCTTTCAGGACCCGCCGGGCCTTCCGATCCGCGTGTCCGTCCCAGAACTTGCAAGGTCCGCGATCTGCCCCTCGACGCTCCAACCCCTTTCCGCCTGCTCCTGCGTGCTCACGCTGATGTACAGTCCGACGTTCCGCATCTCGTCCTTCCTGGCGCCTGCTTCTTGAAGGTCCCGAAAGGCCTAGTTACGCGGACCCGGCTACCTTGGCCGGGCCCATTCGCGCTCCCGAAGGCTTTTCCGTGGCGGGAGATTGCCCGCGCGGTGGTGGTTCATGGCGGGCGGTGAGGTCGTCGTCGAGACGCTGGGTTCGAAAGTCCTCAAGGGGAACCCGCTCGGGGACCCGACGCGGAGGGAGATTGCGGTCTATCTCCCGCCGAAATACGATCCGAACAAACGGTACCCCGCCGCGTACGCGCTCGTGGGGTACACGGGCACGGGGAAGTCGCTCCTGAGCGTCGACCCGCTCGGCGAGGACATCAAGTCGAAGCTCGACCGCCTGATCCGTACGGGGAAGATGGGCCCGATGATCGTGCCCCTGCCGGACTGCTTCACGCGCGTGGGCGGGAACCAGTACATCAACTCGTCCGCGACGGGACGCTACGATGACTACCTCCGGAAGGAGGTCATCCCGTTCGTGGAGTCCCGCTACCGCGTGGGCCGCCGCGGGATCTGGGGCAAGTCCTCCGGCGGATACGGTTCGATCGTCCAGGGCATGCTCCACCCCGACACATGGCAGGCCCTCGCGGACCACTCGGGGGACTCGTGCTTCGAGTTCTGCTACATCCCGGACTTCCCGAAGGCCCTCGCCGCGTTCCGGGAGCACGGCGGCCCGAAGGGATGGTTGGACTGGTACTGGCGGCAACCGAACCGGAGGCGGGAGGAGTTCTTCCAGCCCCTGAACACGCTCGGGATGGCGGCCCACTACTCCCCGAACCCGAGGAGCCCGCATCTCGGCATCGACTTCCCGTTCGACCTGGAGACCGGGGAATGGCGGCCCGAGGTCTGGGCGCGATGGCGGGCGTGGGACCCCGTGAACATGGTCGCGCGGTTCGCGCGGGGCCTCCGGCGGATGCGCCTCGTGTACGTCGACTGCGGGACGAAGGACCAGTTCAACCTGATCTGGGGCGCCCGCACGTTGCACGCGAAGCTCGAGGGCCTCCGCGTGCGGCACGTGTACGAAGAGTTTGAGGACACGCACTCGAACATCACGTACCGGTACGACGCGAGCCTTCCGCTGATGTGGCGGGCCCTCGCGCGCTGAATTCCTCCCTAATCCTTCTTATAGCCCCTTCGTTCTTCGCTCGCCGCCCATGACGAACGTGAGCGTCCGGTACCCGGAGCTGGTCGACCTCCTGAGCAAGGCCCTCCCGCCAGAGGAGCTGATCCAAAGCATCGTCATGATGGGCTGCGGCCACGAGGCGACGGAGGGGGACGTGATCACGTTCGACATCTTCCCGAACCGGCCGGACCTGTACAGCGTCGAGGGAATCGCGCGGGCCCTGCGCGGCTACCTGGGCATCGAGGTCGGCCTCCCGCACTTTCCGGCGGAGTTGGGGGGCATCGAGTTCACGGTCGACAAGAGCGTCGAGGTCGTGCGCCCCTTCGCGGTCGGGGGCGTCGTCCGCGGCATCGAGCTCACGGACGAGTCCGTCGCGTCGCTCGTCGATCTCCAGGAGAAGCTCCACCTGACCCTGGGGCGTAGGCGGCGGAAGGTCGCGATCGGGATCCACGACCTCGACAAGGTCACGCCGCCGTTCACGTTCAAAGCCGTGTACCCGAACTCCGTCCGGTTCGTCCCGCTCGGGCGCGCGGAGGAGATGGACCTCCAGGAGATCCTGGAGCGCCACGACAAGGGGAAGGAGTACGCGTCGATCCTCGAGGGCAAGCGCCTCTATCCGGTGATCACGGACGCGAACGGGACCGTGCTCAGCTTCCCGCCGATCATCAACGGCATCGTCACGCAGCTCACGCCGGACAGCCGGAACCTGTTCATCGACGTCACCGGCACGGACCTCGCCGCGGTCCGGACCGCACTCACGATCCTCTGCACGGCGCTCGCGGAGCGGGGCGGGCGGATCGAGCGGGTCGCGACCGTGTACCCGGACCGGAAGCTCGTGACCCCGGCGCTCGACACGAAGATCCGGATCGTGGACCTGGAGCGCGCGAACCGCCTCCTCGGCGTCACGATCGCCCCGGACGATGCGATCGAGCTCCTCCGCCGAATGCGGTACGAGGCGACGGCACAAGGCACGAAGCTCGCGCTCGAGATTCCCGCGTATCGCGCGGACATCCTCCACGACTGGGACGTCTTCGAGGACCTCGCGATCGCCTACGGGTACGGGACATTCCCCTTGGCGCTCCCCCGGCAGCAGACGATCGGGGAGGCGCAACCGCTGAACGAGTTCTCCGCGTCGCTGCGACGCCTCCTCGTCGGCTACGGATACATCGAGGTGATGTCCCTCGCGCTGTCGTCCCCGAAGGCCCCGGTGGCGGGCCCGCCCCCGGTCGTGCTCCAGAACCCGATCGGCGAGGACTTCAGCGTCGTGCGGTCCGGGCTCCTCGGCGGCGTCCTCGGGATCCTCGGCCTGAACAAGCACCGGGAACTCCCGCAGCGGGTGTTCGAGATCGGGGACGTCGTGATCGACGGGACGAACGTCCGGCGGCTCGGGGCGGCGTCGATTCACCCAAAGGCCTCGTTCACGGAGATGAAGAGCCTCGTGCAGAGCCTCCTGCGGGACGTCGGGAAGTCGTGCGAGGTCGAGCCCGCGGAGGGCCCGAACTTCATCCCGGGCCGGTGCGCGGCGGTGAAGGCGAACGGGGCGTGGGCGGGCGTGTTCGGCGAGGTCCACCCGCGCGTGGTCGACGGCTACGGCCTCACCCATCCGGTCGCGGCGTTCGAGCTCGACGTCGCGGCGCTCCTGTGATCCGCCCGGAAACCCTTTTATCGGACCCGCACGATGATTCGCGGAGCCCGGGTCGCCAAGCCCGGTATGGCGGCGGTCTTGAAAACCGCTTCCCGCAAGGGAGCGCAGGTTCGAATCCTGCCCCGGGCGTCTCACCCTAGGTTTAGTGCCTACCCGAGCCCTCTCGGAGGGCGATGGCGGCCCGCCAGGGCGTGCACGACTACGAGGGGAAGCTCCGGAGGGCGCTCGAGAGGATCGAGTCCTCCGACCTCTCCGGCGACGCGAAGCGGGCGATCCTCGACTTCGTGCGGACGTCCCGGGCGAACGGGCGGGACCCCGCGAGGACCCTGCGGTACGTGACGGACCTCCGGCGGATCGCGTCGGACCTGGGACCCGCCTTCCTGGAGCCGACGAGGGAGGCGGTGGAGCGGCTCCTGGCGGACGTCGAGGACTCGGACTTCGCGCCGGACACGAAGCTCGAGGTGCGGAAGACCGTCAAGGCGTTCTACAAGTGGTTCCGCGACGGGACGTTCAAGGACACCGTGGCGTGGGTGAAGACGACGCGCAGCCGGAACAACGACAAGCTGCCGGAGTCCCTGATCACGGAGGCGGAGGTTCGCCGCATGATCGAGGCGGCGTCCCACTCGCGGGACCGCGCGGTCGTCAGCGTGCTGTGGGAGACCGGCGCCCGCGTCGGGGAGTTCCCCACCCTCCAGGCGAAGCACGTCCAGTTCGACGACATCGGCACGCGGCTCACCCTGAAGGGGAAGACGGGGATGCGACGGATCCTCCTCGTCGACTCCACGCCATACCTGGCGGAGTGGCTCTCGTCCCACCCGAAACGGGGCCGACCGGACGCGTCCCTGTGGGTCGGTATCGGGACCGTAGGGCGGGACGAGCCGCTACAGTACGCGGCCCTGCGGAAGCTCCTCGCCAAGCTGGCGGGGAAGGCGGGCGTGAAGAAGGGCTCGAACCCCCACAACTTCCGCCACAGCCGGGCGACCGCTCTCGCGAAGCACCTCACGGAGGCGCAGATGGACCAGTACTTCGGGTGGGTCCGCGGCTCGGACATGCCCGCGACGTACGTGCACCTGTCCGGGCGGGATGTCGACGAGGCAATCCTTCGTCTCCGAGGTCTCAAGATAGCCGAGCCTCCGCCGGAGAGCGATCTCGCACCGAAACGGTGCCCCCGTTGCGACTTGGCGAACAAGGCGACGGGGAAGTTCTGCGCCCGTTGCGGGGCGGCTCTAGACCGCCGAGCGGCGATGGAGGCCGAGGAAGAGATGCAGTCCTTGGATCAGAAGTTCGCCCGCCTCCTGTCGGACCAGAAGGTCCAAGACTTCCTCGTGAAGCGCCTTCGGGATTTGCGCATCCGGTAGCGCAGCCGCAGTCGCGTCGTGGCATGGCCAGTCCGGAAAAATGGTTAGGCCGTCCGGAATCCGGACGGCCTCGTTGTGGAGGGATGCTTGCGGTCGACCAACGAACGCCGACCGCAGTCGCCACAGGGGACGTCCAAACCATAAGGGTTTCGCCACGATGC
>DATBXC010000131.1:0-5128 GCA_036514455.1 Thermoplasmata archaeon | reverse complement strand
CCCCGGCGGCTCGGGCACCTTCCGCGTCCGGTTCTCCGAGGGGACCGCGTTCCTCGACGAGCAGACCGCGAGCCCGCTCGCATCGGGAGCGTCCACGATCCTCACGCTGAACTGGAACAACGTCCCCGCGGGCAGCCGCACGATTCGGGTCGACGTCGACGTTACCGGCGTCGTGCCGGAGACGAACGAGGCGAACAACCGCGCGTTCTTCTCGGTCAGCGTCACCCCGATCGGGCCGGACCTCACGGTGGGCGTCTCGTTCAGCCCCTCCCCCGGCTTCGCGGAGAACACGGTGGCGGTCCAGGCGACCGTCTCGAACAACGGCGGCGCGAACGCCTCGAACTTCCTCGTGTGGTTCAAGCTCGGCACGCTCGCTTCGGACCCGTACGCCTCCATCACCGTGCCGTTCGTGGCGAACTCGACGATCGTGAGCATCGACTGGATCCCGTCCACGCCCGGCCAGTACACGTGGTGCGCGGTCGTGGACCCGGACAACCGGATCCCCGAGCCCCCGCCGTACCGCGAGGACGACAACTCCGCGTGCGCGGTGCTCAATGTCGTCCCGTCCCCGAACCTCCGGATCTTCGACCAGGACCTCCGGACCTCCGACCCGTACCCGTTCTCCGGGGACTTGGTCCGGCTCAACGCCACGGTCCGGAACACCGGCCAGGCCGCGACGACCGTGGGGACCGCGGTGGACTTCTACATGGACGACGTCCTCGTGCAGCGGGTCGCGGTGCCGACCCTCGCGGTGGGCGCCTTCGCGCGCATCGCCACGACGTCGACGTGGACCGCCTCGAGCTGCGGCTTCCACACCCTGCAGGCGGTCGTCGACCCGACGAACGCGATCCTGGAGGGCTCCGTCTACGAGTCCGACAACACCGTGACGACGAGCGTCCAGGTGTTCCCGCCGGGCGTCACGACGTGGTCCTTCACCCGCACCCTGACCGGCGTCATCGTGCCGTCCGCGAGCAGCCTCGAGATCACGGGCGACGTGACGATCGTCGACGGCGGGATCTACATCAGCCAGCAGTCCGAGCTGTGCAACCGCGCCCTGATCAAGATCACGGGCAGCGGGCGGCTCACCCTGATCAACTCGACGATCCAGAGCAACTGGCCCCTCACAATCTACCTCGCGAACGGCGGGCGGCTCGTGACCCGCGGCGGCTCCGACCTGTGGTTGGACGCGCCCGGCGGGCCCGGGGTCCTCCGCTCCGACGGGTCCGCGGTGATCGACGTCGCGGACACGGTCGTGGACGGCGAGGTCGTCGCAGCGGGCGCCTCCGCGAGCTTCAAGCGCGCCACGTTCACCGGCACGTCCCTGTACATCAACACCGCGTTGAAGTCGAACCTCTGGGACGCCACCTTCTCCGGCATGACGAGCCTCCAGCTCCGCTCCGACGACGGGAGCGCGGCGACCGCGGACTTCGACATCCGGAATACGACGTTCGACGCGGTCCTGACGCCGCAGCTCCGCTTCGGCGGGCACCAGTGGGCCCAGCTCACGAGCGTCCAGACGAGCCTGCCCCCCGGGCAGGACTGGTGGACCGGGATGATCACCCAGAGCGCGAAGGTGACCCGGTACTGGTGGCTCCGCGTGGAGGCGGTGGACGGGACGAACACGCTCCTCGAGGGCGCGAACGCCCAGCTCACGGTCCGCCGGTTCGACACCGTGAGCGCGACGTTCGTGAACCTCCCGACGCCGGGCGTCGACGAGATGTACGGCGCGGCCGCGCTCGCGTGGCCCGCCACGGCGCCGCTCGGGTACATCATCTACCGCGCGTCCGCCGAGGACCGCTTCGCGCCGGGTTCGAGCCAGTGGACGAACGCGACGTACCAGGCCTCCGGGTCCGCGGTGATCAACACGGTCCCGTACTTCCCGGACCAGAACCTGAGCGCCTTCGTCCAGGCGGACACCCGCATCCAGCTCGTGTTCAGCGCACTGACCCCCGAGTTCTACGTGAGCGGGATCAAGTTCTTCCATGAGGCGAACGACACGTTCGGCTTCGCGCCCCTGAACCGGCCGATCAACATCACCGTGATCGTGAACAACACCGGCCAGATCAGCGTGCGGAACCTCACCGTGAGCTTCTTCGAGACCCTGGTGGACTCGAACGGGGACGGCCTGATGGACAATTCGAAGGCCGCGTACCAGTCCTCCGCGCTGTGGATCGGCGACTACACGGTCTCCCTGCTGCCCCTGCGCTCGACCCTGACCGTGTGGATCATCTGGACGCCGGAGGGCGTCGCGGAGGGCTCGCGGCCCGTGTCCGTCGTCGTGGACGCCCCGCTGACGAACCCGCTCGACCCCGGCAAGTTCCTCGAGCTGAACGACCGGAACAACATCGACTCCGTGACCGTGACCCTGATCGTGTGGCCGGACCTCCGGATCAGCGCTGCGGACATCGTGCCCGGGACCCCGATCGACGACAACCCGACGACCGTGCGGGTCACCGTGCACAACGACGGGACGACCACGGCGCGGAGCGCGGAGCTGTTCATGTGGGACGACGACGGCTGGACGATGGCCGCGCCCCAGCGGTTCGACCTGGACGTGGGCCAGACGATCGAGCTGAGCGTCGTCTGGACGCCGAACAACCAGGGAGACCACATCCTGTACGCGATCGTGCGCTCGGACCCCACCGCGACGCCCGGGACGGACGACCGGAACATCGACTACAACCTGGCGAACAACGGGGCGACCCGGGCCGGGATCACGGTCCGGACGAAGCCCGACCTCGCCCTCGTCGGCGCGGACTATCAGGGGACCCTGCTCGTGTACCGCGGGGTCCCGTTCCTGCTGAACGTCACCGTATACAACCTGGGCGACACGGACGCGAGCGGCTTCGTCGTCTCCGCCTTCCTGGACAGCAACACGAGCCTCCCCGTGGGGCGGAACGCGAGCGTGACGGTCCGGGGGAACGGGAACACGATCGTCCGGATGGTGGTCATCGCGAACGACGTGGGCTTGCACTCCGTGTCCATCTTCACAGACTCCGAGAACGCGCTCGGGGAGGTCGCGGGCTTCGGGATGATCTTCGAGAGCTCCGAGGCGAACAACTGGGCGAACCAGAGCGTGAACCTCCAGCCGCCGCAGGGCACGTTCACCGTGAGCCTGCCGGCCGCGGGGGCCACGATCCGCCCCGGCGACCTGCTGCGGGTGGAGGGCTTCGTCCGGCGGCCGGACGGGACGGGCATCGGGAGCCTCCCAGTCACCGTCTCGCTCCTGAACGCGGGCGGAGGGACGATCACCTCGTCCACCCGGAACTCCGAGGAGAGCGGGTTCTTCTTCGCGAACTTCCCAATCCCCCTGGACCAGGCGAACGGGGACTACTCGATCCGGGTGAACACGACGGGCGTGATCCCCGAGCTCTCGGTGCCGATCACGATCCAGAAGGCGGTGGGCCCCCTGGACATCATCTTCCTCGGCCTGCCCGTGTGGGTCTGGATGATCATCATCATCATCGTGGTCAGCATCGTGATCGTCGTGACCGTGTACTTCCGGGTGTACGGCCTCGGGAAGATGGTGGAGTGCGGCGAGTGCGGGTCGTTCATCCCGGAGGACTCCACGACGTGCCCGAAGTGCGGCGTGGAGTTCGAGAAGGACATGGCGAAGTGCTCGAACTGCCAGGCCTGGATCCCCGTGGACGTGAAGCAGTGCCCGGAGTGCGGCGTGGAGTTCGCGACGGGCAAGGTGGAGATGGCGGACTACCAGGAGAAGATGCGGATGCAGTACGACGAGGTCGTCGCCAAGTTCCGCGAGGAGTCCCAGCGCACCCTCGGCCGCGCCCTGACGGAGCGGGAGTTCCAGGACTGGTGGCGGAAGCAGCCCACGTTCGTGACGTTCGAGGACTGGCTCCGCGAGGAGGAGGAGATGCGGAAGATGGGGTCGAAGCCGTGCCCCGTCTGCAACACCCTCAACTCCGTGACCGCCACGGTCTGCCACAAGTGCGGGACGTACCTGAAGGAGGAGAAGAAGCCCCCGTCAGGAGGCGGCCCGCCCCCGCGCGCCGCGGCGCCCTCGGAGCCCGCAGGCGGCGAGGAGGCCGGCGTCCCGCCCTCGGAGGCGGTCCCGAAGAAGGTCATCCGGAAGCCCGTCGCGGCCCCGCCCGTAGTCCAGAAGAAGGTGATCAAGAAGCCCCTCGGCGAGTCGTCGCAGGAAGGCGGGGGCGAGGGCGACACGCAGAACCCGCAGGAAGAGGAGTTCTGAGCGGACTCCTCCCCCTTTCCCTTTTCGTTCCCACCCTGTCCGACGGGCGAAGCCCTCCGAGCCCGGCTTGCACAGCGGCGCCTCCCGCTCGAAAGGTTCTTCTACCGCAGGACCGGATGCCAGCCCGTGGGGGCCATTCGCGACCTTTCGGGCGGCCCAGCTCGCCCGCCATGCGGAGAACGTCTTCCTGTTCCAGGGTCGACACGTCCTTGGCGCCCGGCTGATCTACCACGCCCTCCTCCTCGACCCCAAGAACTGGTCCGCCCTCCAGCGCCTCAGCGACTTCATGGATTCGAAGGGCACCGAGCAGCTCTCCGCGGCCGTCCTCGAATATATGCTGGCCCCTGACGTAGGCGCTCTTCCCGAGGTCCGGCAGGAAGTCGATAACCTGCTGTTCCTCTGCAAGTGGACGTGGGGTTTCTCCCGTCACCGGAGCGGACGACCGGACCTGGCGGGGGAGGACTTCCGGGACCGCCGGGCGTTCACCGTGGACGAAGCGCGGTACCGGCAGGAGTTCCTAGACCCGGTCGTGAGCCTGGGGGGCGGGTCCCTCGCGGGCGCGGTCCGGGCCACCCACGCGCTCGCCGGACGGCTCGGCGGCCTCCTCCGGCATCGCGAGTACACTCGGAATGTCCCGCTTGAGGAGATCTTCCATCCGGAGCGGTACGTTCGGACCCCGGAGTACGATGTCTTCCTGGCCGAGGACACGCGGGACCTCGACGCACTCGAGGCAGAGCGGCGACGGCGCACCCGCTGATTTTGGCGGGCCCTCAGCCCTGCGTCTGTACGCCCTGGGCCTGGAGGGTCTCCCGCACGATCTTGATCATGCTCTCCGGGTCCCTGTAGTACCCGGACACGATCCGCGCGACGTCCTTGTAGTTCTGGACGTTGGTCTTCTTCATGTACTCGAAGATGTCC
>DATBXC010000130.1:0-2859 GCA_036514455.1 Thermoplasmata archaeon | reverse complement strand
CGTCGACGTGGGCTCGGTGTTCACCGCCCTGATCCTGCTCATCCTGTTCTTCTACATGCTCAGCGTCCGGAAGTACTTCCGGCCGGGCGCCGTGCCGATGTAAGCCCGCCTCAGAACGCCATGACCTTGTCGATCCCGGCGAGCACGCGGTCCGGGTTCGGCATGTAGACGTCCTCGAGGGTGTACGGGAACGGCGTGTCGAAGCCCGTGACCCGCACAATCGGCCCGCGCAGGTACTCGATCGCCTTCTCCGCGAGGATTGCGCTGACCTCCGCGCCAAATCCGCCCGTGCGGGGCGCCTCGTACACGATCACGGCCCGCCCCGTCTTTTTCACGCTCTCCAGGATCGCGGGCGTGTCCAGGGGGACGAGGGTCCGGAGGTCCACGACCTCCACCTCCAGGTTCTTCTCCTTCGCCGCGCGCTCCGCGGCCTCGAGGGACACGTTCACCATGTACCCCCACGCGAAGATCGAGAGGTCCTTCCCCTCCCGCCGCACGCGGGCCTTCCCCAGGGGCACGGTGTAGTCGCCCTCCGGGACCTCCTCCTTGATCGCGCGGTACAGCTTCTTCGGCTCCAGGAACAGCACGGGGTCCGGGTCCCGGATCGAGCTGAGCAGCAGGCCCTTCGTGTCGTACGGCGTCGACGGCGTGACGACCTTGAGCCCCGGCGTGTGGCAGAAGTACGCCTCGCTCGACTGGCTGTGGTAGTGCCCGCCCTTGATCCCGCCGCCGTAGGGCGTGCGGATCGTCATCGGCACCGTGTACTGCCCGCCGGAGCGGTACCGCATCTTCGCGGCCTCCGAGACGATCTGGTCGAACGCGGGGTAGATGAAGTCCATGAACTGGATCTCCGGCACGGGCCGCAGCCCGTACAGGGCCATGCCGATCGCGGCGCCGATGATCCCGTTCTCGGCGAGGGGCGTGTCGAACACGCGGCCCGGGAACGCGTCGAGGAGGCCCTCCGTGCAGCGGAACACGCCGCCGTTCCGCCCCACGTCCTCCCCGAGGACGACGACGCGGTCGTCGCGCGCCATCTCCTCCCGGAGCGCCGTGTTCACGGCCTTCACGATCGTCATCTCGGGCATCAGGTGCCGCTCCTCATCCATTCCGCGTACGGGTCGTCGCTCTCCTTCCCGCCGCTCACGATTGCGACGAACCTCGGGTCCTCGAGCAGGGGGGCGAACTCGGGCTGGGATTTAGCCTCTTCGCGATACTCCGGGCGCGCCGCCGCGGCCTTCTCCAGGTCCGCGAGGGCCTCGTCCGCGTCCCCGCGGCGGGCCGCGAGGCACGCGAGGTGCCACCACGCCGCGGCGCGGGTCGGGTCGATCTCCGCCGCCCTGCGGTACGCCTCCTCCGCGCCCTCCGCGTCCCCCAGGTTCGAGAGGTCGAGGGCGAGGGTCATCCAGGCCTGCGGGCTCTTCGGGTCCGCCTCGACCGCGCGGCGGTCGAAGTCGACCGCCCGGTCGTAGTGGCCCTGGAGGGACTGGCACCCGGAGGCGAGGGCGAGCGCGTCCAGGTTCCCCGGGTCGCGGTTCAGGATCTGGTTCACGATCGCGAGCGCCCCCCCGTAGTCCCCGTCCCGGAAGTGCTCCCGCGCCTTGTCGAAGACCCGGTCCGTGCGCAGGGGCCGCGGCTCGTCCCGGGCGGGCGGGGCCTTCGCGCGCGCGGATGCGGCCTTCTTCGAGGAGGGCACGTCACGGCCTCCGGAGCCGCGCGACGTCCTCGAACTCCTCCGCGAGGTGCGGCGGCATCTCCGCGTACACGTCCGTGAAGAGGTCCTCGACGCGCGGCCGCGGGTTCCGCTCCGCCTCCCGCACCGCCTCCGTGATCGCGTCCCCGATCTCCTTCTCCAGGTCCGCCTCGGACGACTCGGTCCAGGCGCCCACGTGGGCGAGGTACCGCTGGAACACGACGAGCGGGTCCCGCTTCCGCCAGGCCTCCGCCTCCCGCTCGTCCCGGTACCGCGACGGGTCGTCGGAGGAGGAGTGGGGGCCGAGGCGGTACGTGACGCACTCGACCAGGGTGGGCCCGCCGCCCGCGCGCGCCTTCCGCACCGCGTCCCGGGCCGCGCGGTACACCGCGAGCGCGTCGTTCCCGTCCACCCGCACGCCCTCGAACCCGTACGCGACCGCCTTCTCCGCGATCGACTCCGACGCGGTCTGCCTCGCGACCGGGAGGGAGATCGCCCACTGGTTGTTGTTGCAGAGGAACACGACCGGCGCGTGGAACGCGCCCGCGAAGTTCATCCCGGCGTGGAAGTCCGCGGTCGACGTCCCGCCGTCCCCGAAGTACACGAGCGTCACGATCCGGTCCCCGCGGATCTTCGCGGCCCACGCGGTCCCGACCGCCACCGGGATCTGCGAGCCGACCACGGAGGAGATGGACATGAAGTTCCCCTTGCGGTACGCGTAGTGGCAGGGCATCTGGCGGCCCTTCAACGCATCCTCCGCGTTCCCCATGAACTGGTTCACGAGCTCGATGAGCGGCATCCCGCGCGCAATCGCGGCGCCGGGCTCCCGGTACTGCGGGAAGATCCAGTCGTCCTTCTCCAGGGCCATCGCGGGGGCGACGATCGTCGCCTCCTGGCCCACGGAGGGGCCGTAGAACCCGATGCGGCCCTGCCGCTGGAGCGCGAGCATTCGCGTGTCGAGGATCCGCTCCGTGAGCATGAGGCGGTACAGCCGCACGGCGTCCGAGGGGGAGAGCTTCGGGTCGGTCTCGGGATCCGTCGAGCCGTCGTCGTTGATCACGCGGAGCCGGTCGCCCAAAGGTGGCCTCGTCCCCCTGACAACTGGAGCCGCCCGCGCCGCGGACGCCTCCGGCGGAAAGAATCGGATGCGGGGGTTTAAGGGTTATGCC
>DATBXC010000129.1:0-12981 GCA_036514455.1 Thermoplasmata archaeon | reverse complement strand
GACGTGCTGGACCGGATCTCCACGCGGATCACGAACGAGGTGAAGGGCGTGAACCGCGTCGTGTACGACGTCTCGAACAAGCCGCCCGCGACGATCGAGTGGGAGTGAGGCCTCAGGCCCCGGGCGGCGGGGACTGCGGGGGCGGCTGCGGCGGCGTCGGCGGAGGGGCGGGCTGCGCCGGGTACGGCGGGTAGTAGTACGGCATCGGCGCCGGGTAGTACGGCACGAACATCGGCGGCGGGCGGTACATCGCCACGAACTCGCCCGCGTGCATCCGGTGGTACGTCCGCGAGTACATCCGGAAGAACAGCACGTACGCGACGAGGTCGATTGCCGCCGCGACGGCCGCGGCCACGAGCCACGCGGTGAGCGTGAAGGCGGTCGAGACCCCGGCGCTCAGGGGGAAGGCGAGGGTCGCGACCACCGCGACCGCGGGGGAGACCGCGAGGAGGATCGCGGCGGTGAGGCCGGTCACCCGCTCCCCCTCCGGCTGGAACGCCCGAAGCGCAGAGGCGAAGGCGAGCCCGACGAAGAGCCCTCGGAGGGTCCCGAGGGTGCCGCTGACGACGTTCGCGCCGCCGATCAGGGAGAACCCGGAGCCGAAGCCGAGGAACGCGCTCGTGGCGGTCCCGCCGATGGGCGCGGCGATCCCGAAGACGATGCCGAGGATCGCGAAGATGATCACGCGGTCGATGGCCTGCATGTGGGCGGGACCGTACTCGTCCCGCCCCGTGTACAGGTGATTCAACCCGATCAGGAACAGGACCGCCCCGACGAGCCCCACGACGCCGCTCACACACGTGAGGCCGATCATCGTGGCCAGGAGGGAGAAGAACGTCGCGTCGAACGGCGTCAGTAGGGAGGTGCCGAAGGAGCCAACGATGCTCGCGACATACGCGACCAGCGTGATCGCGAGGGCCTCCATCGCGATGCCTACCACGATCGCCCATCGGAACTGGGCGACCCCGCGCTCCGTGCGCGACGGGGGAGGCGGCGGGGCGGGATACGCGTAGGGGGAGGGTCCCGGGCCCCACGCGGGCGCGGCGTACCCGACGAGGACGGCGGGGCGCGCCACTGTCAGCCCTCCGGCGGCTTCTGCGGGGGCGGCGCGGGCTGCACGGGCGGCGGGTACGCCGGGTAGTACGGGGGCGGGCTCCAGTACGGCGCGTACGGCGGGGCGTACGGCGGGGCGTACGGGACGAAGGGCATCGGGCGGTACAGGGGCGGGAGCTCGCCGGACCGGATGCGGGCGAGGACCCGGGAGTACGACCGGTACAGGATTGCGAACGCGAGGAGCTCGATCCCCGCCTCGACGCCCAACGCCACGTACGAGATCGGGAGGGAGGAGGGCGGGTTGGACTGGACGAGGAGCGCGAACGCGCCCGCACCGACCGCCGGCCCCACGATGAGGCCGATGACCGCGAACGTCAGGAGCTCCCGCTCCTCCGGGCGGGCGAGGGCGCGGGCCGCGAAGACGAATGCGAGGCCCACGAAGAGGCCCCGGACCGCGGCGAGGGCGCCGCTGACCAGGATCGTCGCCGTCACGGCCGCGCCCGGAGATCCAAAGAGGTTGAACGGGAAGTTGAACGTCATGCTCGAGATGGACATCACGAACGCGATCACGACGCAGATCACGACGTACTCGACACTGCGCGCGTGGGCGGGGCCGTACTCGTCCCGGCCCTCGTGGACCCGGGAGAGGCCCGTGAGGAAGAACACCACCGCCACGATGCCGAGCAGGTACAGGGAGATGACCATCGGGATCAGGGCGGCGACCGCGCCGAACGAGTTGGGGCCGGAGAACTGTCCCCAGAGGTACGCGAGGGGGAGCAGCATCGAGACCGCAATCGCCTGCATCGCGAGGGCGAGCAGGAGGGACCACCGGATGCTCGTGACCCCCCGTTCCGTGTTCGTCGGCGGGCCGACCATCGGCATCGTCATGGGCAACCCCTCGGGCCCACCCATCCGGGTCGGGCTACTTGAAGCCGGCGGCCGGCGTTAGCCGCGCCCCTACCTCCGGCCTAGGGGTTGGGAGGCGGGTTCTGGGGCGGGGGCTGCGCGGGCGGCTGCGGCGGGGGCGCCGGCACGTACGGCGGCGGGTAGTACGGGGCGTACGGCGGGGCGTACGGCATCGGGTACATCGGCACGGGCGGGATCGCCTGGAGCTCGCCGCGGCGGAACCGGTCCAGGACGCTCCGGTACACGACGTACCAGAGGCCGACCGAGATCAGGGAGATCCCGGAGCCGACGACCGAGGGCACGACGAGCAGGACTGAAAAGTCCTGCGGCCTCGTCGGGATGGGCACCGTGTACAGGACGAACACGTTCGCGACGAGCGCGGCGACGCCCGCCGCGACCCCGACGATGAGGGCGATGACCCCGAGCTGCCTCTTGTCCGGCGCGGCGAGCCCCTCGACGGTCCAGAGCAGGAACAGCCCCATCAGGATCGCTCCCACGATCCCGGCGGAGGCCCCCGCCGCCGCGGAGACCAGGCTCACGCTGGGAACGATGCTCCCCACGCTGCCCGCGAAGATCCCTCCGATGATCGGTACGAGGATGCCGCCGATCAGGGCGAGGACCGCGTGGTCGACCTTCTCCGAGTGGCCGGGTCCGAACTCCATCTTGCCCCGGTGGATCGCGATGACCGCGAGGAGGCCGAGGATGGCGCCGACGAGTTCGACGACCAGGAGCCCGCATCCCGCCGCGGCGACGGCGATGAGTCCCCCGAAGAAGCCCGCGCTCGGGACGCCGCCCGGGGGCAGCGTGAGGACCTCGGCCAAGAGCGGCATGAGGGCGAGGATGAAGACGATTCCGAGGGCGTTCGCGACCATGAACAGGATGATTGCGTACGATGCCTGGCGTACGCCTTTCTCGGTCTGGCTCGGATACCGGTACATCCGTCCACTCCCCCGACCGCAAGGGCGCCCCCCCGCATAAGCCGTTCGGCGGGCGGGTGCGAAACCCTTTTTGCGAGGGCCCCTCTATTCCGCCCGTGAAGGTCTACGTCGTGGACAATGGGGGCCAGTGGACCCATCGGGAGTGGCGGGTCCTGAAGTACCTCGGCGTCGAGACCCGGATCGTCCCGAACACGACCCCGTTCGACGAACTCCGCGGCGTCGACGGCCTCGTCCTCTCGGGCGGGGCGCCGCGGGTCGGCATCAACGCGAGCGCGATGGGCCGGAACGGGGAGTACATCGACCGCGCGGAGGTCCCGATCCTGGGGATCTGCGCGGGCCACCAGTTCATGGCCCTCCACCTCGGCGGGGACGCGAAGGCCGCGAAGGTCCCGGAGTTCGGGAAGACCCGCCTCGTCGTGGACGCGGAGAACGCGCTGTTCGAAGGCCTCCCGCGGGAGTTCGAGGTGTGGGAGAGCCACAACGACGAGGTCGCGGCCCTGCCGAAGGGCTTCGAGCTCCTCGCGCACTCCGAGAACTGCGGGGTGCAGGCGATGCGGTCCCGGGACCGCCCGCTGTTCGGCGTGCAGTTCCACCCGGAGGTCGAGCACACGCAGTTCGGGTACGACATCTTCCGGAACTTCCTGAAGGCCTGCGGGGCCGGCCGATGAAACCGGACCGCGAGCTGGTCACGGAGGCGCTCGGGGACCTGCACAAGGGGGAGACGATCGAGCGGGCCGTCGGGCGGATTCTCCGGCGGAATGGCGGGACGTACACGGACTACGTCCGCATCATGGTGGACGTCCGGGATCTCGCTCGCAGGGAGAAGATCACGGCCGTCGACGCGGCCCGGAGGCTCGCTCAGGCGTAGGCCTCGGGGTTCACGACGAAGTCGGGCTTCTCGTCGCGGAGCGCCTTCAGGACCTGGTCCGCGATGACTGCCCCCGCGCGGGCCTGCGCCTCGTGCGTCGACGCGCCGAGATGCGGCGTGAACGCGGTGTTCGGCGCGGACAGGATCGGGCTCCCCGCCGGAGGTTCCTTCTCGAACACGTCGAGGGCGGCGCCCGCGATCGTGCCCGCTTTGAGGGCGTCCGCGAGGGCGGCTTCTTGGACGATCTCCCCACGCGCGCAGTTCACGAGGTACGCGGTCCGCTTCATCAGCGCGAACTCCTTCGCACCGAGCATGCCCTTCGTCTCCGGAGTGAGGGCGGCGTGGACGCTGAGGACGTCCGTCTGGCGGAGCAGGTCCTGGAGCGTCGGGACGAGGCGGATGCCGCGGTCCTTCGCGGCCTGCGGCGGGAGATACGGGTCGTACGCGATCACGTCCATCCCGAAGGCCCGCGCGCGCGTCGCGACCTCCGCGCCGATCCGTCCAGAACCGAGGAGGCCGAGGACCTTCCCGAACAGCTCGCGGCCCTCGAACCGCTTCTTCTCCCACTTCCCCTCCTTCATCGTCCGGTCCGCCTCCGGCAGCTGGCGGGCGAGGGAGAGCATGTGGCCGATCGCGAGCTCCGCGACGGAGATCGTGCTCCCCGTGGGCGCGTTCACGACCGGGACGCGCCGCGCGGTCGCCGCCTTCACGTCGATGTTGTCCACGCCGATTCCCGCGCGGCCCACGACCTTGAGCCGCGAGCCCTTCGCGAGGGCCTCCGCGGTGACCTTCGTGCGGCTCCGCACGATGACTGCCTCGTAGCCTCCAATCAGGTCCAGGAGCTGCTTCGGGTCTGCCTCGATCGCGTCCACCTCGTGGTGCTTCCGGAGGGTCGCGAGGGCCTCCGCCTCCAGTCCGTCCGTGACCAGAATCTTCATCGGCCGCGTCAACAGGGACGTCGTATTAAAGACTCAACGTAAAGACTGAAAGACGAACGCCCCGACGACGAGGGCCATCAGCACGATCCCGAGGACCATCATCCACTTCGCGACGCGCACGTCGCTCCCGAACACGAGGGGGATCGGGCCGACCATCACGACGCCCCCATAGCGCGGGGCGGGGGCGGCCGCGGGCGGAGCGGGGGCCTGCGCGGGGGATTGTACGGGAGGCTCGTCCCCGAAGGACGGCCGCGGCCCCGCGAAGGACGCCATCCCGAGGAAAATCCCCGCGAACAGCGCGAGCATCCCAGCGAGGCCGAGCAGCCCGCCGCTCGTGAACACGGGGATGAACAGGACGAGGAACAGCTGGCCCTCGCCCGTCGCGAGGCTCCAGGCGATGAGGGCGACGCCGAGGACGAGGAGCGCGAGGCCCACCCACGTCAGGGTCCGCATCGGGATTCCATGGCCCCGCGGACGGCTTAACCCTTTCCCCCATGGAACGCCTGGAGGGACTTCACGCCGAGGTCCCCCCGCCGCCCCTCCTCGATCGCGCGCACGGCCGCGCGCGCGGCCTGGATCGTCGTGATGAACGGGATGTTCAGGTCGACCGCGAGGCGGCGCATCATGTACCCGTCCCGTCGCGCCCCGCTCGTCGCGGTGGGCGTGTTGATCACGAGCCGGATCTCCCCCCGCCGCATCAGGCCGAGGGCGTCCGGGGACTGGTGCTCGCTGATCCGGTACACCGTGGCCGCGTCGACCCCGCGGTCCCGCAGGAAGCCCGCGGTCCCCTTCGTCGCGTAGACCCGGAGTCCGAGTTCGACGAGCTTCGCGGCGACCGGCACGATGTCGTCCTTGTCCTCGTCCCGCACCGTGATGTACACCGCGCCCTCAGCGGGGAGCGGGCTGCCCGCCGCGAGCATCGCCTTGTAGTACGCCCGCCCCAGGGTCGAGTCGATGCCCATCACCTCGCCCGTGCTCTTCATCTCGGGCCCGAGGATCGCGTCGACGCCGGGCAGCTTCTGGAACGGGAACACGGGGGCCTTCACCGCGACGTGGCCAATCGCCGCTTCCCCGTGGAGGCCGAGCTGCTTGAGAGTCTTCCCGAGCATCACCTTCGTCGCGATCTTCGCGAGCGGGACGCCGATCGCCTTCGAGACGTACGGCACCGTGCGGCTCGCCCGCGGGTTCGCCTCGAGCACGTACACGGCGCCGTCTTTCACCGCGAGCTGGAGGTTCACGAGGCCCACGACCCCGAGGGCCCGGCAGATCCTGCGGGTGATCCTCCGGATCGACTCGAGGACCTTCGGTGGGAGGGTCTGGGCGGGGAGGACGCACGCCGCATCGCCCGAGTGGACGCCCGCCTCCTCGATGTGCTCCTGGATCCCGCCGATGAACACCTCCCTCCCGTCCGAGACGGCGTCCACGTCGATTTCTATCGCATGCGACAGATATTTGTCGACCAGGACGGGGTGCTTGCGGGAGACCTTCACCGCGGAGGCCATGTACTCCTCGAGTTCCTCCTCGTTGTGGACGATTTGCATCGCCCGCCCGCCGAGGACGTACGAGGGCCGCACGAGCACGGGGTAGCCGATCGTCCCCGCGATCTCCCGCACCTCCATGAACGAGAAACCCGTCGCGGCCTTCGGCTGCTTGATCCTCAACTTCCGCATGAGGGCCTCGAACTTGCGGCGGTCCTCCGCGAGGTCGATCGAGGCGGGCGGGGTCCCGAGGACGCGCGTCTCGAGCCCCATCCGGTCGATCGCCTCCTGTAGCGGGACCGCGAGGTTCACGGACGTCTGCCCGCCGAACTGCAGGATCACGCCCTCCGGCCGCTCCGCCTCGATGATGTTCAACACGTCCTCAAGGAGCAGGGGCTCGAAGTACAGCCGGTCCGAGATGTCGAAGTCCGTGGACACGGTCTCGGGGTTGTTGTTCACGATGATCGCGCCGATGCCCTCCTCCCGGAGGGCGAAGATCCCCGCCACCGTGCAGTAGTCGAACTCCACGCCCTGGGCGATGCGGATCGGACCTGCCCCGACGATGAGCACCTTCCTCCCATTCAGGGGAACGACCTCGTCCCCCGCCTCGCGGGTCGAGTAGTAGTACGGCGTGCGGGCCTCGAACTCCCCGCCGCACGTGTCGACCATCTTGTACGTGACCCTGCGCCGCATCCTACGGATTTCGGGCTCCGGGACGCCCGCCAGGAGGCCGATGTACTCGTCCCCGAAGCCGAGCCGCTTCGCGTCGTCCGCGAGGGCGGGCGTGAGCGGGCCCGCCTTCAGGCCCGTCTCCATGGCGACCAGGTTCCGCATCTTCTCGACGAAGAACGGGTTCCACGCGGTGAGGGCCGCGACCTTCTCGACCGTGTAGCCCCGCCGCAGGGCCTCCGCGACCGCGAAGATGCGCTTGTCCGTGGGCTCGCGGAGTTCCTGGATCAGGGCCTCCTCGGTCCACGGTTCCGGTTCGAGGCCGACCTTGCCGACCTCGAGGGACCGCAGGGCCTTCATGAACGATTCCTCGATCGTCCGGCCGATCGCCATCACTTCCCCCGTCGACTTCATGGAGGTCCCGATGCGGGCGTCGACGGTCGGGAACTTGTCGAAGGGCCACCGCGGGATCTTCGTGACGACGTAGTCGATCGTGGGCTCGAACGCGGCCATCGTCTTGCCCGTCACCGGGTTCGGGATCTCGTCGAGCGTGAGGCCGATCGCGATCTTCGCCGCGATGCGGGCGATCGGGTAGCCCGTCGCCTTCGAGGCGAGCGCGCTGGACCTCGAGACCCGCGGGTTCACCTCGATCACGCGGTACTCGCGCGTCCCCGGGTGGACCGCGAACTGGATGTTGCACCCGCCCTCGATCTTCAGGGCGCGGATGATCCGAATCGCGGCGGCCCGGAGGGTCTGGTGGTCCACGTCGCTCAGGGTCTGCGCGGGCGCGACGACGATCGACTCGCCCGTGTGGAGCCCCATCGGGTCCACGTTCTCCATCGAGCAGATCGTGATGCAGTTGTCCGCGGCGTCCCGCATCACCTCGTACTCGAACTCCTCCCAACCCTCGACGGACTCCTCGACGAGGACCTGCGTGATGCGGGAGTACGCGAGGCCGATCGCGACGATCCGCTCGAGGTCCTCGGGCGTTCGGGCGATCCCGCTCCCGGTCCCGCCGAGGGTGTACGCGGCCCGCACGATCACGGGCAGTCCGCCGAGCTTCTCCACGAACGCCCGCGCTTGGTCGACGGAGTTCACCGCCCTGCTCCGTGGGATCGGCTCGCCGATTCGGCGCATCAGCTCCGCGAAGGCCTCCCGGTTCTCGCCGGCCACGATGGCCTCGAGGCGCGTCCCGAGGAGCTCCACGTCGTACTTCGAGAGGACGCCCGCCTCCGCGAGCTCCGAGCTCAGGTTCAGCCCGGTCTGCCCGCCCATGCCGCTCAGGATGCCGTCGGGGCGCTCCTTCTCGATGACCTTCCCCAGGAACTCGACCGTGAGCGGTTCGACATAGACCGCGTCCGCCATCTCGACGTCCGTCTGGATCGTGGCGGGGTTCGAGTTCACGAGGACCGTGCGGACGCCTTCCTCCCGGAGGGAGCGGCACGCCTGCGACCCGGAGTAGTCGAACTCCGCGGCCTGGCCGATCACGATGGGGCCCGAGCCGATTACGAGGACCGTTCGGAGGTCCAGCCGCTTGGGCACCTCCGGGCTCACCTCCCTGCCATCGCCGCGAACTCTCGGAAGATGTACTCGTTGTCCCACGGCCCGGGGCGGGCCTCCGGGTGGTACTGCACGGAGAACACGGGGAGCTCCTTGTGGATCATGCCCTCGACCGTGTCGTCGTTCAGGTTCACGTGAGTGACGTCGAACTCGGAGGCCTCCATGGACTTCGCGTCCACCGCGAAGCCGTGGTTCTGCGAGGTGATGTGCACCCGCCCCGTGCGGAGGTCCTTCACGGGCTGGTTCCCGCCCCGATGGCCGAACTTGAGCTTGTACGTCCTACCGCCGAAGGCGAGGCCGAGGATCTGGTGGCCCAGGCAGATGCCGAGGATGGGATACTCCGCCGCGATCTCCTTCGCAGTCTTCACCGCGGTCGCGGTAATGTCGGGGTGCGCGGGGTCGCCGGGCCCGTTCGAGATGATGACACCGCTCGGCTTGTGGCGGGCGACGTCCTCGGGCGTCGCGCCGTAGGGGAGTTGCACGACGCGTCCGTAGCGCTGCGCCTCGCGGATGATGTTCATCTTGACGCCGCAGTCGATCACGACGAACGTGCGGGCCTCCGGGCCCGGGTACTCGACCGGCTCGCGGGTGCTGCACTCCGCGACGAGGTTGCGGGCGTCCGGGAACGGCATCGTGCGGACCTCCTTCATCGCCGCCTCGACGTCCCCGCCCTCCGGGACGAGCGCCGCCCGCATCGTGCCCCGCGTGCGGGTCTTGATCGTGAGCATCCGCGTGTCCACGCCGCTGAGCCCGGGCCGGCCGTGCTGCTCCAGGAACCGGTCCACGCCCATCGCGGATCGTGGGTGGACCGGCGTCGGACACGCCTCCTTCACGACGAACCCCGATACCTGGATCTCGCGGGACTCCATCGAGGCGGGGTCGACGCCGTAGTTCCCGATCAGCGGGTACGTCATCATCAGAATCTGGCCGCGGTAGCTCGGGTCCGTCAGGGCCTCCGTGTAGCCCGTCATGTTCGTGTTGAAGACGAGCTCGCCGAACACCTGCCTGTCCGAGCCGAAAAACACTCCCTCGGCGGTCGTGCCGTCCTCGACCACCAGGGTTCCACGCATTCCTTAGACCCCCACCCGATTTCGGCGTGCGCTTATTAGGCTTTCTAGAAGAGGCGCGCGCAGAGACTTCATCCGCAGGGCGCGCGATGCGGGCGCGCCGTGCTCCAGAAAGTCGTGGAGCAGATCCTGCGGGATGTGGGGTGGGCCGTGCAGGCGGACGGCGGGGTCCTCGCGGTCCGGACGCCCCGCGGGACGTTCGTGATCGCGTTCGTGCTCGAGGGCCAGCTGGAACCGTTCCTCGTGCTCCACCGGGACTCGGAGGCCTCTCTGATCGTCGTCCCCGGCTACGCCCTCTCCCCCGCGGAGCGGCGGATGCTCGAGCTGACGGGCGTCGCGGAATGGTCTTGGGACGACGTGGAGGCGGACGCGGTCGCTGTCCTAATCGGAAAGAAGTCCGTGGCGGACACCGTGTTCTCGGCCCTGGCCTAGGCCCGCCCCGCCCTCGCCTTCAGGTTCCGCACGCGTTCCGTCATGTTGTCCCAGTGGCTCCCCTGCCAGTAGAACCGCCCGCATGCGTCGCAGTGCCAGAACTCCCGTTGCCGCTCGAGGACCTTCTCCGGAACGCTCCCCCGCGCTTCCTCCACGGACGCCTCCCGCAGGGGCGCGTTGCACACGGAGCATCGGGTCAGCGCGATGTCCGCCTTGAGGTCGAAGGCCTGGAGGACCTGGAGGAGCTGCTCGTCGAGGTCGTCGGAGAGGACGGACACCGACCCCGGCACGCGGGCCGCAAGCTCCCGGTCGCGGGTGAGGAGGACGCGCCCTTCGCGGCCCGCCAGGGCCTCCAGCTCTCGGTCATCGATCGGCCCCGGGTACGCCGCGTCGTGTCCGAGGAACCGGAGCCACTTCGCGAGCGTGCCGAGCATGTGGTCGCAGAGGAATTTCATCGGCCCGGCCTCGAGAGGACGTCGACGACTGCCCGGAGCGCGAGGCGCTTTCCCGCGAGGTGCCGCGGGTGGCGGAATCCCGGGTTCCACCCGTCCCCGCCCAGCTCGTCGGAAACGACGAAGACGCTGGCGAACCGCATCCGGCGGTGGCGGGCGACGGTCCACAGGGCCGAGGCCTCCATGTCGACCGCGACGACCCCCTGCTTCGCGAGGCGGGCCGCACGGTCCCGATGCTCCCGGTAGGGCGCGTCGATCGTCCACACCCCGCCCTCGCGGTAGGAGAGGTCGCGCCGTTCGCACGCCGCGACCAGCGCGTCGCGGAGTGCCGAGTGGGGCCTGGGCCGTCGAGGGCCGCCGTAGTGGCGGGAGGTCCCCTCGTCCGAGACCGCGAACGTGGGCACCACGATGTCCCCGATGCGTAGGTCCTCGAGGAGGGAGCCGCAGGATCCGAACCCGATCGTCTCGCGGGCTCCGAGGACCCCCATCTCCTCCAAGTCCAATGCCGAGGACGGCGCCCCGATGTGGGACCTGAAGACGGCGGCGCGGCGCGTCCCCGCGCGACCGACCGCGACCCAGCGGTTCCACGACAGGTTCGACCCGCCGAGCACACGGCGGAGGCTGCGAAAATCGTCTCCACCGAACACCTGGACCGCCCGGCGGGGGAGCCGCATCTCGGCGGGGCGGAGCTTGAGGTCCGTCCGGAGATAGCGGAGGAAGTGCTCGGGGCGGACGATGAACCCGGACTCCTTCACCGGACCACCGCGTACTCGAGCAGCATGCCGTCCCCGAGCGGGGTCGCCCGCCGCAACGTGAGGCGGGTCGCGTCCTCGAGGCGCTTCACGCCCTCCCCGCCCACCAAGGTCGGCGTCGAGTGGCCCCCGATCACGACGCTCCCGACGTACACGAGGAGCTCGTCCACGAGGCCCGCGCTGAAGAAGGACCAGTTCACCGTGCTCCCGCCCTCGACGAGGAGCCGCCGCACCCCGCGCTCGTGGAGGATCGCAAGGAGCCGCGTCACGTCCACCATGTCCTCCCCGCAGCGCACGACCTCCGCGTTCCGGAACGTCTTCGTGCACCCGTTGTTCGTGACGATCAGGGTGGGCGCGGACCCGTCGAGGACCGCGGCGGACTCCGGGCACGAGCCGTCCGAGTCCAGGACGATCCGCAGCGGGTTCGGGCCCTTCGCGTGCTCCCGCTTCACGGTGAGCTTCGGGTCGTCCATCAGGACGGTGCCCACGCCCACGAGGATCGCGTCGCACGCAGCGCGGAGCTCGTGGACCCGCTTCAGGTCCTCCTCGCTCGAGATCCGCACGCCCGTGCGGGAGGGGAGCGCGATCTTCCCGTCCACGGACATCGCCGCGTTCATGACCACGTGGGGCCGCACGGCCCGCGGAAGCGGGGAGGCCTAATGAAGTCTTTTCGGAGGGTTCATCCGGGCCGGGCGACTGGGCGGGCCCATGGCCACGCTGAAGGCGACCGTCGAGATGCTCGCCCCGAACAAGCTCCTCGCGACCGGGTACTCCGGCGCGACCTGGACCCTCCACGTCCCCGGGAAGGACGAGCCCCGCGAGGGCCCGTCCCCGTTCGAGACCGTCGTCCTCGCGGCGGGCGGGTGCACGGCGCTCGACGTGATCGACATCCTCCGGAAGGAGCGGGAGCCGCTCGAGTCGTTCCGCATCGAGCTCGAGGCGGTGCGCGCGAAGGGGCCGCCCGCCGTACTCGAGACGCTGCGCCTGACGTACGTCGTGAAGGGACCACGGGACGAGGCGAACGTGAAGCGCGCGATCGAGCTGTCCCAGGAGAAGTACTGCTCCGTCAGCATCATGCTGAAGCGGGCGGGGGTCGCCGTGACGACGGGCTACCGCATCGAGACGTGAGCCCTCCGATATCAGGGCCGAGACGGGCATGACATCCCTTTAAGTAGAGACATGGGGTTGCGAACCCGTCCCATGGACGGCATCCAGATCTACGAGCTCCGACGGATGGACCTCCGCGGGGCCACGGTAATCGATGGGTTCCCCAGCGTCGGCCTCGTGTCGAGCATCGTCGCGAACTACCTAATCAACGCCCTGAGCCTGTCCCAGATCGGCATCATGGACTCCGCCTACTTCCCGACGGTCTCGCTCGTGCGGGACGGAGAGCCGATGAACCCGGTCCGGATCTACGGCCAGCCGAAGCAGTCGGGGCGGGACCAGGTCGTCGTGTTCATCTCCGAGTTCCAGCCGCCCCCGAACCTAATCAAGGGGATCGCGTCCACGGTCCTGGACTGGACGCAGGACCAGAAGTGCAACCTCCTCGTGTGCCCGGAGGGCCTCATCGTGGACTCGGAGCTCACGGGCCCGGACCGGCAGGTCGAGGTGTACGGGATCGGCTCGACGGACAAGTCGATGGACCTCCTCCGGAAGAACGGCGTCACGCTGTTCGAGGAGGGCGTGATCACGGGCGTCGCGGGCGTCCTGCTGAACGAGGGGCGCCGGCGGGACTTCGACGTGATCACGCTCCTGAGCGAGGCCCACCCGGACTACCCGGACGCGCGCGCCGCCGCGCGGGTGATCGAGGTGATCGACAAGGTCCTCGGCCACACGGAGCTCGACGCCCGCCCCCTGTACGAGGAGGC
>DATBXC010000128.1:0-6927 GCA_036514455.1 Thermoplasmata archaeon | reverse complement strand
CCGAGCCCGTCGAGCAACGGCGTGGCGGCGGTCGTCCTCCAGCGGCTCCACCACCTCACGGGGAACGACGAATATCGCCTCCACGGAGACGAGCTGATCCGCGCGTTCGCGGGCGAGGCGGAGCGGATGGGCGGCATCTTCGCAGGCGCGTACTCCCTCGCGGCGGAGCTGTGGCTCCACGCGTCCGCCCAAGTGGTCATCGTGGGCCCGCGGGACGACCCGCAGACCGCCGCACTTCGTAGGTCCGCCGCGACGACCTTCAGCCCCGGCAAGACCGTCCTCGTCGTCGACAAGCAGGACGCGTACGTACCCGCCGCCGTCGGGCCGATGCTGACGTCGAGACAGGCCATGGCGGGGCCGGTCGCGTTCGTGTGCAAGGGGACGTCGTGCTCGCCGCCCACATCCGACCCGGAGAGACTGAGGGCGCTTCTCTAGGGGAGCCGGCTCACGGTCACACGGCCCCGAGAGCGACCCAAGCCAAGGAGGCCAAGGCGATCCCGAGGACGAAGGTGAACGTCGCAGGCAGGTGGTATCCGTGGCGGTGGCTCTCCGGGAGGATTTGGAACGCGACCGCAGCGAGCATCGCGCCCGCCGCGAGCCCGGAGGCGAGTGCGACATGGGCGGGGGAGACGGAGAGCCACAGGTATCCGATCGTCCCCGCCACGGGTTCGATTAGGCCGCTCGCGAGGGCGTAGCCCGCGGCGGTCCGCCGGGAGCCGGTCTCCTTCAGGACCGCGATCGCGACGAGGAACCCCTCGGGGATGTTCTGGAGCGCGATCGCGAGGGCGATTCCGTTCCCCGCCGCCGTCAGGCCCTCCCCGTAGCCGACGCCGGTCGCGAGGCCCTCCGGGAAGTTGTGGATCGCGAGCGCGAGGAAGAGGAGGAACGCGACCCGGGGCGCGCCGGACTCCGTAGGCCCGCTAAAGGCCATTGGGAGCGGGAGGCGCTTGACGGCCCGCGCCAGGACGATGATCAGGAGGATGCCGAGGACGACGCTCCCGGCCAGGGACGGGAGGTCCGTGCCGGAATGCGCGACGGCGTGCGGGAGAAGCCCGAGGACGACGACCGCGGTCATCAGGCCTCCCGTGAATCCCAGCAGGACGTCGTGGGTGCGGTGGCTGAGGCTCCGAATCGCGACGAGAGGCAGGGCGCCGAGGACCGTCGCGAGGCCGGAAGCCGCGATGAGCAGGAGGATGACCGGGTCCACGATTGGCTTCGAGCGGGGCGGGAGGACTTGAGGGTAGCCTAAATCCGGTATGTACTTCGCAGCTTCAGTTCGGGCCCGCCATCTCGGCGTCGAGGGCCCTGCGGAAGTACTCAGGGATCGGTTTCGATCTCTTGGCCTCGTAATCGTACGCGACCTGCACGCTCTCCCCCTCCGCGGCGAGGCGGCCGTCCTCCTTCACCCGCATCTCGTACCGGAGCGTGAACGATGAGTCACCAATCCGGGTCGGCCACACCCGCAGGGCGACGGTCTCACCGAACGCGACCGGGGAGCGGAAATCGCATCTCGCGCTCGCCAGGATGAACTCAATTTCCCCGAGCCGCTTCGCGTTCGCAATCTTGAGGTAGTACTCCGTCCGGGCCTGCTCCATGTACGTGAAGTACACCGCGTTGTTCACGTGGCCGAGCGCGTCGATGTCCCGGAAGCGGGGCTTGATCTCGAGCTCGAAGGCCATGGCGCCCCGCCTCAGGACTCGTCCGCGCCCTCAATCGTGACGCGCCGCGCGGGATTCCCCTTCATCACCCGCCGCGCGGGCAGGGACTTGCGGGCGAGCTCCGCGTACACCCGCCACGAGGCCTCGATGCGGAGGCGGTGGAAGTCCTCCGTCCGCCGGGCGACGCGGGCCGGCACGCCCATCACGACGCTGTCCCGGGGAATCTCCTTCCCCTCGGGGACGACGGCCCCGGGCGCGACGATGGACTCGGGGCCGACCTTCGCGCGGCTCGCCACGATGCTCCCCATCCCGAGGATGCAGTCGTCCCCGATCTCGCACCCGTGGACGATCGCGCCGTGGCCCACGGTCACGCGGTTCCCGATGATGGCGGGGCTCCCGAGGTCCACGTGGACGACGACGCGGTCCTGGAGGTTTGTGGACTCGCCGACCCGGATTCCGTCCATGTCCCCGCGGAGGACGGCCCCGTGCCACACGCTCGAGCCCCCGCCGACCGCCACGTCCCCGACGATCACCGCGGTCCTCGCGACGTAGATCATCGCGGCGGGCAAGCGGGCACTCACTCCAGGTTCACGGTCACGTTCTTCACGCGGGTATAGTGGAGGACCGCGTCGATCCCCTGTTCGTGGCCCAGGGCGGACTCCTTGAACCCGCTGAACGGCGTCTGCGGGAACGTGATCGGGTACTCGTTGATGTTCACCATCCCCGCCTCGAGCCGCGCGGCGACGCGATGGGCGGTCTGGAGGCTCTGCGTCCAGACGCCCGCCATCAGGCCGTACGGCGTCGCGTTCGCCTGGGCGACCGCCTCGTCGATGTCCGTGAAGCCGAACGCACACAGGACGGGACCGAAGATCTCCTCCCGCGCGATTCGCATGTCCGGGGCGACGTCCCCGAAGACCGTGGGCAGGACGAAGTTTCCCTCCCTCAGGGCCGCGCTTTCCGCCCGCTTCCCGCCGACGAGGACGGTGGCTCCCTCCCGTGTCCCCGCCTCGATGTACTCGAGCACGCTCGCCTCCTGCGGGCGGGAGACGACGGGCCCCATCTGCGACTCCTCCTGGAGCCCGGGCCCGAGCTTCATCCGCGCGGCCGCGTCCGCGACCTTGTTCAGGAAGTCGTCCCGCACGGACTCGTGAACGTACAGCCGGCTCCCCGCCCAGCACATCTGGCCCGCGTTCTGGAACGCGCCGAACAGGACTCCCCTGAGGGCCCGGTCGAGCTTTGCGTCCGGGAACACGATCTGCGGGTTCTTTCCGCCGAGCTCCAAGGCCACGGGGGTGACGTGGCGGGCCGCAAGGGCCATGATCTGCTTCCCGGTTTCCGTGGAACCGGTGAACGTCATGGAGTCGACGTCGGGGTGGTCCGCGAGCGCGCTGCCCGCCGTGGAGCCGGGACCCGTGACGACGTTGAAGACCCCCGCCGGGAACCCCGCGGTGGCGGTGAGCTCCGCGAGCTTCAGGGTGCTGAGCGGCGTGAGGGAGGCGGGTTTGAGGACGACCGTGTTCCCCGCCGCGAGGGCGGGCGCGATCCCGCGGCACGCGAGGGTCAGCGGGTAGTTCCACGGCGCGATGTGGCCCGTGACCCCGACGGGCTCCCGCACGGTGTAGTCGAGACGGTTCCCGGGGACGGGGATCGTCGCGCCCTCGATCTTGTCCGCGAGGCCCGCGTAGTACTCGAAGAGCTTGTACACGTACGCGACGTCGCCCTTCGCCTCCCGGAGCGGCTTGCCGACGTTCTGGGACTCGAGGCGGGCGAGCTCGTCGAATTTGTCGCGGACGAGCTGGCCGAGCTGGTACAGGAGGCGGCCCCGCTTGCTCGGGTCCATCCCCCGCCACTCCGGGCTCTCGAAGGCCCGCCGCGCGGCCTTCACCGCTGCGTCCATGTCGTCCTTCGAGCCGCTCGCGACCTCCGCGATCGGCCGGTTCGTGGCGGGGTCCAGGACCGGCGTTCGCTCCCCGCCCGCGGGCTCCACCCACGTGCCGCCGATGAAGAGAGAGTGCCTGGGCAGGTCCACCGCGACGCCTCCCGCGCGCTATCCTGCGGAAACATATAAACGTGAGGGGACGGTGGCGGGCTTCGTCCGAGGAGAGCCATGGCCGACATCGTCCGGCGGGAGCGGAGGATCCCCGCCAGGGAACACCTGCGCGAGCGGGACGGGCTCAGCGGGATGTTCCTGGAACAGCTGAACCGGGAGGACTACCGCCACCGCATCGCGATCGACGTGGGCACGGGCTCGGGCCGCGTCGTCTGGGCCGTCGCGCCGCGGGCGCACCGCGTGATTGGCCTGGACAACGACGAGAGGCGTCTCCAGGAGGCCCGCGCGTACGCGGCGATCCGGGGCGTCCCGCGGGTCGACTTCGTCCTCGGGGACGCGGAGACGACCGCATGGAGCGTGTGGCAGTCCGCGCCGTTCGACTTCGTGTTCGCGCACCTCTTCATGTCCGGGACGGTCGTGTTCCGGGCCTCCCGCCACCTCCGCGCGGGCGGCAAGATGATCCTGTGCGCGCACGAGACGCAGATGTGGAAGGAGACCGTGCGGGGCTCGGGCCATTCGTTCAGCGCGGACGAGATCCGCGACCTCCTCGGGGAGAACGGCTTCGAGGTCGAGTTCCTCGGGATCGACCGGACGGTCGTGGAGTGTGCGGACCTACTGGAGGCGGAGCGGGTCCTCGGGCCGACGCTCGTGAAGAAGTGGGTCGAGGACGGGCGGTGGGAGGGGCTCTCCGACACGTTCGCGCGCGGTACCCGCCAGATCACGATGTCGTACGTCGTCGCGAAGGCGCGGAAGCTCGCCCATGGACCCGTCGAAGAATGAGCCCGACCCGTGGGCCGTCCCGCGGCACGTCAAGGAGATCATGGCGGGTTTCGACCGCCCGTGGTTCCTCGCGGGCGGGTGGGCGATCGACCTGTTCGTGCGCCGCGTGACCCGCGCGCACGCGGACGTGGAGATCGCGATTCTCCGAGAGGACCAGGCGCCGATCCGTCACTACCTGGAGGGATGGGAGTTCGAGAAGGTCTCGAGGGAGCCCGGTGGCGGGAGGCGGGAGCCGTGGCGGGACGAGGAGCGCCTCGACCCGCCGGTCCACGAGATCACCGCCCGCCGCGAGCGAGGCGAGCCGCGCGAGCTCGAGATCCTCCTGAACGAGGCGGAGGCCGGCCGATGGCGGTTCCGCCGGGACCCGAGGATCGCGCGTCCCGTCACGGAGATTGGGTTCCCCGCGACCATGGGCATCCCGATCCTCGCCCCGGAGGTCGTGCTGCTGTACAAGGCGAAGGCCGCGAGACGCCGGGACGAGGAGGACTTCCGGAACGCGCTCCCCCTCCTGGGACCCGAGCGGCGCAGATGGCTCCGTAGGGCCCTTGCCACGGCCCATCCCGGGCACCGATGGATGGCGCGTCTCGCGGGCCCCCGTCAGGCCCGGTGACCGCCAGTCCCGACCGCGGCGTCCCGGCCCCGTTTCCAGGCGACCGCGCCGCCGCTAAGGCTCGCGTCCGGGGTCCGCTCCCGGCCGAGGGTCCCCAGGATCCTCCGCAACCGGAAGAACATCCCGACGTACTTCGAGTCCACTTCCGCGACGACCGCCGCCATGACGGCCGTTCGATCGCGGGGGCGCTTAAGCCGTTTGGCCCGAATCCCGCCGAAGCTATTTCTCCTCGCACGCGCTCCCGCGCCCGGCCATGCTCCTCGGCGCGCACGTCTCCATCGCGGGCGGGTTCGCGAACGCCCCGAAGGCGGGCAAGTACATCGGGTGCGAGGCAATGCAGATCTTCTCCCGCAGCCCGCGGATGCTCCGACGGACGAAGCCCATCCCGCCCGGCGAGGTCGAGGCGTTCTGGAAGGGGGTGGAGACCGCGGGCATCCGCGCGGTCGCGATCCACGGCAACTACCTAATCAACCTCGCGGCCCCGAAGGCGCGGATGCGGGGCGTCGCACGCACCGCGTTCGTCGAGGAGCTCGAGCGCGCCCACGTCCTCCGCGTCCCGTACGTGATCTTCCACCCGGGCGCGCACATGGGGAAGGGGGAGGCGAAGGGGCTCGCCGCGATCGCGGAGGGCCTGGACTGGGCCCTCGCGAAGGCAGACGCACCGGACGTGACGCCGCTCCTCGAGAACACGGCGGGCCAGGGGACCGTCCTCGGATCCACGTGGGAGCAGCTCCGCGAGATCATCGAGTCCTCGAGCCACGGGGATCGCCTCGGCGTGTGCATCGACACGGCCCACACCCTCACGGCGGGGTACGACTACCGCGCGCGGGACCGGTACGACGCGATGTGGCGGGAGATCGACGCGGTCCTCCGCCTGCGGCGGGTGCGGGCGTTCCACCTGAACGACTCGAAGGCGGGCGCCGGGACGCACGTGGACCGCCACGAGCACATCGGCCGGGGCGAGATCGGAAAGGAACCGTTCCGGTGGCTCGTGAACGACCCGAGGTTCGCGGACGTGCCGGGCCTCCTCGAGACACCAGGCGACGACCGCGCGTTCAAGCGGAACCTGAAGGTACTGAGGTCTCTGCGCGGGGCCTAGCGGGCGAGCGCCTTGCGGAGCCGCAGGAAGGCCTCGTACACCCATTCCGCCGCCTCCCGCCCGCACTCGCGTCCCCGGAGGACCCCCGCCGCCCCGCGGCCCATGGGCAGCGCCTCCACCAGGCGGAGCAGGGCCATCCCCTTCGTCTCCCGCCGCCCGTCCGGGCCGACCACGTGCATTGAGCCGAACCGCTCGGAGTCGTCCAGGGCCCCGAGATAGGCATCTGCCTCGGACGATCCGAGCGGGATCGATCGGATCCGGCCGGAGCGGTCGAGCCGGTGGACCCATCTCTGGAGGAACGAGCAGATTCTGCAGTCCGCGTCGTAGAAGAGGAGGATGCGGCCGCCCGCCATCGGAGATGCGATGCCCAGCCACCGCAAAAGGTTCGCGCTACGGGCCTTAGAACGGGAGCCGCATCAGGGCGACCGCGAGGGGCAGCAGCGCCTCGTCCCGCCCGAGGAACCGCGCCGTCTCGAGGGCCGCGTCGAGGTAGATGATCGTGTGCTCCTTCTCTCCGACGGTCCAGTGGCCGTACGCGCTCACGATCGTGGCGACGACCTCGTCCAGGGGGACGCCGGCCTCGAGGGCCTGGCGGAGGGTCGTCTCCGCGGGCGGGCTTTTGTACTGGAGGCTCGCGCGGAGGGCGGACATCACCGCCTCCGGCTCCACGGCGGGCGGCGGGCCCAGCCGCAGGAACTCCGGGTAGCCGAACCTCGAGACGGCCGTGCGG
>DATBXC010000127.1:0-2308 GCA_036514455.1 Thermoplasmata archaeon | reverse complement strand
CCACGACGGGATGTTCACGCTCCGCCTGGAGGGTGCGAAGCTCCTGCACCGCGCGTTCCGGGGCCCCGCCCTGCGGGTCGTCGTGGACCCGGAGACCGCCGAGTTCAACCGGGCGGGGAAGAACGTGTTCGCGAAGTTCGTGGTGGACGCGGACCCCGAGATGCGTCCGGGGGACGAGGTCCTCGTCGTGGACCCGCAGGACCGCCTCGTGGCGGTGGGCCAGGCCCTCCTCAACCGGGAGGAGATGCTCGCGTTCAAGCGGGGCCTCGCCGCGAAGGTGCGGGAAGGGCTACCCGCGTAGGAGCTTCTCCGCGACCGCGACACAGGCGAGGTAGTCTTCGAGGGTGTGGAGCAGGCTTCGGAAGGACTCCGCGCCGGCCTCGGCGACCAGCGTGCGGCCCGCCACCCTCGTGGCGATGTACGCGTCGTCGTCCACCCGGATCGACCGGGCGACGGTCTCCGCGTCCCGCTTCGTCTTGTAGCCGAGTTCGAGGCGGCAGGTGACGCGCACGCCCCACCATCGGGCCATCGGGTTAAGAGGTCTCGGGCCATGGCGGGTGCGGATGGAGCTGCGGTTCAGCCGCCGCGCGGTCGTCCTCGTGCTCGTCTTCGGGTTCATCGCGATCCTCGGGGCCGCGGTGTTCGCGTCCCTCCTCACGGGATCCTACGAGATCCTCGCGCTCCTGCCGCTGTCCCTCCTTCTGTGGATCATCCTGTTCGTGTGGATCGTCGCGTGGCTCGGGCAGCGGGCGAGGCGGCGAGAGGGATAGCCCCGGCCAGATTCGAACTGGCGTCGCAAGCTCCAAAGGCTCGCAGGCTTGACCGCTACCCCACGGGGCTGGGACTGCCCAAAGGCCCGCCGCCCTTAAAGGATTCGAGGGCCGCCTCACTTCACGCGCTCGATCCCCGCCATGTCGTCCTCCGTGGGCGGCGGGAGGGCCCCGCTCGGCTCCGGGGGCGCGGTCTTCTGGACCTCCGCCTGGACGACGGTCTGTACCGTCGAGACCTCCTGCGGGATCGCCTTCATCACCGGGACGAGGAGGGAGATTTTCCCGAAGGCGTCGAACCGCCCCAGGAGGGACCAGTACGCGAACGCGCCCACGAGGGAGAGGACGATGAGCTTGATCGCGAGCGCGGACAGGAACACGATCTTCAGCCCCGCGTACGACGCGATGCCGGCGGGGAACAGAGCGGCGATTGCGACGATGGCCAAGTTGAATACCGCGTAGTCGAGCCAGGAGGACGGCTTCATGGGGCGGGGTGAGTACGTCTTCGTCGGCAGCCGCCGCACGAACAGCCGCAGGAGGACGGCGGCGGCCACCAGGCACACGGCGCCGATGACCCACAGCGCCATCATCTCCCCTACCGCGTTCGGGGCGATGGGCATCACGCCGGTCGCCGCGAAGTCCGCGAACAGCTGCGCCGCGTTCCGACCCGCGGAGGCGGGCCACGCGACCCTCCACACCGCCGTGCAGAGCAACCACACGTACACGAGGAGGCCCGCCGCGATCGGGAGGGCGGCGGTCTGCGGCGGGATGAGGACCTCCTCCTCCGTGAAGGGGTCCTTCCGCCGGAGGAGCATCGCGCCCGCCCCGAGGAAGACGAGGGCCGCGGCGACGAGCCCGAGGCCCACGAGGTCCAAGGTCCCGCCGACGTAGATGAGCCCGGTCATCGGGCCCAGGTCGGGGGTCGGGTTCGTCCCCTGCAGGAAGGCGATCCCGTCCCGCGAGACGGCGCCGACGCCGATTAGGACGAGGATGTTCTGCGCGATCAGGATCGCGCACCCCGCCCGGCCCATGATGCTCGCGAGGTGGCGGAGGGCCCATCCCTTCTCGTCGTCCGGACGGGTGGGCTTCCGCTCCACGACGAGGATCGCGTTGCACGAGGGGCAGACCTTGTCGTCGGGTCCGATGGGCTTCATGCACCTGGGACACTTCACCCGTCCATCCCCTCGCCCGGGCCGCAAGCGTGGCCCGCTAAATCAACTCTCCGACGAGGTCCGCCTCGCGCCCCTCGACGATCCGCGCGGTGCGCCAGTCGCCGATCGGCTCCTCGGAGGGGAGGACGACCTGCTTGTACGAATCCGTGCGGCCCAGGGTCGTCCCCGCCTTCCCTGGTTCCGTCGTCAGGACGTCCAGGGTCCGTCCCACGTAGCCCGCGTGGATCTCCCGCGCGATCCGGAACCGGAGGCGGGAGAGGCGGCGGGAGCGCTCCTTCGCCCGCCATCCGACGACCTGGCCCGCCATGGTAGCGGCAGGGGTGCCCGCGCGGGCGGAGAAGCGGGTGACGTTCACGATGTCCGGCCGGA
>DATBXC010000126.1:0-2744 GCA_036514455.1 Thermoplasmata archaeon | reverse complement strand
TTCGTCCCGAGCCCGAGCCGCTCCATCTCCTGGATCAGGGAGCCCTGGGAGTAGCGGGACAGGGGCTGGGTCTGGTCCTTGCGGACCGCGACGTCCTTGATGGGGGTAGACTCGCCGACGTCGAGGGCGGGCAGCGTGGACTCCCGCACGGTCCAGTACGGGTAGTATTTCCGCCAGCCCGGGTCCCGCACGACGTAGCCGTCCGCGTGGAACGCCTCCCCGCCCGCGTCGAGCTTCGCCTCGGACACCTCCGTGATGCAGTTCGGCGCGACGGTCGCGAGGAACCGGCGGGCGACGAGCTCGTAGATCCGCCAGTGGTCCTGGCGCTTCAGGTCCGCCTTCTTCGCCCCGCCCGTCGGGTAGATCGGCGGGTGGTCCGTCGTCTGCGTGGGGCCGCGGCGGGCGCGGATCTTCTCCTGCGCGAGGAGCTCCTTCGCCTCCGCGCCGAGGTCGGAATCCTGGAGCTTCTGGAGGACGCCCTTCAGGGAGAGCGTGGGCGGGTACACGGTGTTGTCCGTGCGCGGGTAGCTGATCCACCCGCTCTGGTACAGGTCCTCCGCGATCTTCATCGCGTGGGCCGCGCCGAACCCGAGGCGGTTCGCCTCCGCGACGAACGTAGTCGTGTTGAAGGGGATCGGCGGCCACTCCTCCCGCTCGTTCTTGATGTACTCGAGGACCTTGCCCGCCTTCGAGGCGAGGGCCCGCCGCTGGACGGCCTCCGCCTCCCGCTGGACCCAGAAGCGGCCCTTCTCGTGGGTCGCGTCGAACGCGACGCCCGCCTTGTCGAACGTCGCGGTGACAGTCCAGAAGTCCTGCGGGGTGAAGTCCTCGATCTCCTTCTCGCGGTTCACGACCAGGGCGAGGGTCGGGCTCTGGACCCGGCCCACGGAGAGGAAGTCCTTCCCGCGCTGGTTCGCGGCGAGGGAGATGAACCGCGTGAGGGTCGCGCCCCACGCGAGGTCGACGACCTGGCGGGACTCTGCGGACTCCGCGAGGGGCACGTCGACTTCGACGAGGTTCGCGAAGGAGTCCTCGATCTCCGCCTTCGTGAGAGAGGAGTACCGGGCCCGCTTCACGGCGACGTTCGGGTTGACCTTGCGGATGATCTCGAGGGCCTCCGTGCCGATGAGCTCGCCCTCGCGATCGAAGTCCGTGGCGACGATCACCCCGTCCACGCCCCTTCCGACCTCCGAGAGGACGTCCACGATGCCGGGCTCCGTGACCCTCTTGATCGGCTCCGCCCAGACGAGCCGCTTCAGGTCGACGGCGGACCAGTCGTTGAATTCGTCCGGGTAGTCGAGGTTGAGGATGTGGCCTCGGAGGCCGACGACGGTGTAGTCGTCGCCGTCCTTGGTGAACGCGAAGGTGGAGACCCGGTGGAGGTTCGTCCGCTTCGGCTTGCCGCCGGAGAGGATGACCGCGATGCGGATTGCGGTGTTGAACTTCTCCGTGACGATGAGCTTCCGCACGGAGCCCGCAACATTAGCCACGTTTACTTAACGCTTTGCCGATGAGAATCAGGGCCAAGGCCCCGTAGGGGCCTTGAGGCCACGCGATAATTATCGTTTTGTGTCCATATTAATCGTTATCGTGCAGCAGCTTTGCGATCTCGACAGGATAGGCAGCGACGGGCACGCCCGCCGCCTCGAAGGCTTTGATCTTGCTCTCAGCGGTGCCCATGCCGCGGGAGATGATTGCGCCCGCGTGCCCCATCCGCTTCCCGGGCGGGGCGGTCCGGCCCGCCACGTACGCGAAGACGGGCTTCCGAATCCGCTTCGCGCGCTTCGCGGTCTCCTCCTCCGTGGTCCCGCCAATCTCCCCGACGACGACGATTCTCTTCGTCTCGGGGTCCTTCGCGAGCAGCTCGAGGGCCTCCGGCATGCTCGTCCCGATCACGGGGTCCCCGCCGATCCCGAGGCACGTGGACTGCCCGAAGCCCGCCTGCGTGATCGCGTTCACGATCTCGTACGTCAGCGTGCCGCTGCGGGAGATGACGCCCACGTCCCCGGGTCGGAAGATGTGGCTTGGCATGATCCCCGCCTTCGCCTTCCCCGGGGAGATGAGGCCCGGGCAGTTCGGCCCGATCACGCGGCAGCCCTTCGCCCGCGCGTACGGCACGATGTCCAGGCAGTCGTGGAACGGGATCCGCTCCGTGATGATCACGAGGGTTTCGATGCCCGCCTCGATCGCCTCGATCGCGGCATCCTTCGCGTACGGCGCGGGGACGAACACGATGGACGTGTTCGCGCCCGTCGCGTCCACGGCCTCGAAGCACGAGTCGAACACGGGGACGCCCTCCACAGTGGTCCCGCCCTTGCCCGGGCTCGTCCCCGCCACGACCTTCGTGCCATAGTCGAGCATCGCGCGGGTGTGGAACTGGCCCTGGTGGCCCGTGATGCCCTGGACGAGGAGCTTCGTCTTCGCGTCGAGGAGCACCGCCATCTCAGGCGCCTCCCGCCTTGACCTTGACCGCAAGCTCCGCGGCCTCCTCCATCGTGTCCGCGGGGTGGCCGATGCCCCGGAGGATCTCCCGCGCCCGGTCCTCGTTCACGCCCTTGATGCGGGCGACGATCGGGACCTTGATGTTCATCTCCTTGAGCGCTTCCTTCACGCCCGTGGCGACGGTGTCCGCCTTCGTGATGCCGCCGAAGATGTTCAGCAGGATCACGGACGGCCTCGCCTTGAGGAGGATCTCGAACGCCTGCTTCACCTTCTCCGGGTCGTCCGTCCCGCCGAGGTCCAGG
>DATBXC010000125.1:0-9837 GCA_036514455.1 Thermoplasmata archaeon | reverse complement strand
TTTGGGATCGCGGAGCGGTACGTGCGGGCCACGCAGGAGCACTACCCGCCTGGAATCGTCGGCCCCTTCACCCTCCAGACGTGCGTGGACAAGGAGGAGGACTTCTACATCTACGACGTCGCGCCCCGCATCGGCGGCGGGACGAACATCCACATGTCCGTCGGCCATCCGTACGGGAACTCCCTGTGGCGCCGGCCGATGAGCACGGGCCGCCGGGTCGCGGTCGAGATCAAGCGGGCGGCAAATGAGGGCCGCCTCGACGAGATCGTGACATAGCCCGTTCTGAACCTTAATATCCGAGGAGCTTATCCGCGTCCCCGTCAGAAGGGATCCGGGCCGTGGCCCTCGACGTCCTCATGGTGCTCCCCGTCGGCCTCATCGCCGTCGGGTTCGTCGTGCTCAACCAGGGGGCAAAGTTCCTCACGGACAACGCCGTGGGCATCGCGACGCGCCTGGGCCGCAGCCGGTTCGTCGTCGGGGCCCTCCTCGTGTCCACCCTTGCCGCGATCCCCGAGGTCCTCGTGAGCGGCCTCGCGCTCGAGGAGGGGAGCCCCGGGATCGCCCTCGGCAACGCGCTCGCCTCGAACGTCGTGACCCTCGCGTTCGTGATCGGCCTGTCCGCCGTGATCGTGCCGATCCGTTCCACGCGGGAAATCGTGCTCCGGGACGCCGTTTTCCTCGCGACCGTCAGCGTGGTCGCGGCCGCGCTGCTCCTCGACGGGACCCTGAGCGCGCTCGACGGGCTCGCCCTCGCGGCCCTCTTCGTGCCGTACACGGTGAACCTGCTGATCGCCCAGAAGCGGGTGCAGCCCTCCGAGATCGACGCGGAGCTCAGGGAGATGAAGATCGAGCTTGAGATGACGGGCTGGGTCTTCGGCCGGAAGGTCGAGATCCGGGCGGGCCTGCCCTGGTTGCTCTTCGGGATCTCGTGGGCGGTGATGGGGGCCCAGTTCATCGTCCTGGGCGCGATCCAGCTCGCCCAGACCTCCGGCGTGAGCGAGTGGGTCGTCGGGATCACCGTGGTCGCCCTGGGCACGTCCCTGCCGGACATCGCCGCCGCGTACCACGCGACCCGGAAGGGCTACTCGGACCTCGCGCTCGGGGAGGGGCTGGGGGCGTGCGTCGTGACCGCCCTCCTCACCCTGGGCCTGATGGGGATGCTCCGCCCCACGGCGTACTCGACGACCCTCATGGCCCCCGCCCTCGGCGCGCTCGTCGCGGGGAGCTTCCTCCTCCTCGCGTTCATGCTCGGGGGCTGGCGGCTCTCCCGCCGCGCGGGGCTCGCGCTGATCGGGTTGTACTTCGTGATGGTCGCGGTGAACCTCGCGTTCTTCACACTCGGGGTTCAGTAGATCGCGCCGCAGCGGACGCAGGTGAGCTTCCCGTCACCGCGCTGGACGAGCTGCCCGCCGCATGCGGTGCAGAACTTCATCTGGGGCACCAGCTGGCCCGATTCGTCCCACCGGTGCTGGGGCCACCCGCCGCCAGGCGCCTGCGGGGCCTGTCCGGGCCATCCGCCCGCCGCGGGTGCCTGCTGGGGCGTCCCCTGCGGCGTCATCGTGGCCTGCGTCGACGGCTGGGGCTGGGCGGGCGCGGGCTGTCCCCACGCCCCCGCGGGCGGCGGGGTCGGGTGGGGCGGGATGTACTGCATCTGGCGGAACTGCTCCTCGATGTACGCGTTCGCGTCGACCCGCGTCACCGTCGTCCGGGCGATCCGGTCCAGGTACCGCTGCCGCGGGTCCCCCTGGGTCACGATCCCGAGGATCCAGTCGAAGAGGACGAAGACGACGTGGATCTTGGACAGGTTCCGGATCAGGGCCTTCTCCACGTTCATCGGCCCGTCGATCGCGACGACCTTGAGGTTCATCACCTTCTTGCCGATCGTCGCCCCGCCGGAGGTCGCCTCGAGGAGGGTGCTGTACAGGATGAACAGGACCCCCCAGAAGAAGGGCCACGCGACCCATCCCCAGTTGAAGATCGCGAACGGGATGCTCAGGACGAACAGGACGATGCCGAGGAGCAGGGCGTCGATGAAGATCGCCACGACGCGCTTGATCCAGTGCTCCTGCAGGGCCGAGTTGCTGCCGATCAGGTCCAAACCCGTGGGCATACCCATCGTCCTCCTGACTCGGGCGGCGTATCGCCTCCCCGCTATAAAAGTATAGGGGGTTTAAAAATCAGGGCCGAATAAAATTCACGCGGGGGGGCCTTCCTCCGGGGATAGCTCCTCCTCCGCCCGCTCGGACCGCCGAAGGAATACCGGGGGCACCTCGGCCGTGAGGTAGACGGTCTTCCCCGCCTTCTTGATCACGACCCCCGAGGCCCGCGCGGACTTCACGTCGATCTCCAGGATCACGGGGACTTGGATCCGCACCCGGCCCGCCTCGAGGGCCGCGCCGAACGTCCCGCTCAGGTGGACCATCTTGCGATCCGAGGGCCGCAGGCCCGCTTGCAGGACCACGTTCAGCTCCTCCTCGCTCGTCGGGTAGAACAGGACGTCGGGAATGTTCTCCGTCGGCAGGTCGAGGTCCACGTCGAGGCTGTGCCCGTACGTGGCCCGGATCTTCCCGTCCCGGAACTCGTACCGGCCCTTCGGGTCCGTCTGGATCAGGCCGAGGATGTGGTTCGTCTTCAGGAACCGGAACCGCCGGTTCCGGGTCTGGAGAGCGGTGATGAAGTCCTGCAGGTCGACCCAGCCGTTCGCGTCCATCTCGAGCCCGTACCGCTCGGGGAAGTGGCGGAGGACGCCCGCCATCGTGCGGCCCACGGACTCGACCTCCTCGTCCTTGAGCAGGAAGTGCGTCTGGTCCCCGCACATGGGGCACAGCTCGTCGCCTCGGTAGTACCCGTGAGAACGGCATTCCCGCAGCAGGGGGAACCCTCCCGGCCGCCTCGTATCCGACCCGGCGTTAATAACTTTGCTTCACGGGAGGGGCCCGGGGGGACAGGAGCTCGAGGTCCTCCTCGCGGACGATCCGAAGGCCGTGGGCGGGGAACACATCCTCGAGCCGGCGGAGCGCCCCCTTCTCGATCCCCTTCCGGTGGAAGTACACGAGGCTCGCCCCGGGCGTCCGGGCGACGAGCTGCTCGACCATCCCGTCGTCGAGGTGGGGGACCGCGTGGCCCGACACGAGGTGGCCGAACGCGACGTCCCGCGCGAGGGCGAGGTCCGTGAGGCGGGGGACGTAGTGCCCGCCTCCGACCCCGATCGCCACGGGCCCCGTGGCGGGCCGCAGGTCGATGAGGGCCCGCATCAGCGCCTCCGCCGCGCGGGGGTCCCGCCACTCCGCCTCCGTGCTCCCCGCCTCGATGAAGAACGCGGGCGTCTCCAGGTAGGGCCCGTGGTGGGTCGCCTCGAACGTGACCGCGTAGCCGAGCCCCGCGGCCTCGCGCCGCACGGCGCGCAGGGCCGCGGTCATCGCGTGGGGGGCCGCGGGGACGAGCGTGCCCGGGCGCCCGCCGTAGTCCGCGGCCCCCGGGTTCCCGAGGGGATGGACGGTGAGGCTCGGGGTCCGGCTCTCGCTCCGGTGCTTCGAGAGGAACACGACGATGTCCGGCCTGCGCCCCAGGGCGGCCTCCGCCTCGCGGTCGACGTGGTCGTGGGTGAGGTGGAGGTCCGGGATCGTGACGAGCCACAGGTCGCCGCGCCGCAGCGCAGGTCCCGGTCCGAACCGGCCCGCCTCCTCCCAGTCCCCGAGCCGGAGCAGCGCGTCCCGCTGACCCACGCTCGCCTCGTCCGGCGCGGACGCGACCAGGAGCCACATCGGCGGCGCGGGATGGGGGCCGCGTATATTTATTGTCCCTGCGCGATGAAGGTCGCCGCGCGTCCCGCCGCGACCGCCCGCAAACCTTATGGCGGCGGCGCGGTTCGGCGGCCCGAGCGTCCTCCCGTGACGGAAGTCCTCTTCCTCACATCGGTCCAAGGCCAGGGCACGGAGCGGGTCCGGTCCGTCTCCGAGAAGCTGAAGAAGCGCCTCCCGGACGTCACCGTCCGGGTGCTCGAGGGCCCCGCGAGCCGGGACGCCATGGCGGGGCACAAGGTGAAGTTCGGGCCCGCGATCGTGATCGACGGGCGGCTCGAGTACGTCGGGATCCCGCGCCTCTCGATGCTCGTCGACCGGGTCCTCCAGGTGCGAGAGCGCCGCCCGAACCCGCGGACGGCGGGGGAGAAGCCCGCCGCCGTTCCCGCGAAGCCCGCCGCACCGCCCGCACCGGAGACCCCGGGCGCCGCGTGACCGCTCCCCCACGTGGATTCGGCACAACGTTCTTATCGCGCGCCCGCGTTCCTAGACCCCGAGAAACCAGTGAAGCCGTCCCCGCCACGCCGCCACTTTTCGCCGTCGTGCGCGCCGATGCGGGGGACACAATCGAGCCTTCCAGAAACTATAAGACGGCCCGCGGCAATTTCTTCCGCGGGTTTCAGCCGCCCGCGTCCCCGCGCACGGGAGGCGAGGGTGGTCGAGGGGTATCCGAGATGACCGTCGAGGACGACTTCGAGGACATGCGGAAGACGATCAACCGGATGCTCAAGGACGCCTTCGAGGGGAAGCTCGGCGTGTTCCGCGAGCCCTTCGTGTACGGGTTCACGATGCGGAACCGCGAGGCGCGGGGCGACGGGACGTTCCAGGCCGTCGAGGGCCAGGAGATCCGGAGCCGCGACCCGCTCGTCGACGTGGCCCTCACGCCCGCCGCGATGTTCATCACCGCGGAGATGCCGGGGGCGGGGGACGGCGAGGTGAACGTGCGCGCGGAGGGCCGGCGCCTCGTGATCGAGGGGGATGGGGAGCGCCGGTACTACACGACCGTCGACCTGCCCCTGGACGTCGACCCGGGCTCCCTCGAGTTCACGTTCCGGAACGGCGTGCTCGACGCAACGCTAAAGAGAGGGAAGCCCGTTCCCAGCTATTGAGCCGGTGGGGCGGAGGAGGATCCCTCTCCGGGGGCGGAGGTGACGCCCACGACCTCTCTCGATCGAGTCGACCACAAGCTTCGGCGGTTGCGAGCGATCGAGTCCTCGTACCGCCACTGGATCAAGGGCGCCCAGGAGGAGATGCGCGAGGCGACCGTGGACCGGGACCGGGCCCAGAGGCGGTTCGAAAAGATCAAGGTGAAGTACACCCGCAAGATCGACAAGCTCCAGCCCAAGATCCGCTCCCTCACGTTGCGGCGGGCGGAGCTGAAGGGGTAGAGTTCTTCTAGCCGCGGACGGTTGGACGGGCGATGGCGGAGAGCCTCGCGGACCTCGCCGCCCGCATCCGCGGGTGCACCCTGTGCCGGCTCCACGAGGGCCGGACCCGCGCTGTCCCGGGGGAGGGCCCAGAGCGGGCGACCCTGTTCCTCGTCGGCGAGGGGCCCGGGCGGAACGAGGACGAGAAGGGCCTCCCCTTCGTCGGCACCGCGGGCCGGATCCTCGACGCGGCCCTCGCGAAGGCGGGGATCGCCCGGGGTGAGGCCTTCGTGACGAACGCGGTGAAGTGCCGCCCGCCGGACAACCGGAAGCCCCGGGCGGACGAGGTCGCCGCGTGCCGGCCGTACCTGCTCGCGCAGCTCGACGCGGTGCGGCCGGGGGCGATCGTCACCCTCGGGGACACCGCACTGAAGGCGCTCCTCGGGGCGGGGATGGACCTGCCCGCCGCTCGGCGACGGCGCCGCCTCCTCCATGGCGAGGTCCCCGTGATCGCGACGTACCATCCCGCGGCGGCGCTGTACAACCGTGGCCTCGTGGCCACGATTGCGAAAGACCTGGGTCGCGCCTCGCGGGCCGCGCGCGCCCCCGCGCGGATCCGGAGCGGCCGGCCCCGGCCCTCGAAGCCCACCCGCCCTGCGGTCTCGAGCGGGTGCGCGATCCTGAACGCGGAGGGGCGCGTCCTGCTCCTCCGGCGGGCGGACGAGGGCGTGTGGTGCCTCCCGAAGGGCACCCTGGAGCCGGGGGAGACGGAGCGCGCGGCCGCGGTGCGGGAAGTGCGGGAGGAGACGGGCCTCGAGGTCCGGATCGTCGCGCCCCTCGCGGAGGTGCGGTACGGCTTCTACTCGCCGGAGGACGACATGAACGTGGACAAGCGGGTCGTGTACTTCCTCGCGGAGCGGACCGGGGGCCGGCTCGCCCTCGAGCCCGGCTTCGACGACGCGCGCTGGTGCACCCGCACCGAGGCCCTACGCCTCCTGCACTACGAGAACGACCGCGAGGTCGTGGCCGCCTCGTTCCGGGCCTCGGAGGGGCCTACCGGAAGAACGCGCGGACGCGGTCGAGGGGCCAGCAGTTGACGACGTCGTCGGGCCCGAGCCACCCCCGCCGCGCCGTGCCGACGCCGAACCGCATGAAGTCGAGCTGGCCCCGGGCGTGGCTGTCCGTGTCGATCGCCAGGAGGCACCCCCTCTCCTTCGCGAGCCGCGCCTGCGCCCCGTTCAGGTCCATCCGGTTCGGATACGCGTTCACCTCGAGGGCGGTGCCGGTGCGCGCCGCCGCGTCCATCACCGGCCCGAGGTCGATTGCGATCGGGTCGCGGCTCCCGATGAGCCGCGTCGTGGGGTGCGCGTAGATGTTGACGTACGGGTTCTCAATCGCCCGCACGACCCGCTCCGTCTGCTCCTCCGCAGGGAGCGTGAACTTCGAGTGGACGGACGCAATCGTGAAGTCGAGCTCCCTCAGCACGTCGTCCGGGTAGTCGAGGACCCCGCCATCGAGGATGTCGCACTCCGTCCCCGCGAGGAGCGTGATCGCGCCCCCGAGCTCCTTGTTCAGGGCCCGGATCCGGGCGCGGTGCATCCGGAGGGCCTCCGGGTCGAGCCCGCTCGCCACGACGAGGGACGGGGAGTGGTCCGAGATCCCGACGTACTCGTAGCCCCTCTCGAGCGCGGCCCGGGCCATCGCCTCGAGGTCGTCGACGCCGTCCGTCGCGTTCGTGTGCACGTGGAAGTCCCCGCGGACGTCCTTCGGCTCCACGAGGCGGGGGAGCGCGCCCTTCGCGGCGGCCTCGAGCTCCCCGTTCTCCTCCCGGAGCTCGGGCGGGATCCACGGCAGGCCGAAGGCCGCGTAGACGCCCTCCTCCGTCTCGCCCGCGATCTTCCGGTCCCCCTCGAAGACCCCGTACTCGTCGAGCTTCCACCCGCGCTCGATCGCCATGCTCCGGAGGTGGATGTTGTGGTCCTTGTTCCCCGTGAAGTACTGGAGGCCCGCACCCCAGCTCCCGGGCTCGAGCACCCGGACGTCGGCCTGGATCCGCGCGTCGAGGATCACGGTCGCCTTCGTCCCGCCCGCCAGGACGACCTCCTTCACGCGGGGCATCCCCGTGAACGCGCGGATCGCGGCGGGCGGGTCCGCGGAGGTCACGAGGATGTCGAGGTCCCCGACCGTCTCGCGCATCCTCCGCAGGCTGCCCGCCACCGCCGCCCTCTCGATCGGCGCGTGGTCGTGGAGGTACGCGACGATCTCCTCCGCCAGGGGGAACGCGACGGCCAGGAGGGTCCGCGACTGGCCCTCCTCGTGGAGCTTGATTGCGTCCAGGATCCCCTGCTCCGTCTTCTCCCCGAACCCCCTCAGCCTCCGGATCTGGCGGGTCTCCGCCGCGCGCTTGAGGTCGCCGATGTCCGTGATCCCGAGCTTCTGCCACAGGATGCTCGCGCGCTTCGGTCCGAGCCCGCGGAGCCGCATCACCTCCACGAGCCCCCGGGGGAACTGCGTCCGCAGATCCTCGAGCGCCGAGATCCGCCCCTCCCGGAGGTACTGGTCGATCTTCTCCGCGATCGCCTCCCCCACGCCCGGGACCTGCCGGAGGCGGGCGACGCCGCCCTGCCGCCAGAGCTTCTCTACGTCCTCCGGGAGCGCCTCGATCTCGCGGGCCGCGCGCCGGTATGCGATCGGGCGGAACCGGTCCTCCCCCTTCATTTCGAGGAGGTCCGCGATCTCGTACAGGAGGGCGGCGACCTCGGCGTTCCGCACGGGCCTCGGAACGCGGCGGGGCTTATAGACCCATCCCGCTCATGATGGGGAGGCCGCGTCCCGCAGGGCCCCGCCCTCTCGGCGGTGATAAGCGGAGGAAAAGTATTACAACGGGAGGCGGATTCATCAGACCGGAGGCGGGTCGTTGGCGATGAGACCAGGAATCCCGGCGGACATCCTTCAGTTCTTCCGCAACGCCGGAGGCCACTCCCTGATCGTGAAGGGCTCCGCGGGCACCGGGAAGACGACGTTCGCGCTGCAGCTGACGGAGGAGCTCGGCGGAATCAGCACCAGCTTCTACATGAGCACCCGGGTCTCGGACGAGTCCCTGTACAACCAGTTCCCGTGGCTGCGGGACCGGATGAGGCAGGCCGCGACGGAGATCGCGGGCCGGCACTTCTCGAAGACCGTCGACGAGCAGCCCGTCCACAAGGAGGGCGCGACGGACATCTCCGTCGAGGTCCGCGTGCGCGGCGAGAAGAAGCCCCCCGAGCCGCCGAAGAAACGCCTGGACCGCACGGAGCTCGAGAAGCTCGAGGGCAAGATCGAGATGGGCGAGGAGGGCGAGGGCGACGAGACGTACGCGAAGCACGGCGAGGGCCAGGTCTCGGAGGGCTCCATCGTCTTCGACCTCGGGAGCGACCTCCCGGAGATCGACATGGCGTACGACGCCGTGGAGAAGAACCTGCCCCAGAAGACCCTCGTCCTGATCGACAGCATCAACGCGCTCGCGGAGCGGTACGGGATCCACGCGTCCAAGCTCATCAACACGCTCCAGAAGGACCTCGTCGAGAACGCGCAGGCGAACGTCCTGTTCGTCCTCGAGGACAGCGGGGAGACGAGGCTCGACTACCTGGGCGACGGCGTGATCCTGTTCCAGCACCGCGAGTACGCGGGCCGCCGGCTCCGGGTCATGACGATCGAGAAGCTGCGGGGGACTGGGGTCCGCCAGCACAAGTTCCTGTACACCCTCGACGGCGCGCGCCTCCGCGCGTTCGGGCTGTGGCCCGCCGAGAAGATCGGCACCGCGGGCCGCTGGGCCCCGATCCCGGACATATCGAAGGATTCCGTGAGCTCGGGGAACGCGGACCTCGACGCGCTGATTGGCGGCCTCCAGCGCGCGCGGGTCATGTCAATCGAGTTCGCGCCGAACGTGCCGTCCGAGTACATCAACAACCTCCGGCTCGCGATGGTCTGCAACTTCGCGGCGATGGGCCGCGGCGTCGCGCACGTCCCGCCGCGCAAGGGCAGCTTGGACCTCCTTCGGGAGATCGTGGCCCCGCACCTCGACGCGGGCGGGTTCGACACGTTCGTGCGGGTCTTCGAGACGACGTCCTTGGGCGGGATGGAGGTCCCGAAGGGCGCCCTCCACATGGAGGGGAGCAACGTCGACACGGACCTGAAGTGGTCCAACGTCGAGTACCACCTGCCGAAGGCGCAGCACCCGTTCCTCTCCCTCCTTTCGTTCGACACGCTCGAGAGCGTGTACGGGGATGGCGTCCTCGAGCAGCTCACGGGCCACATCTCGGCCGTGCGCCACCAGCGGGACGTGTTCGTCGGGATCACGACGCCGCTCACGAGCTCCGCGCAGAAGATCGCGAGCATGGCGTCGCAGCACGTGAAGGTCGAGAACCTGGACGGATCGATCGTCCTCTATGGAGAGAAGCCGCACACGGAGCTCCACAACCTCTCGTTCTCCTTCGCGGACGGCCGGCCGAGGGCGGTGCTCACCCCCATCGTGTGATTGAATCTCAGTCCTGATAACCGGGTCGGAAGGCACTTAATATCACGGAAAAATCGCGCGCATAGATGAGGGAGAAGGACATTTCTCGTCTCCTGACGGACGAGTACGCGGAGCGCATTCTCGTCGCGACCCAGGAGAACCCTCGGTCCGTGCA
>DATBXC010000124.1:0-26593 GCA_036514455.1 Thermoplasmata archaeon | reverse complement strand
CTCGCCGGTCTTCACGTCGTTGTTGTTGAAGTACTCGATCTTCACCCAGTACCCCGCGGTCTCGGAGTAGTAGAACTTCGTGTACCCCAACGGCGTGGGGCTCCGGATCACGAACGCGTGGAACGTGCCCGCCGCGAGCGTGACGTCGAACTCCGCATCCACGGTCCCGGAGTACGGGAAGGTCCCGGTGGTGATCGTCGTGCCCCCCACCGTGAACTGCCTCTCCGACGTCTTCGTCCAGGTCTTCGTGGCGGAGAGCGGGAAGTCCGCCGCGGACCACGGCGGGTTGTACGTGTTGTTCCAGGGACTCGTGCCGACGAGGACCGAGCTCTTCGCGGTCCCGATGTCGGTGTCCCGGATCCAGTAGTGCGTCGTGACGGTCAGCGAGCCGATCGTCACGGCCTCGTCGACGCGGAACGTGTCGACCCCGGAGACCGGGTCCTTCCCGATCACGTCCACGCGGACGGGGTTCCCGTTCTGGTCCGCGTAGACCCAGGAGTCCCCCGCGGACCACCGGGGCGCGTTCGCCGCGGCGCGGGCGGTGGGGGCGAGGACGACGAAGACGGTCGCGACGAACACGAGGGCCACGAGGGTCGCAAGGCCTCTCAGGAGGCGGGGCGAGTGCATGTCATCCCTTCGCCCCGCATGGCATCCGTCCCCTCTTAACCTATGCCGCAGCCATTCCACCCGGAGCACCCGCCCGCAAGCTATATGGAACGGGCCCGATTCCCGCCCGCCGACGGGGGACGAGGATGCAGGTCGAGCAGGTGAAGAAGGTCGCCGTCATCGGGGCGGGCTCGATGGGGGCGGGCATTGCGCAGGTGTGCTCCCAGGCGGGCCTCCAGGTCGCGATGCGGGACATCGAGCAGCGGTTCGTGGACGCCGGGTTCCGCCGAATCCGGGACCCGCTCGCGAAGCGGGTCGAGAAGGGCAAGATGGCCCAGGCCGACATGGACGCGATCCTCGGGAACATCCGCGGGACGACGGACCTCCGGGAGGCGGCGGCGGGGGCCCAGGTCGTGATCGAGGCGATCTTCGAGAAGATGGACGTGAAGCGGGCGCTGTTCGCGGAGCTCGATGCGGCGTGCCCGCCCGACGTCGTGTTCGCGAGCAACACGTCCTCCCTGAGCATCACGGAGATGGCGGGCGCGACGAAGCGGCCGGACCGCGTGATCGGGATGCACTTCTTCAACCCCGCCCCGGTGATGAAGCTGATCGAGGTGATCCGCGGCTCGGAGACGAGCGACGCGACGACCGCGTTCGCGAGGGCGTTCTCCCAGAGGCTCGGCAAGGAACCCGTCGAGGTGAAGGAGTCCCCGGGCTTCGTCGTGAACCGGCTGCTCGTCCCGATGATGAACGAGGCGTTCAACCTCCTGATGGAGGGCGTCGCGAGCCCGGAGGACATCGACAAGGCGATGAAGCTCGGGACGAACATGCCGATGGGTCCGTTCGAGCTCGCGGACTACACGGGCCTCGACATCGGGCTCGACGTGATGGAGGTCCTGTTCCGGGAGACGGGGGACGCGAAGTTCCGGCCCTCGCCCCTCCTGCGGAAGTACGTCCGCGCGGGCCGCCTCGGGAAGAAGTCGGGCCGCGGCGTGTACGACTACACGCAGGGGCCGTGAGCCCATGCCCTTCGTCCGCATCGAGGTCGACGACCGTCTCGCGGTCGTCACGATCGACCGCCCACCGGTGAACGCCCTGAACTCCGCGCTGATCGAACAGCTCACGCGGGCGTTCCGGGAGATCGGGGCGCGGAAGGACGTCGGGTGCGTGATCCTCACGGGGGCGGGCGAGAAGGCCTTCGTGGCGGGCGCGGACATCGCGGAGATGGTGGACAAGGGCGGGCTCGAGATGCGGCGGTTCTCCCAGGCGGGCCACCGCCTCGGGGAGGCGATCGAGACGATCCCGCAGCCCGTGATCGCCGCGATCAACGGCTACGCGCTCGGGGGCGGGTGCGAGATCGCCCTCGCGTGCGACCTCCGCCTCGCGTCGGACCGGGCGCGGCTCGGACAGCCGGAGGTGAACCTCGGGATCATCCCCGGGTTCGGCGGGACGCAGCGGCTCACCCGCCTCGTCGGGGCGGGCTGGGCCTCCGAGCTCGTCCTCGCGGGCGAGCCGATCGACGCGGCGACCGCGGAGCGGATCGGCCTCGTGAACCGGGCCGTGCCCCACGACACGCTCATGGAGGAGGCGAGGACGGTGGCCCGCCGGATCCTCTCCAAGGGCCCGCGCGCGGTCGCCCTCGCGAAGGCCGCGATCCACCAGGCCCTCGAGACGTCCCTGAGTGCGGGCCTCGCGTTCGAGACGGAGGCGTTCGGCCTCGTCGGCGCGACCGCGGACAAGACGGAGGGGATGCGGGCGTTCCTCGAGAAGCGGAAGCCCGGGTTCCGGGGCGAGTGATCACTCGTACGACTCGGCCTCTTCCTGGAGGTCGATGACGACCTGCTCGAGGACCTCCTCGAACGAGTTGCTGGTGTACTCCCGCATCCCGCCGATGTCGCTCTGGATCCGGGCGATGTATCGGTTCGAGCTCTTCAGGAATTCGATGCTCACCAGCGACTCTTCCACGGGAACCCTCTCCGACCGGGCGCGTTGTCCCCGGAATTTGAACCGCGTAACTGAGTTCTCTATTTAAGCGTTGCCCGCGAGGCGAATCCCCGCCGCGACCGGGCCCGTCCGGCGTCCGCGCCGCGATTTCTATCATCGTCCATGGATGAAAGTCGCGCCTCCCGCCCCCGCTCCCGCGGGAGCCCCTCCGGATTCGCGAACCCCCGCGCAACGTTGATATACGCCCTGCGCTTCCGAACGGCTCGCCAGCGCCGCTAGGAGAGGACCGAGGTTTGGGGAACATCCGGCCGACGTACATCAAGCGGGTCGCCATCGAGCTCCTGAAGGAGTACCCGACGGAGTTCACGGAGGACTTCGAGCACAACAAGAAGAAGGTCTCCGAGCTCACGGACGTCGCGTACTCGCGGATGCGGAACCGGATCGCGGGCTACGTCACCCGCTACCGCCAAGTCCTCCAGATGTCCTGATCCCCCACAAGTCTTCTGGCTTGGCGGGGCGCCCCCCCGCGAGCACCCTGGCGCGAGACCCCGAATCATGCCGGTCGCGATCGAGACGAGGGACCTGGTGCGGATCTTCAAGCCGCCCCGGAAGCTCCTCAGGCGGAAGAAGAACCCGGACAGGAACGGCGAGCCGGAGGGCCCGGTGACGGCCCTCGACCACGTGACGACGCAGATCCGCGAGGGAGAGCTGTTCGGCCTCCTCGGCCCGAACGGGGCGGGCAAGACGACCCTGATCAAGATCCTGTGCACGCTCCTCCTCCCGACGACGGGCCAGGCGTGGGTCGCCGGGTACGACGTCGCGAAGGACCCGTTCCCGATCCGTGAGAAGATCAACATGGTGAGCGGGGGGGAGACGAGCGGCTACGGCCTCCTGACCGCGCGCGAGAACATCTGGATGTTCTCCCAGTTCTACGGGGTCCCGAGCAAGGTCGCGAAGGACCGGATCGACGAGCTGATGCACACGTTCGGCCTGTGGGACAAGCGGGACGCGAAGGTCCGCACCCTCTCGAGCGGGCAGCGGCAGAAGATGAACATGATCCGGGGCTTCGTGACGGACCCGGAGATCCTCTTCCTGGACGAGCCCACACTCGGCCTCGACGTGAACGCGAGCCGCGTGATCCGGGACTACGTGAAGGACTGGGCGCGGAAGCGGAAGGGCAAGACCGTCCTCCTCACGACGCACTACATGATGGAGGCGGACCAGCTGTGCGACCGGATCGCGATCATCGACCACGGCCGCATCCTCGCGTGCGACACGCCGGAGAACCTCAAGCGCGGGATCCGCAAGGACACGACGTTCCGCCTCGAGGTGGACACCTTCGGGAACACGGAGACGTTCCGCGGGATGCGGGGCGTGAAGAACTTCTCCTCGACGAACGACATCGCGAAGAACACGACGAGCCTCACGTTCATCCTGGAGGACGAGGCCGCGGTCTCGGACATCCTCTCCGCGATCCAGGCCCAGGGCTCCAGGGTCCACTACCTGCAGAAGTCCGAGCCCACCCTCGAGGACGTGTTCATCAGCATGGTGGGGAGGGGCCTCGAGTGAGCGCGGCCACGGTCACGAAGCGGGTCGCGTCCCGGATCCCGCACCGGATCAAGCTGAACCTCCAGGCGATTGTGGGCCGCGCGTACCCGCGGATCATCGGCGCGAACCGCGAGCCCTCGTGGATCTTCTTCGAGGCAGTCCTACCGCTCCTGGGCATCGCGGCGTACGTGTTCATCTACCAGGCGATCGGGGACCGCGCGGTCGCCGCGATCCTGCAGGCCACGTCGACGGCCCCCTGGGGCATGTGCGGGGATCACGCGTGCGCGAACGCGGCGGAGCAGGCGGCGTACCTGTCCGCGACGCAGGCGAACGTGAACGCCCTCATCGGCTCCGTCGTCCTGGGCGGCACGATGATCGCGTTCTGGCTGAACGTCCTCTGGTCGATGGCGTCCCAGCTGTACTGGGAGAAGGAGATCGGGAACCTCCAGCTGTACATGATGGCCCCGATGTCCCGCATGGCCCTGCTCGGGGGGATGGCGATCGGGGGGATGTTCATGACCTCCGTGCGGGCCGTCACGACGCTCGTCGTCGGGGTCCTCGTGTTCAGCGTCGTCCTCCAGCTCACGAACCCGCTCCTCCTGCTCGCCGTCTTCTTCGTGACCCTAATCGCTCTGTACGGGATGGGGATGATGCTCGCGTCCCTCTACCTCCTGTACGGCCGGGAGGCGTGGAACCTCTCCTCGCTCCTGGAGGAGCCGATCTTCTTCACGAGCGGGTTCTACTTCCCCGCGGGCGGGTTCGCGTCCCCCCAGTTCGGCGGCCTGGGCCGGGCGATCCTCACGTTCGCGACGTTCATCCCGGCGACGCTGGGGCTGGACGCGATGCGGCAGCTGATCTTCCCGGGCGCGTGGGGCGGCAAGTTCTGGATCTTCTCGCCGGACGTCGAGTTCGGGATCCTGATCCTCCTGGCGGTGGCGTTCCTCATCCTGGCCCGCTCCGCCCTTGCGTACCTGGAGATGCTCGCGCGGCGCGAGGGGAGGCTGACGTCACGCCACCAGTGAGCGCGTCCGCGGGCGCGAACGCGCGGATGTACTGGCGGACGTTCAAGTGGGCCGCGTGGCTCGGCTGGGAGATGGACTCGAACTGGACGGAGCCCGCCCTCTTCCTCCTGTACAGCGTGATCAAGCCGATCGCGGGCGCGTTCATCCTCGTCCTCATGTACCTCGTGTTCGCCGCGATCGGGAACTTCCGGGACCCCGCGATGTTTTCGTTCATCTACGTCGGGAACGCGTTCTTCATCTTCGTGGGGAGCACGCTCTTCGGCACGTTCCAGGTGATTCAGTCGGACCGCGAGTGGTACCAGACGATCCGGTACATCTACGTCTCCCCGATCTCGTACTACACGTACATCGTCGGCCGCGCGGCCTCGAAGGTCGCGGTCGCGGCCCTCGCCGTCGTCATCACGATCGCCTTCGGCGCCGCGTTCCTCGACGTCGGCCTCCACATCGACGCGGGCGAAGTCCCGATGTTCCTCGTGACCCTGGTCCTCGGCCTGTTCTGCCTGATCTCGATCGGGATCTGCCTCGCGGGGATCTCGTTCCTCACCGCGCGCCACACCCACGGCCTCGCGGAGGGGATCCCGGGGATTTTCTACGTGTTCTGCGGCGTGCTGTTCCCGCTCACGACCCTCCCGGCGTGGGCGGCGGACTTCGGGCGGGCGATCCCCCTCACGTACTGGTTCGACATCACCCGCCGCCTCCTGCTACCCGCGAACAACATCGACACCGGGCTGTCATTCTTCAACGACGCCGAGATCCTCGCGCTCCTCCTCGCATCGAGCCTCGCGTTCTTTATCCTCTCCGTGCTGATCTTCAAGGGCGCGGAGTACCTCGCCCGGAAGGCGGGGAAGATCGACATGCTGACGAGCTACTGAGCGGCCTTGCGGCGGGCCTTCTGCTCCTCCGTGTACGGGAACCGGCGGACGTCCCCGCACGCGCCGCACGTCGACGTGACCTTGCCCCGCCCGACCCGCACCCGGCAGTTCACCCCGGGCACCAGGAACGCGTGGCAGCCCCGGCAGTACCGTCGCCGGAACTCGGACGGCAGCCGCACGTTGTACCGCATGCCGATCTTCGCGGCGAGGCTCGCGTACCGGTTCGCGCGGGGCTGGTTCGCCCGCAGGGCCTCCCGCTCCGCGAGGCGGAACAGGATCTCGATCCGTTCGAGGGCGATCCGCCGTTCCACCCCCTTCTTCCGGTACCGGCCCATCGCGCCGGCGCATGGAGGCCGCCCGCTTAAAGCGTTCCTCCGCCGAGGCGGGCCAAACCTTTTTCCCGGCCCCTTCCATCCGACGGCGGGGAGATTCGCGTGAAGCCGCGCGTGAAGTCGATCTTCGGGAACCTGAAGCAGCGCGTGGACGTCATCGTCCTGTCGAACTCGACCGACCCGCACATCGACATGTCCTTCTTCTACGCGACGGGGCTCACGGACGGCCTGTTCGAGGGCTGCACCGCGTGGCTGTTCCCGGACGGCCGCTGCGAGGTCGTCACGTCCGCGCTCGAGGAGGAGGCCGCGAAGAAGTGTGGGCTCCCGCTCCACGTGTTCCGGAACCGCGACGAGCGGCTCCGGGCGATGAAGGCGCTGATCAAGGGCGCGCGGCGGGTCGGCGTGAACGTGACGGAGATCACCCACAAAGCGTACGCGGAGCTCCAGAAGCTCGCGCCGAAGGCCCGCCTCGTGGACGTCTCCGAGGCGATCGTGAAGGCCCGCCTCGTGAAGGACGAGGCCGAGGTCGAGCTCCTCCGGAGGGCGTGCGACATCGCCTCCCGCTCCTTCGAGCAGGTCCTCCCGTTCCTCCAGCCCGGGCGGACGGAGAGCGAGGTCGCTGCGGAGCTCGTGTACACGATGCAGCGGAACGGGGCCACGGGGCCGTCGTTCCGGACGATCGTGGGCTCGGGCCCGAACTCCGCGGAGCCCCACTACACGGCGGGCCCACGGAAGATCGCGCGGGGCGACCTCATCGTGATCGACTTCGGGGCCCTGTACGGGATGTACCACAGCGACGTCACCCGCACCGTTGTCGTCGGCCCGCCGAGCGAGGAGCAGCGGGCGATGTACGACACGGTCCGCGGGGCCCAGGACGCGGCGATGGCGAAGCTCCGGCCCGGGATCAAGGGGAAGAGCGTGGACGCCGCGGCGCGGAGGTTCATCGACGCGACGAAGTACAAGGGGCGGTTCATCCACGGCCTCGGCCACAGCATCGGCCTCGCGACCCACGACGGGGGCGGGCTGAACTCCGTGAGCGACATCGTCCTGAGGCCCGGGATGGTGTTCACGAACGAGCCCGGGGTCTACGTCTCCGGGTACGGCGGCGTGCGGATCGAGGACGACGTCCTGATCGCGAGGGGCGGGCCCCAGGTCCTGACCACCGCGCCGCGGGACCTCCTTTCCGTCGGGTAGCCGGCTATCCCCGGAACTCCGACTCGAGGATCGACATCCGCACGAGGTTCGCGAACCGTCCGCGCTTCCAGATCTCGTCCCGGCGGACGCCCTCCGTCGCGAACCCGCACTTCTCGTACACCCGGATCGCCCGGTCGTTGTAGTCCAGGACGTCGAGGTTCACCTTATGCAGGTTGACCCGCTGGAACGCGTACCGGAGGATCGTCCGCATCGCGTCCGTGCCGTAGCCCTGCGACCACCGCTCCTTCTCGCCAATCACGATCCCGACGTTCGCCTTCCGGTTCGCCCGGTCGATCCAATGCAGGCCCACGTTCCCGATGTGGTCGCCGTTCACCTCGATCGCGTAAATCTCCTCGTCGATTTTCTGGCGGTACTCCGCGAACCACCGCTCCTCCTCGGCCATCGTGAGCGGCCCCTCGCGGCCCAGGAAGTACGTCACGTCCGGGTCGTTGAACCACGTAACGCATCGCGGGAGGTGCTCCTTCTGGAGGGGACGCAGGACGATCCGCTCTCCCGCGATGGGCTCCCGCTGCATCGAGCGGGGGCGAACGGGGCATGGCACTTAGACCTAATCCCCGCCCGTCCCGTCGCCCGGCTCCTCGGGCGGGGCCCGCCGTCGGCGGCGCAGGAGGACGACGGACAGCGCCAGGATCGCGGTCGCGAGGACGACCGCGAGGGCGGTCCACAGCCACGAGTTCTGGAGGTCGAGCGGGAGGGTCGGGTGGCTCCCGGGGTCGCGCGGGTCCGTCCCGCCGCGGAACTCCTCCAGGTTCGAGAAGCCGTCCCCGTCCGCGTCCTGGGAGGCGTCCGAGGCGTTCGTGGGGTCCAGCCCGGATCCTAGCTCCCACCCGTCCGGCATGCGGTCGCCGTCCGAGTCCGCGGACCTCGGGTCCGTGCCGTTCCGGTACTCCTGCAGGTTCGTCAGCCCGTCCCCGTCCGGGTCCGCCCCCGCGTCCGTGGGGTCCCGAGGGAGCCGCTGGTATTGGAACTCCCACCCGTCCGGCATGCCGTCCCCGTCCGAGTCCGCGTTCAGCGGGTCCGTCCCCAGGGCGCCCTCGACCGAGTCCAGGAGCCCGTCGTTGTCGTCGTCCGGGTCGCTGAAGTCCGGCTCCCCGTCCCGGTCGTTGTCCCGAGTGCTCCCGCGGAACGTCTCCGTGTGGCTCGTCGCCATGTCCACGGTGCGGTTGTTCTGGCCGAACAGCAGGCCCCCGCCCGCCACGAGGACGCGGGTCGCGTTCTGCCGCAGGCTCCCGGAGAGGATCCGGTCCGTGACGGCGGCCCGTGGCGTCGTGCCGTTCCCGTCCGTCGTCAGGACGGCGACCTCTCGGTCGTTGTCGAACACCCGCACGATGGCCCCCGCCACGGTCGCGTTCCGGTCGTAGTCGAGGACCCGCACCCGGAGGAAGTTCCGGACCACGACCCTCGAGGCCGCATCCGCGAAGAGCCGCTCCGACACGGACAGGGTCGCGTTCACGAGCGTGACGGTCCCGCCGGTCGTCGCGGACGCGTGGAGCCCCGTCGGGTCCGCGACGGTCGCGTTCCACGCCGTGATCCGGCCCGTGTCCCGGGCCCGGAGGCCGTCCGTCCCCCGGAGCACGGACACCCGCTCCAGGATCGCGTCCCCCGCGACTTGGAGGAGTCCCGCGGTGCTGTTCTGGATCGTGCTGTTCTCGATGCGGTACGCGCCGCCGTCGCCGTACACCGCCACCGTCGTGGAGCCGGCGATCGCGAGGCGCTCGAACCGCCCGCCACTGGAGGAGAGGAGGCTCAGGCCCGTCGGGCACGCCGCGATCGTCACGTTCGCGAGGGCGCCGCCGAAGCCGATCGCGCTGAACGCGACGGCGTCCCGCTCGAACCGGGAGTCCCGGAGGGCGATCGGGGCCGTGTCGACCTTCATCCCGTAGACGCTGTCGACGAGGGTGAGGTTCGCGAGGGCGGGCGTCGCGCCGTACACCTCGATCCCTCCCGTCGCGAACGAGACCGAAGCGTTCTCGAGGCGGGAGAGGGCGCCGCCCTGGGGCGCGAACAGGATGGAATCCCAGTCGCCCGCAGCGGGCGAGGCCGCGGAGCTCGTGAACGCGATCCGCTGGGCCGAGGTGCCCCGGGCGAGGATTGCGCCCGCCACGCCGAGGCCCGCGCCGCGCGGGAGCCGGACGGTCGTCCCCGGCGCGATGGCGAGCGCGCCGAAGCGGCCGACCCGCGTGGACCGCGCCAGGTCGACGAGTCCCGGGCCCCACGCCACGGGGAGGACCCGGAACGTCTGGTTGTCCCACACCGCGGGCGTCCCCGTGTACGTCGCGTTCAGGGCCCACGTCCCCTCGACGGTGAGGTTCAGGCGGGACCACGCGAACCCGACAACGTCCGGCGGGACGATCTCTTGGAACGCCAGGCTTCCATCGGGGGCGTACCAGTCGAACCGGACCGGGGAGAGCCCGCTCGAAGAGCCGTTGAAGATCACGACCGCGGTCATCTCCGCGAGGGACCCGTTCACGTAGTCCGCGACGAGGTTCACGATCCCCGTGACGTCCGTCGCCCCGCGCACGGGGACGGCGGGCGCGATCGCGAGGGCGAGGAGGACGCCGAGGACGAGGAGCGCGCGGAGCGTCATGCGTCCCTCGCCGTCATCGTGCGGTCCCCGGCGGCCCGCGGCCCGCTCACTTGCAGCTCGAGGACGACGTGAGGACGATGTCGAACACCACGAGCGTCGATGTCCCGCCGTCGTCGTCCGTGACCTTAAGGATCACGTGGTACGTACCAGGGCCCGCGTACGTGTGGCTCTGCACGTCGACGACCGTGAGCGGCGGCGTCGGCCCGCCCAGGTAGGGCTCGTACGGGCTGTCCTCCGGATCCGGCCCGCGGATCGAGTCGTACAGGTAGTCCGTCGATGTGGTCGTGCCGTCGCCCCAGTCCCACGTGAACGTGAGGTCGTCCGTGCCGGGGTCCGTCGCGGTCGCCCGGAACTCGATCGGGACGCCCGCCCCCGCGAGGTCCCCGAGCGGGACGATCCACGGCTCGACGAAGTTCCAGTGGTCCCGGTCCCGCACGATCGACTGCTGCACGTTGAACGTGTGGTGGCACTTGCACGTCGTCCCGTCCGAGAACGTCAGCGTGAGCCAGACGGGGTTCGCGCCCCACGGCTGGCCGTTGATCGGCTGGTCCCCCATCACGAGGTCGTTCAGGTCCGCGAAGGGCCAGTACGTCACGACGACCGTGTACTCGGAGAGGCGGGAGAGGTCGACCCGCGCGGTCAGGGAGGGCCCGCCCACGGACGGGTTCCGGTCCGGGGACCCGGGCCACCGCTCCACGTAGAGCGTGCCGAACGCCTGCTGGTCCGGCCCGCCGTAGTCCCGGTAGACGGTCGCGTTCACGTTATGCCACTTCTCGCCCGCCACGCGGAGGCCGATCGTGACGTCCACGAACGCGCCCTGGAACTCCACCGTGGGCGGGACGTTGAAGATGATGAGGACGACCTCCGCCGTGTCCCACGCGCCCTCGTTGTCCACGACGGTGAGCTTCGCCTCCGTCGCGTAGTCGTCGTACCAGGTGAAGGTCGCGACCGCGTCCGTGGAGTCGACGTCGTTGTCCGGGACGCCGTCCCCGCTCGAGTCCACGTTCACGTCGAAGTCCCACGCGTACGCGACGATCGTCCCGTCCGGATCGTACGAGCAGGAGCCGTCGAGGCTCACGAGGCTCCCCTCGGGCTGCTCGATCAGGTCCTGGCACGGGTTCGCGACCGGCGGCTCGTTCCCGCCGCCCGGCAGCTTCTCGCGCGACAGGAACGTGACGTCGTGCCCGTCCGGGCTGTGGTAGTTCAGCGTCCCGTCGAACGCGTCGAAGTGGATCATGAACTCCCCGCTTGGGTCGTCCCCGAGGACGACCTCCACCGGGATCCGCATCACGTCACCCGCGGGCAGCGTCTCCGGCACGTGGTCCACGACCCAGATCGCGTCGTCCCCGCTGAACACGTTGTGCCGCCCGCCGAACGCCTCGTCGAACGGGTTGTACTCCGAGGTTCCGAAGTTCCCGAGGCCGTACGTCCGGCCCGCCATCGAGATCGACACGAAGTCCGAGGCCGTCGTCACGGTCGGGATTGCGATCACGATCCGCAGGTCCGCGGCGTCCTCCTTCCCGTGGTTCTCAACGATGAGATCGAAATGGTAGACGCCGTCCGGCGCGAAGTCCGCGGGGCACACGAAGCCCCCTGCGGCCCACCCGCCCATCCCCCGGCCCCGCTCGCCCGGGTCGCAGTTCAGCCACAGCAGACCCGGGGCCCCCGCGGCGGCGGGCACCGCCGGCAGCACGCCCGCCACCAAGAGAAACCCCAGGAGAACAACGATCGCTCGAACCTTCCCCATGCTGCCCCACCTCCCGTCGCCCAACCCACACGCAGGGTGATAATTATTGGGGCCCCGCCCTTTTTCGTCGGGCGGGGCGCGCAAGACGCCCCTCCTCGGCGCCCTTCAGGCAACCTCTCCCCTCTCTTGAACTCGGAGCCTGCTGGTTCCTGAACCGTGATTCTAAATATTTCAAGGTCCTTTGGTGTTCACCCAAGGCGAGACGACCTACCAACGGGCTCACCATCGCCCCGCCGACGGGGGAGGAGAAGGTCCAGGCGTAGGGATCCGGACCGAGCATCTTATATAAGGGGCCAAGTCAATGAATCCCGCCGTGAGCTGTAGGCAGCTCTCCCCTCGATTAGGGCTCGCCCTCCTTCTCGTCCTCACCGTCCTCGCGGCCCCGACCGCCTCCGCCGGGAAGGTCGGGAGCATTTCCGTCACCACGGACCAGACGGACTACGTGAACGTGCCCGGGTTCAACATCGTGACGGCCACGGCGCTTGTGAACTACGTCGGGAACAACCAGATCGACAACGTGAAGTTCGACTGGTTCGACCCCGGCGCGCCCCTCCCCTTCCGCATCCGCTGGATCACGCCCTCCGCCGTCTCCCAAGTCGGCCGGGCCCAGGACGTGTGGACCGCGGACCGCGAGGGGATCAACTTCAGAGTGATGGCCTCGATCAACGAGACGGTCGACTCCCCGCCCGTGTGGGCGCAGGCGACGACGTTCAACGTGCACAACCGCACCGTCTTCGTGACCGTCCGCGACCTCGTCGTGACGACGAACCCCGTCTACGAGAACGGGACGGTCGCGACGGCCCGCGCGACCCTCACGTGGTCCGGGAACGGGAGCCTCCTCGGCCCGATCCGGTTCGACTGGTTCTACCCCGGCTGGGTGCCCGCGTTTACGGAGACCGTGGCGAGCGCACCGTCCGGGACCGCGTCGAGCTCGTGGACGATCGACCGCGAGGGCCCCGGGTTCCGCGTGAACGCGACGTACCTCGGCGGGAACCTCGTGACGAACACGACAGGGTTCGACGTGATCTCGACGCTCGTGAACCAGACGCTGACCGGGGACTTCACCACGCCCGGGAACGTGATTCTCCCCGCGTCGGGCGGTCCCTACGGGATTTGCTCGAACACCTCGGTCGCCACGGGCGTGAACCTCATCATCCAGGCCGGGACGATCATCCGGTTCTGCCCGGACACGGGCCTCTTCGTGAACGGGACGCTGACGGTCGACGCGCTCTGGAACAGGCGGGTGTACTTCCTGCCGTGGGTCCTTCCGCCGATGCGGCGAGGGGACTGGCGGGGGATCACGTTCTTCTCCGGGGCGCCCACGAACTCGCTCCTCTCGAACGCGGTGATCCAGGCGGTCACGGAGGCCGTCACGGTCCAGGGGACCGCGATCACGATCGTGAACAGCGTCTTTGCCCTCGCCTCGGGGCCCGCCATCCAGCTCACGAACTCCGCGACGCTGGTGGGGAACAACTCGATCAGCGATGCGGACGTCGGCGTCCGGATCGACGCGACGAACGGGGCCGCGATCGACGCGAACCGCATCGAGGGGACGCGAATCGGCGTCCTCGCGGTGGACTCGGACGTCACCCTGGCGTCGAACAACATCTCGCGGAACCTGGTCGCGGGCCTCCAGGCCCTTCGCACCACCGTTTCCGTCCAAGGGGGTTCGTTCCGCGACGGAGGGAACGCGGGCGTCGACCTCTCGGATGTGCCGTCCGCCCGCCTCGCGCGGGTCACGATCGCAGGGGGGAACGACAGTTTGCGCGCGATCAATTCCCGCGATGTCGTCGTGGACGCGTCGACCCTCGCTGGATCCTGGTTCCGCTCCATCTTCTTCCTGAACGTGTCCGCGACGCTGGTCAACACGACGATGGCGTCGATCGGCCGGGACCTGCAGGTGCTCTCCTCCACCGTGACGACCATCAACTCCACGTTCGCGCGCCTGGAGTCCGTGAACTCCGTGACCACGGTGCGGTACTTCCTCCACGTCCTCGTCGAGTCGAGCGTCCCCACGATGCCGCGGTTCCAGGGTGCCTGGGTGAACGTGACGTCGGGCGGGACCGCGCTTCCGCCCCGAAGGACGGACGCCGCGGGGTGGGCCCTATGGATCCTGCTCACGGACCGCGTCGTGAGTCCGGTCGGGACCCTCCCGTACGCAAACGTGGTCACCGTCGGGGCGGACGGCTTCTCGGTCGCCCAGAACCCGCGGACCGTGAACATGAGCGCGAGCCACGTGGAGCGCTTCACGGCCGTCCCGCTCGGCCCGATCGTCAACCCCCCGTTCAGCGTCGACCCGATGCTCCTCCTGGCCATCGCGGTCGTCCTCGGCGCGGTGCTCCTCGTGATGCCCGTGATCCGGCGCCGGAGGCGGGATGAGCATCCCGCCCCGCGGCGGGGCGCCCTGCCTCACGAGACCGTCCTCGAGCCGGGGACCGCGTACCTCGTCTCGGACGAGAAGCCGGACCGGGCCTTCGAGATCCTCGCCTCGCAGGTCGCGAAGGGTTCGAAGGGCCTCGTGATCACCCGCATCTACCCGGAGGAGGTCCGCCGCCGCTTCCGCCTCAAGGACGTCCCCGTCCTGTGGCTGAGCCGCGGGTACGGGAAGGACACCGTGAACCCGACGAACCTCGGCGCGCTCGTCCACGAGATCGAGCGGTACGTCAGCGGGAAAGAGGACAGCGTCGTGCTCCTCGACGGCCTCGAGTACCTGCTCGTCCAGAACGACACGCAGAAGGTCGTGAAGTTCGTCCAGACCCTCGCGGACTCCGCGTCCGTTCACCATACGAAGGTCCTCCTGCCGTTCAACGAGAAGTCCATCGGCGAGGCGGAGCGGGCCCTCCTCACCCGGGACCTGCAGATCCTCTGAGGAACCGGCGCCCCGCCCCGGGCCACACGGTTATTATATCGCCCCCGAATACTCGACGCGGCCGATGCGGTACTTCAAGACCTACATCCGGGGGTTCGATGAGGAAATCGAGGGCGGCATCCCCCAGGGCCACGTCGTCCTCCTCGCCGGGCCGCCGGGCACGATGAAGTCCTCCCTCGCGTACTCGATCCTGTACAACAACGCGCTCCACGACGGCGTCTCGGGCGTCTTCGTCACGATGGAGCAGGAGCGGGAGAGCCTCGAGTTCCAGGTCGGGAAGATGGGGATGGAGCCGCAGAAGGTGGGGGAAAAGGTCCGGATCCAGGACCTCTCCCGGATCCGCCGCGGGGTCGAGGAGCTCCGGGGCGCCGCGCGGTTCGGCTCCCCCGCGGAGAAGCCCTGGCTCGACGTCCTGAAGCGCCACCTGGAGGACGTGAAGGCGACGGAGGACTTCTCCCTCCTCGTCCTGGACTCGCTGCCCGTCCTGGAGATCATCAGCGGGCTGAGGGAGCGGCGGGTGGGCCTGTTCCACTTCTTCGGCTGGCTGAAGTCCCTCAAGGTCACGTCGTTCGTGATCTCCGAGGTGTCCCCGGACCACCAGGCCGTGCGGGACGAGGACTTCCTGGCGGACGGGATCCTGAGCCTCACGATGGACCGGGTCGGCGAGCTCGACGTGTACCGGAGGATCCGGTGCGTGAAGATGCGGGGCGTGAACCACAACCCCGGGATCTTCACGATCGAGTTCCGGGACGGCGCGTTCCACGTGACCCGCGTGATCTAGTCAGCGTCCTGGCGGAGCTTGAGGACCCGGAGGAGGGCCCGCTCCTCCGCGCTGAACCTCGAGTCCAGGCCCTCGAGGGCGTCCGCGGCGAGGAGCTTGATGCTCAGCGGGTTCCCCGCGGCGAGGCGGTACATCTTCTCGAACTCGTCCGCGGGCATCCCCTTCGGCGCGAGGCGGCGGCACTCCGCCTTCTCGAGCCCCGCGAGGGCGAGGACCTGGAGGTCCCCCGCCGCGCGGAGGCGGGCCTGGTCCGGGACGGGCGTCTCCGAGGTCAGGACGGCCTTCCCGCCGCGCCGGCGGACGACCCCGGCGAGGGACCGCACGACCTCCGCGGGGAGGCGGTCCGCGTCGTCCAGGACGAGCACCGCGGCGGACGCGGGCCAGTCCCGCTCGAGGGCCGACTCGACCTCCCGCAGCGGGACCGCCCGGTCCAGGACGCGGCCGGAGAGCTCCCCGCGGCCGATCGCGTTCAGGAAGGCGGCGAGGGAGCGCACGAGGCTCTCGGGCCCCTCGCCCTCCGTGGCCGTGTACCAGAACGTGTGGTGCTCCCGCTCGAGCGGCTCCAGCGCCTTCGAGACGAGGACGCTCTTCCCGATCCCGCGGGGCCCGGTGACGGCGAGCACGGGGACCTCGGACGCGGCCCACGCGGCGAACTCGGAGAGCTCGCGGCCCCTTCCGAGGAACGCCTCCCCGCGGGGCCGTCCCTCCTCGGAGCGGGTCATCGCGGCCCCCGCGCGCTCCGGCGAGAGGCGGGCGAGGTCGGCGACCCCGGAGTCGTCGACGTTCGAGAGGAGGTCCGTGAACGTGCTCGGCACGCCCAGGAGCTTGCGGGCCTCCGCGACCGTCATCTCCCGCACGACCCCGCGCTCGTCCCGCACCCGCACGAGCCGCCGGCCTAGGTCGCCCAGCAGGGCCTGCGCGGTCGCGTGGCCCTCGTGGCTGATCAGGTACACCTTCCGCTTCCGGACCTCCCCGCGGACGCGCGCGCTCGCCTCCGTGACGCAGTTCTGGCCCTGGAGGGCCTTCACGGCGCGGGACACGTGGTTCACCCGCATGCGGAGGGCGCGGGCGATCCCCTGCTGGGTGAGCGGGAACGGGGCCTCGATCGCGGCCTTCGTCGTGGACCGCTCGTAGATGTGCAGGAGCACGCGCTCGTTGATCGTCAGGGTGCGCCGGTCGACCCTCTCCCCGAACTTCACCATACGGACGCCGCGATGATTCGGTCGAGTCGATAAATACGTTGCGGGCTGGGCCGCCCCTACACGCCGAGCGGCAGGACAATCACGAGCTGCCCGCCGTCGTCGTCGCGGATCGTCAGGGTGATGGTGTGGCCCCCGCCGCTCGCGAACGTGTGCGTGACCGCGGACGCGGCCACGAAGGGCGCGACGCCGTCCGGGCTCGGGCGCGGGTCCGGGGAGCCGCCGTTGTTGTACGACAGCGCGCTCGCCGACGTCCCGTCCCCGAAGTCCCACTCGAACGAGAGGTCGTCCGTGCCCACGTCGGACGCCCTCGCGGCCAGGGTGATCTCGTGGCCCACGAACAGCGGCAGGAGGTCGTCGACCGTCCACGTCCAGGTGGCGGGGTGCTGCACGTTGAAGTTGTGCTTCAGGCGGGCCTCGGAGCCGTCCTCGAACCGGAGGAGGAGCCACGCGGGGTTGTCGCCGTTCGGCTGCCCGTTGATCGGGTCGTCGTCGGGCGTGTAGCTCAGGACCGCGTTGAAGCTCCCGAGGAGCTCCACGGTGAGGTCCCCGATCCACGCGGCCTGCTCGTCGGGGCTGCCCGGCGTCCGCACGACGCCCGCCGTGCCCACGAGCGCGCCCTCCTGGTAGAGCATCAGCTGCACGTCGTGCCACTTCTCGCCCGCCACGCGGAGCCCGAAGCTCACCGTGGCGGTCGCGTGGACCTCGGTCAGCACCGGGGCCACGTTCCCGACGGAGAACACGGGGGTCGCGCTGACGGACCCGAGGTCGTCGTCCGTGACGACGATCAGGACCGGGTAGTCGTAGTCGTCGCCGTACGCGTGGGTGACCGTGAACGAGCCCCTCGCCTCGGGGTAGCCGTGCGAGGACTCGAGCGGGACCGTATCCATGGCCCCGAAGCCCCAGTCGACGAACGCGACGTGCGTGTCGAGCCAGCCGGAGTCCGTGAACGTCACCGTCACCGTGACGGGCGCCCCCTCGACGCTCCACTCCGCGTCGATCGACTCGATGCGGGGGTTCACGTTCCGGACCTCGTACGTCGTGCCTGCGGTCGCGGTCAGCGTGCCGTCCGAGATCTGTACGATCACGGTCCCGGTCGCGTCGTCCCCGAAGATCATCTCAGGGGACAGGGCCGAGGCGCTCCATTCCGTGTCCCACGCCCCGTCGCCGTTCAGGTCCCAGCGGAACATGAGGGCGTCGCCGTCCGGGTCGGAGGACGCGCCCGCGTCGAACTGGAAGGGCGTTCCCTCGGAGAACAGGTATGGCCCGCCCGCGATCGCGGTCGGCGCCGTGTTCACGCGGAAGACGTCCAGGACGGGGATCTCGGAGTGCGCGTCCACCGCGCCGTCCGCGTTCGTGTCGACCTCCGCGCGGGGCAGGCTCAGCCGCCCCGCGGCGAGGCGCGGGGTCTCGAGCTTGTACCGGATTTTCACGCCGTTGTACGGCGTGGGCGTGGAGAGGTCCGACTTCCCGGTGACGTCCGCGCCGTTGATGTTGACGACCCACTCGAGGGTCTTCGTGCCGTCCGGGTTGTCGACCTTCCGCGTAGGCTCGAGGTTGAAGCTCCCCGCGACGACGGTCCAGCCGGCAGGGACCACGTCCCGCACGACCGCCCCGTGTGCGTCCACGTCCGTGTGGAACGCGTCGTCGTCGTCCTTCACCGCGATGTTCGTCGCGGTCACGGTGACGGGGAGGACCTGGCCCGCAGTGTTCGGGATCAGCTGCCAGAACGGCGTCTTGCCCACGACGACGACCGGGTACGTCTTCAGGAAGTTCCACATCTCGTTCTGGGTGTTCGCAGAGTCGCTGTAGTAGTACGGGTTCCGCACGAGGTCCTGGAGCGCGGAGGGCAGGATCTCCCCGCCCAGCACGATCTTGATGTTCGACTGGGTGAACTGGAACTGCTCCGTGCACCACCACATCGGCGTCGGCAGGAAGCCCTGGAGGACCTCGTCCGCGTAGTAGAACGTCACGGAGGAGTGCGCGGGGACGAGCCCGGTCGTCATCGAGCCGTCCTGGGTCGTGGGCGCGGTCGGGTCCACGACGAGCTGGGACGGGCTCGGGCTCATCAGCATCCCGGGCTCGTCGACGACGACGTCGACGCCGCCCGTGTTCGCGACCTTGTAGCCCACGGGGAACGTGACCTCGTAGCCGCCCCGGTCGTACGTGACGTCGACCTGCGTGATGGTGACGTTGCCGCGAGCGTACGCCTCCCAGATCGTGATCGGCGCGGACGCCGGCGCGGGCAGCAGCATCCCGGCCCCCAGGGCCGAGGAGAGGATGACCGCACCAAGGACACCCCAGGCGAAAGACTTACCCATTCGCCCCCCTTCTATCGAGGGAACATATTGGCCCCGCGGGCTTAAAAGCCTTGGGATGGTTTTCTCACTTGTTCTCTCACTTCGCCCTGGCCCTGGCAGGGGAATGGTGGCGCTTCCGGTCCGTGACCCGGCGCTCCTTCTCCTTGACGATCTGCCGCTCGAACAGGTCCATGAGGCCCGCCATCGCCCCGTGGAGGTCCCAGTCGAAGTGGCTCAGGTAGTACATCCGGTGGGCCGTCGTGAACCGGGCGTGGAGGGAGTACTTGAACCGGTCCCCCTCCGCCTTGTACGTCTGGACGTGGACCACGAGGCTCCGCGGGGTCACGATCTGGGCGAGCTTCTGCATCGCCTTCCGGATCACCTCGTAGAGCGAATCGTACACGTCGGGCTGCTCCTCGAGGCCGCTGATCTGGACGAGGAGCTCCTCCCGCTCCTTCAGGCCCGCGACGAGGGTGACGAGGTCGAGCTTCGTCACGACGCCCGCGGGCTCGTCCCGGTCGACGACGATCACGCTCGAGATGTCGTGCTTCACCATCAGGGCCGCGGCCTGCGCCACGGTCGCGTCCGGCCCCACGGTGACGACGGGGTAGCGCATCACGCCCTTCACCTGGGCCTGGAGGTGCGTCTTCTCGCCCGACACGGCGCCCGCGGACTGCCGCGTCTTGGGGCGGGCGAACAGGTCCGCGATGTCCCGGTGGCCGACGACGCCGACGAGGTGGCGGTGCTCGTCCACGACGGGCACGGACCGCTCCCCGAGGGCCTGCATCGTCCGGACCGCGTGCTCGATGGTGTCGTCCTCCGAAATCGTCTGCGGAGTCGGGGTCATCACGTCGCGGACCGGGACGTCTGCGAACTCCTCGAGGCTTGCAATCGCCCGCACGAGGTCCGTGCGGGACACGATCCCGAGGAGCTTCTTCCGCTCGCACACGGGGAGCGCGCGGAGGCCTCCCTGGAGCATCCGCCCCGCGACCGTGGGGAGGTCGTCCTCCGGGCTCGCCTCCGGGGCGGGCTGCATCACGGTCGACACGCGGGTCGAGGGCGGAAGGGCCTTCCGCCGGATGATTCCCGTCATCGTCACGAGCCCCGCCACGGCCTTCCCGCGGACGACGGGAACCTCGTGGACCTCGCGCGTCTTCATCTTGCCCAGGACGTCGCCCAGGGTGTCGTCCGGCGAGACCGTCACGGGGTCCGAGGACATCACGTCCCGGACCCGGAGGTCCTGGAGCTTCGACCGCCGCATGGGAGAGCACCCGCTTCGGGGACGTGCCGCAAGGCCCGAACACTATTTGAACGTTTATCGCGTCGCTTTCCCCCGCGATGATCGCGAGGGCGCGCGTCGTGTTCCACGGCCGCGTGCAGGGCGTGTACTTCCGCTCCCACTGCCAGGAGAAGGCGGAGGAGCTCGGTTTGCGCGGGTTCGCGCGGAACCTCCGGGACGGGACCGTCGAGGCGGTGTTCGAAGGCGACAAGGCCCTTATCGAGGCGTGCATCCAGTGGAACGCAACGCGCCAACCGAACGCGCACGTGGAGCGCGCGGACGTCGCATGGGAGGCGCCGAGCGGGGAGTTCGTGGGGTTCGAGGTGCGGCACTAGGGCATGCCCGCGCGAGATTCATCGTTCCGGTCCCGCATGCCGCGGAGTCATGTGGGGCGGTGTGGATCTGGACTTCCGACGAGGCCTAAGCATCTCGGTCTTGGGGATTGCGTTCCTCCTCGCGGCGATCTTCTTCGGACTGCTGGGTGTGATGAACGGGCCGTCGACAGGGATGGGTCTCTCTCATCGGCTTCCTCCTTGTGGTCGTCGGGTTCATCCTGTGTCTCATCGGCGCGGGACTGATGTCGAGCCGACCCTATTGCCCGCCGCGGACGTGACCCGCTACTCGACGCGGATTCCGTACGTCCGCTCCGGGAGCTCCTTGTGGATGGCGGCCGCGAGGTCCTCCGTGAGGAGGCCCTTCTCGATCCACGCCTTCGTCTTCCGCGGGACCGTGGCCGGGCCGAGCACCGCCCCGGGGCGCTGCGGGTCGTCGATGTAGTCCGTCTCCAGGAGGAACAGCCCGCTATCCTTCAGGGCCGCGGTGACGAGGTCCTCCTTCGCCAGGATCGAGGGGACGAGTCCGTGGTTGTCCTCGGGGCGGGTGAGTGGCGTGGAGTGGTGCTTTACGACCTTGTCCCGGGGGAGGCCCGCCCGGTCCGCCATCGCGGCGAACTCGGCGAACACAGCGGGCGTCGGGTCCTCCGTGTGTAGGACGACTGGGCAGCCACGGTCTCTCGCGACCTCCATGGCGTACGCCAAGACCTCGTTCGACGCACGCCACGCATCCGCGTCCACGGGGAAGTGCGGTCGGCCGACCTCTCCGATCGCGACTGCCCTGCCCTCCGCGACGAGCCGGCCTGCGAGGTCCATGCCCGCCTTCAGGATCCCGACACCGGCCTCCAGGCCGGCGGCGTCCCGCAGCGGCAGCAGGTCGACGGGATACGGCCCCAGGGCGACGAACACGCGGAGACGGGTCTCCCGCCGCACGGCCTCCGCCAGGCCGAGGGTCCGCTCGAACGCGGCCTCGTAGTCCGCGGGTCCGTGGATCGGGAGGTCCCGGTACGGCGAGTGGGTGAGCATCATGGCGGTCCCGCCCGCCCTCTCGAACTGTCGCGCGGCCTCGACCCCCAGGCCCTCCGGCCGGAGGTGGAAATGGTTGTCGAAGACCGCCATGCGCACCCGGAAGGCGCGGGGGGTTTACAACCCTGCCCCCGGCGAAGGGTCCAGGTTCTCGGCAGTGGCTAGCCTTCCGCGATAACTGTACCTGATAACCAATGCGAAACGGCTTTATCCCGTCCGGGCGCAACGGAGACATCGAGCCATGCAGGCAATCCCGACCCACGTGGAGGGCCTGGACCGGGCCCTCGGCGGGGGCGTCCCAGATGGGAACATCGTGCTCGTCGCGGGCGGTCCCGGGACGATGAAGTCCACGCTCGTGTACAGCATCCTCCACGGGAACGCCCAGAACGGAATCCCCGGGCTGTTCGTGAGCCTCGAGCAGGACGCGCAGGACGTCGTCGAGAAGATGGCCCTCCTCGGCATGGAGCCGCTCCCCGAGGACCGGCTGTACGTCATGGACATGACCCACCTCCGGCTCGCGTTCCGGGACAAGGAGAAGGGCAAGGACTGGATCAAGATCCTCTCGAACCTCTTCGAGGAGGCCGTCCACGCGGGCGGGTACAAGCTGTTCGCCCTGGACTCCCTCGAGGTCCTGTACGCGATCGTCAACTTCAAGGAGGTCCGGCGGGAGCTGTTCCACTTCGTCGGGATGCTCAAGGAGCTCGGCTTCACGCCGTTCCTGGTGGCAGAGACGCCCCTCGGGCAACCCGTGCGGGAGGGGCGCCCGGAGGACTTCCTGGCGGACGGCATCATCCTCCTGGAGCAGTTCCCGGTCGGCGCGATGGGCGTGCAGCTCCGGGTGCGGTGCGTGAAGATGCGGGGCTCCCGCCACGACCGCGGGTACTTCCTGCTCGACTGGGACGGCGGGAAGTTCACCGCCACGAAGGCGATCCAGCAGTAGCGGCCCCTCAGGTTGGCCTCCATCCAGGGCTGAGAAGGGCTCGAGTGAGAATCCACCCCGCGATGGCCGTCGCCGAAGCGATCGCCAGGAAGAGCCCGGTCTCGTAGGCCACGCACACGGGGACGTCCCAGGGATACATCGGGGTGATGACGGCCAGGGGCCCGGGCGGTTCCGGCCACGGAAGGAGACGACCTGGCCCGCCGGAACTCCAGTACCCACAGGCACGGCCGTCCGGGGACCCGAGGACCGTCCACACCGCGGACCAGTAGGCGGCGTGAGACGCCAAGATCGCGATTGCCACGGCCGCGGGCACAATCGTCCGCGCGGTAACTCGCACGGGGAGGGCAACCCCCCAGGAGAGAATAAGGACACCGCGGATGTTCGGCGACTGCCTACCGCAGCAGGCCCGCCGCTTTCAGCTCCTGGGTGATCTTCTCCACGGCTTCCTCGACGTCCGACGGCTTCCGGGCGCCCGTGCACACGAGCTTGCCGCTGCCGAACAGGAGGACGACGACCTTGGGCACGTCGATCCGGTACACGAGGCCCGGGAACTGCTCCGGCTCGTACTCGACCTTCTCCAGGCCGAGGGAGATCGCGATCGCGTTCAGGTTGATCTCCGTGCCGAGGTCCGAGGAGGCGACGATGTTCTGGACCTCGATCACCGGGTTCTTCTTGATCGGGATGCCCGCCGCCTCGATCTGCTTCGCGACCGTGTCGATTGCGGTCTTCACGTGGTCCAGGCTCTTCGCGCCCGTGCAGACGACCTTCCCGCTCCGGAACAGGAGGGTGGCGGTCTTGGGCTCCTTCAAGCGGTAGATGAGCCCGGGGAACTGCTCGGGCTCGTACTCGGCCCCGCCGAGGGCCAGGGCGATCGCCTGCAGGTCCAGCTCCCCGCCGAGGGACGTCGATGCGACGACGTTCTCGATCTTTATCTTCGCCATGGAAACACCTCCACCGCGGGTGCGGGGAGTCACGCCCTCCGCCCCCTTGGTGGACCGCTCCCGATTTAAATACCTATTTAAATAGGTTCCGTCCGGAATCAGGGCCTTCCCGACCCCTTTCGGCGGGGTTCACGTCACCTGCGTGGACCGTTCCAGACCTCGGATCAGGCCGTAGGCCAGGGCGTTGAGGGGCGCCGGGACCCCCCGCCGGGCGGCGGCCCGGAGGATCGCGCCCGTGATCGCCTCGATTTCCGTCCGCCGGCCGTGCTCGATGTCCTGCAGCATGCTCGCCTTGTTCTCGCGGGTGCGCCGGGCGATCTTCACGGCGAGGTCCGTCGCCTCGTGGTCCGAGATGTCGTAGCCCTCCCCGCGGGCCACCGCGGCGCCCTCCGCGATGACGGACGCGAGGGCGGTCGCGAGGGGCGGGGTCGAGACGAGGTACCCGTTCCGCAGGCGGGTGAGGGCGGCGAGGGGGTTGATCCCCGCGTTCACGAGGACCTTCAGCCACAGGTCCCGGCGGATGTCCGCCGACACGCGAGTCCGGACGCCCGCCTCGTCGAACAGGGCTTGGATCCGCACGACCTCCGCCGCGTCGGTGCCCGCGTACGCGCCGATCGCCGTGTCGCCGATCCCCGCGTGGCGGATCTCGCCGGGCCGCAGGAAGGTGACCCCGTTGCTCGTGGCGCCCGCCACGACCCGCCTCGCGGTGCGCGCGAGGACCTCCGGGTTGTCGAGCCCGTTCTGCAGCGTGAGCCACGTCGCGCGGTTCGCGAACCGTCGGAGAGAACGCGCGGCCGACTCCGTATCGTACGCCTTCGTCGCGACGAGGACGAGGTCCGCGTGTTTGACCCCGGCGATGGACGTCGCGACCTGCGGGTGTCCGATGAGGGACGTTTTCCCCGTGATGCGGAGGCCGGAGCGGCGGATCGCGTCCGCGTGTTCCTTCCGGCACACGAGCGTCACGCGGTTCCGGCGGGAGAGGAGCCCGCCGAAGAAGCTGCCCATCGCGCCCGCACCGAAGACGACGATGTCCATCGCGGGCGCAAGGGCTGCGGGACGCTTTGAGCGTTGCGTCGCGGCCCGCGCGGGCCCGGCGCATTCCCGAATTATTATAATTAAGCTATAATTCAGCTACGACGTCTTCTCTCGATACATTTAATACACTTGAACCTATTCCTGGAATCCCGGAGGAGAACCTTCGGTATGGCGAAGAAGAAGAAGGGCAAGAAGAAGAAGCGCTAGGGCCTGAGTGTCGCCCGTGCGACGCGCGCGATGCGCGCTCAGACCTCTTTGCGCTTTTTCCTTCATTTCCTTTTCTCATCCGTGGCAAGGATGTGGGCCCGCCGCAGCGGCTCCGGGATCCTCGTTCTGCAGAGCGTCTTCGTGATCCGCACCGCCGTTCCCAGGGAAATCGCGTGGCCCACCGAGACGTAGATCATCCGACGGGAGCGCCCGCTGCGGAGCCCCACACCGAGGACCTCGCCGTCGACGCGGACCTCCACGGTCCCTCCTGGCTCGCGCGGGACCGGGCCCGCCTCGCCCACGAGGAGGCTCTTCGCGACGCCGATCGTCGGTCGGTCCAGACGCACGCCCGCGAAGCTCGCGATGCCGAGGCGGGCGGGATGGAGGACGCCGTGGCCGTCGATCATCAGCACGTCCGGCGGGGGATCCAATCGGGAGAAGCACCGCTCGATCGCGGGGAACTCGCGGTACGCGAGGTACCCCGGGACGTAGGGGAAGTCCACCCGCACGTGGAGCGCGAGGGACTCGAGCACGCGCCCGCCGTCCGGCGTCGTCACGACGCCCGCCACGACCGCACGGTCCCCGTCGTACGAGAGGTCGAAGCCCGCGATCCGGTCCGCGGACGCGATGCGGTCTTCGAACTCCACCCGCCGTGCGAGCCGGAGTTGCTCGGCCCGGAGGCGTGCGAGCGTGCGCGGTCCCTGGAAGCCAGTGAACCGCACGCGGTCGAGGTCCGCGACCCGCCCCCGCGAGATCGCGAGTCCCTCCCGCCGAAGCCTCGCGAGCGCTCCCTGAAAGGCGGGCTCCCCCGTGGCCCGCACGACGCGGTGCCCATCCTCGGCGGGCCCGTCCCTCAGGATACGGAACACGGCCGGCGCCGCCTTCGCATCCCCTAGAGCGGCCGCGACGTCGAGGAACGTCGCGACCCGGCCCTCCGGGATCTGGGCGACGAGGGCCGCGATCTCCCGCGCGAGGTCCATGGTCCCGCCATCCGGCGCGGCGTCCTAAGTCCTCCCCGCAACCTTTTTCCGGGGCGGTCCGTTCGGCCCGCCCGGGATGTCCCTTCTTCTGCGGGGCGGCCACGTCGTCACGCAGAACGCGGCGCGCGAGGTGGTCCGCGGCGACGTCCTCGTCGAGGGCGGGCGGGTCGCGGCGGTCGGCGACGTCCGCGGCTCCGCGGACACCGTGATCGACTGCACGGACTGTGCGGTTCTCCCGGGGCTGATCAACACGCACCACCACGTCGCGAACACGCTCCTCCGGGGCGTCGCGGACGACGTGCCCCTCGAGGCGATGCTCGAGAAGGCGTTCAAGGTCGACGCGCAGCTCACCCGCCGGGACGTCCAGATGGGCGCGCTCCTCGGGTGCGTCGAGATGCTCAAGTCCGGGACGACGTCGTTCCACGACCTCTTCTACTGGGAGGACGAGGTCGCGCGCGGGGCCCGCGAGGCGGGGATCCGCGGCTTCCTCTCGTGGGTCGTCCTGGACGAGGCGTTCACGACCCAGCGCGGGAGCCCGCTGAAGAACGCGGAGCAGTTCGTCCGGAAGGTGCGGGGGGACGACCTCGTGACCCCGTCCGTCGGCCTTCAGGGCGTCTACGTGTGCTCCGAGGAGACGTACGCGGGCGCGAGGGAGCTCGCGGAGCGGGAGGACGTCGGGCTGCACACGCACCTCTCCGAGACGCGCGCGGAGGTGTACAACCACCGGAAGAAGACGGGCATGCGGCCCGTGGAGTGGCTCGAGAAGGTCGGGTTCCTGTGCGACCGGCTCGTCGCCGCGCACTGCGTCTGGGTCACGCTGAACGAGGTCCG
>DATBXC010000123.1:0-3283 GCA_036514455.1 Thermoplasmata archaeon | reverse complement strand
CCCTCGCCGGGTCCTCGACGATGCTCAGGACCGTGACGCGGGCGTCGTGCTCCTTCGCGAGGATCAGCGCGAGGTCGTCCACGCCGCGGACGCTCCAGAGCGGGGAGCTGAGGACGACGACCCGCGCGATCGGATGCTTCAGCCCCTTCGTCTTGAACAGGACGGCGTCGCACGGGGCGTTCTCGATCAGGTAGTCGATGTTCGACCCGAGGATCCGGCGGTCCCCCTCGACCCGCTCCCCCCGCCAGCCCATCACGAGGAGGTTCACGTCCTCCTCCTTCAGCGTGTCCAGGATGATCTCGTACACGCGGTTCCCGATCTTCACGACCGCGCGGGTGTCCACGCCCATCCGCTCCCCGATCCGGGCGAGCTTCTGGAGCCCGCGGATCCGGTCGTCCACGTACCGGAATCGAATCGCCTTCGGCGGGAGGTTCCCTGGGACCTCGACCACGTTCAGCAGAGACAGCTCTCCGTTCCTCGCCTTCGCGACCGCGGCCCCGAACTCGACGAGGTCCGGATCGTCGAACTCCCGCAGCGGGAGGAAGACGCGGTACCGCGCGGGGTCGAACCGGTCCTCGCCCGATGCGAGCACGTCGAGCAGCTCCCGCGGCTTCGCGGGGATCTTCGCGATCGACTGCCGGCCGCCCGTGAAGTAGTGGAACAGGAGCCCCGCCGCGAGCCACAGGCCGACGATCGACCACGCGGCCTGGCCCGGGGACAGGATCTCTGCCGCGAGCGGCGGGAACAGGTACAGGTCCGCCGCGAGGAGGAGGTTCACGACCGCGGTCAAGGCGGGCACGACGGGGACGAGGAGGACCCGGAAGCCGCGGACGGCCGCCCGCTGCCGCCGCCGCAGGACGATGAGGGCCGCGTTCACGAACGCGTACAGCAGGAGGAACAGGATTCCGGCCGCGATCGCGAGCTCCTCGATCGAGAGGGGGACGAGGAACAGCAGGCCCAGGAGCCCGCCCGCGGCCTGCGCGGCGCGGGGCGTCCGGGACCGCTCGTTCACGACCCCGAGCGGGGCGGGGAGGGACCCCGCGCGTCCCATCGCGAAGCTCGCCCGCGCGGCGGACGTCAGGTTCGAGGCGAGGGCGGAGGTCATCGCGATCACAGCGACGACGCTTAGGAGAACGACGGGCCACCCGGAGGCGCCCGCGATCGACATCGCGGCGAACAGGGCGCCGAGCTCGGGCTCCTGGAGGGACCGTGGGCCCTGCGCGAGGCAGTTCCACGCGGTCACGGGGTTCGACGGGCGGACCTGGCACGTGAGCGGGCCGCTCGTGTCCACGGACACGTTCCCCAGGACGACCATGTAGAAGGTCAGGTACAGCAGCGTCGCGATCCCCAGGGCCGCGAAGATCCCCGCGGGGATTGTGCGGTGCGGGGACTTCACGCGGTCCGCGGACTGCGCAATCGTCTCGAAGCCCTGGAACGCGACGAATAACACGCCCGCGGCGAGGATGACCCCGTGGACGGGCCCCGGGGAGAGCGGGGACCCGAACCTCGACGCCAGGTCCGGCACGCGGAACAGGGCCGCGGCGCCGATCGCGATGAACGCGGCGATTAGCGCGATCTTGAGGGCCGTGAGCGCGCCGAACCTCCGCCCGCGGGAGAGGGGCCGCCAGGCGCCCGCCCCCGCGAACGCGAGGAACACGAGGACCGCGATCGCCTTCTCGGAGACGTTGTACTCCCCGCCCCCTAGCGGGAGGCTGCGCGGGAGGCCGAGGAACGAGACGCCGAGCCCGTCCAGGAGGTAGTCCGCGAGGAGGGCGATCCCCGCCGCGGAGAGGGCCGCGGCCGTGAGGTGGCCCGCCCACGAGAGCCACCCGCTGAGGAACCCGCTCGGCGGCGGGAGGGCCTCCCGCACCCAGCCCGCCCCGCCCTCGGAGGCCTCCGTGCGGGAGCCCGCAAGCTCCGCGTACGCGAGGCTGTTCAGGAACACGACGAACGCGGCCATCCCGATCCCGAGGATCGCGGCCACGCCCGCGACGCGGGCCGCGCTCCCCGCCAGGACGAAGACGCCCGCCCCGACCATCGTCCCAAGGCCGAGCATCACGACGTCGTAGAGGCCGAGGTCCCGGGTGACCTTGATCCGGACCGCTTCGGAGGGAGGTGGCCCCGCCATCGGGCGGCGAGCATGGGCGCCCGCGGAAATACCTTTGTGGAAACCTATTTGCAGGCTACTTCCCGAGGGTGTTCTTCGTGATAATCTCCGCGAGGGCGCGGAACAGCGCCTCCACGTTCTCGCCGGTCTTCGCGGACGTGAAGAAGAACGGGGAGTCGAAGCCCTCCGTCGCGAGCTTGATCTGCTCTTCGCCGAACGCGACCTGGTCCTTCAGGTCCGCCTTGTTGATCGCGAACACGACGGGGACCTCCCCGACCGTGCGGAACACGGACTCGACCCAGGAGTCCAGGTCCTCGAGGGTCTCGTAGCGGGTGACGTCCGCCGCCGCGAGGATCCCCTGGGCCCCGTGGAAGTACGCCTCCCGGAGGAGCTCCCGGAACCCCTTCGAGCCCATGATGTCCCAGATCGTCATGTCCATCTGGACGGGGTTCCCGGCCGGGGACTGGAGGGCGAGTTCCTTCTTGGAGACCTTCGCGCCCAGGGTCACGATGTACCGGTCGTCGAACTCGTCCAGGACGAAGCGGCGGATGAGGGAGGTCTTGCCCACGGCGTGCTCGCCGACGAGGCAGACCTTCGCCTTGACGCGGCGGGGCTCCATCATCGGGCTCGGCCTCGGCAGCGGACGCGCGAGAAGCCTGAGAGGCCCTCCACGGACTCCATGCGGGCCCAAATCCCGGCACCCGCTATATAGCCTTTTCATTGCGGTTCTCGGGGCCGGACAGCGAGCGCGGGCGGACTTCTGTGGGTCGATAAATATATTTCGGGCGTGAATATTAGTGCGCCGTGGCTGCCCCCGACCTCCTCCGCCTGTTCGTGGGCGCCGCCCTCCTCGCGTACGCCGCTGTCTCGGACTGGCGGACGCGCGAGGTGAAGGACGAGCTGTGGGCGGTCCTCGGGGCGATCGCGCTCGCGCTCCTCGCGCTCCAGATGTGGTCCGAGTCTGTGGACGCGCGCGTCGCGCTCCTGTTCGTCCCGACTGCGGTGCTGCTCTACGACCCGCTCGTCGGCGAGTCGTTCCGAAAGGAGGACGGCGGGTGGCAGCTCCCGCTCCGCACCCTCGGAATCGACCTCGTTGCCCTGGCCGCCGCGCTGTACGCGATCGGGGCCGTCGCATCGGAGGGGGACCCCGCGACCGTGCGCGGGCTCGCCTTGTAC
>DATBXC010000122.1:0-9238 GCA_036514455.1 Thermoplasmata archaeon | reverse complement strand
CCCAGGTGCAGCTTCACGCTCCCCGCGGTGGAGATCGCCTTCACCATGTTCGAGAAGTAGTCGAGCGGGAAGAGGGACCGCACGACCTCCTTCGCCTGGAGGTCCTCGAGGAGGTCCTTCGGGACCTTGTGGCTCACCGTGTCCGTGTCGCCCTCCGAGACGATTTCGAACCCGTCGGGCCCGACGATCAGGGCGATGTGGTCGCTCACGCTCTCGGAGGCGCGGATGCCCTGGCGCAGCTCCTCCGTCCGAATCGTGACGCGCGCGGGGAGGTTTAGGCTCGGGACCTTCGGGTCGCTCATCCCCGCGGTGTCGACGAGGGACATCCGGCGGGTCGTGTTGCCGACGTTCAGGACGAGGCGGTTCTTGTCCTCCTCGTGGGTCATCGTGATCGTGTCCCCCGCCTTCGCGAGGCGGAGGACCTCCTTCACCTTGTCCATGTCGATTCCGAGCTCGCACTCGTCCGCGCGGTACGCCTCGAACGCGCCGCGGTCCAGGGAGAGGTCGACCATCGCGACGTGGGCGGGGTCCACCGCCTTCACGGACACCCCGTCCTTCGTGACGTTGAACTTCGCCTCGTCGACGAGGGTCGAGATGACGTCGACGACTTCCTTGAGAACGTCGGCCTTTACCTTTGCCTCAAACATCCGGCTCCCCCGCGAGCGCGGCCCGATAACGGGGCCCGATTATAAAGCCTTCCGCGGCGCGACGCGATCAGTACTCGCGCCACGTGTGGGAGCACTTCGCGCACCGGTAGATGCGGGTCGTGGGCTCGTCCGCGGCGCGCGTCTGCCGCATCACCCAGAACGCCTCGAAGTGCCCGCACTTCGGGCACTCCGTCCGCGTCTTCGGGAGGGTCTCGAGCACGCCGTCGAGCACGAGGGTCTCCACGGGCCGGTCCCGGTTCACCTTCGCGGCGACGCGGGAGTTCGCGGCCTCGACCTTCGACACCTCGCGCGAGAACCCGCACCCCGCGTTCCCGCAGACGAGCTTGCCGTCGCTCGGGAACATCAGGGAGCCGCACTTCGGACAGAACATGCCGCGGACGGAACGGACGTGAACGCGGGATAAAAACGTTTGCGGCCCCACGGCGCGCGGGGGGCTCAGTCGCGGTGGTGGCGGGCGGGCGCGCGGTGCTCGTACTGGCGGAGGGCCCGCTCCACGAACCGCTGCGTCTCCGCGGCGTGGTCGCGGGCGCGGTGGACGGGGATCGGGGGCTCCTGCTCCGCAGGCACCGCGCGGGCGGGCTCCTCCTCGTCGTCCTCCTCGGGCGGCCGGCGCCGGGGCGCGAGTGCCGGCGCGCGGGCGTCCGCCGCGGCGGGGATCTTGCGGAAGTCTGCGAATGTTCCCGGGTGGCCGTGGCCTCGGTGGGCGTGCCCCGCGTGGGCGACGGGCTCGGCCTCGTGCGGGCGCTCCCAGTGGAGCCGGTCCAGGATCGGCTGCACGATCGAGACGCTGGTGGATGAGGAGCCGTCCCGCGCCTGGATCTCCCGCCGGGTCTGGTCCGCCACGATCCCGCCGATGTACGCGAAGGCGACCGTGACGAGGTACCCGTTCGCCCCCATCCCGAACAAGGACTGCAGGGCTCGCACGAACGTCGCGAGGTACTCGACCGCGAACTGCGTGTACGGCTGGAGGAACGGGATCGCGGACCCGACGCCCGCCGCGATTGAGGCGGGCAGGCCCGCGAGGAAGTCGATCTGCGGGCGGGCGTATCCCGCGTCGTAGCCCGCGGCGACGCCCCAGATGATCGCGACCGGGATCAAGGCCGCGAAGACCGCCTTCCACGGCGACCCGGAGCGCCGGCCCCCCACGTAGCCCGCGACCATGTACCCCATGGACTGGGGCAGCCACCACAGGAGGACCGACAGGAGGAGGATCACCCTCGCGGAGGACCAGAACGAGTACGGGACGTCGCCATGGAAGCGGTGGCGTTCGCCGTCCACCTCGACCCGGTACACCCCGTGCCGAGGGGGCCCGTCCGCCTCCTCGGCGTCCTGGGGGTCCCGCCTCCGGAGGAGACCCATTCCCATCCCTTCGAGCCGTCTGACTGACGTCTGACGCGTCGCGGATGCCCCGTCCGACTATTAATGTTTTTGTAACAGCGGGCCGGCGGGCTCCCGACGCGGCGTCCGCGCGAGGACGCCCCCGAGGGCGGAGGCGAGCGCCGTCATCGCCTCGATGTCTGCGGTGTCGAACGTCCACGGCGCGCTCGATTCGATGTCGAGCGCCCCGACGGTCGCGCCTCCCGCGCGGACGGGGACCGCAAGGGCGGACCTCGCGTCTGCGAGCGGACCGCGGAGGTACCGCGGGTCCTGCGAGACGTCGTGGACGACGAGGGGGACGCCGTGGCGGCACACGAAGCCGACGAGGCCCTGGTCCGGCGGGACCGCGATGGGCCGGTCCGAGAGGGGGCCGTGGGCGAAGCGGTGCTTCAGCACGAGCTCGCCCGTCGCACGGTCCACGAGGAAGATCCCGAACGCGTACGGGTCGACGTCCCGCGCGATCGCGGCCGCCAGGTCCCGCATCGCGTCCTCCGCCCCCGCGGCCGCCGTGATTCTTGTCGCGACGGACGCCCACCACGCCCTCACCCGCTCCGGATCGCCCAACACCGCACCCAGCACGGCACCGCCCCGTGCCACGACGCCACACGCGCGCTTGAAGGTTCGCCCGAATCACGGCGCGCCTAGCGGCCCGCGGAGGGGAACCGCTCGAGCGCGTACGTGACCGGGACGGACCGCTCGGACGTGTTCTCCCACATCAGGTAGAAGTCCCCGGCCCACGGCGCCACGAACGCCCCCGCCACCACGGACTCCGCGGCGCGCGCGTGGTACGTGACCTTCGCGCCCTGGTGGGAGTGGAGGTTGAACTCCACGTCGCCGCCGTCGCGGTCGTGGCGGGCCTCGTACCGCAGGGTCTCGCCCACCGCGAGCGGGACCCGCAGCTCGTGGACCCAGCCCTTCACCTTGCGCGGCGCGAGGGAGACGGTCCCCGCCTTCCGCGCCATGCCCGAAGGGAACTCGTCCAGCGCCCCACCCCCGCCCCGCGGACTACCGGCTCCCCTTCGCCGCCTTCAGCTCCGCGGCGGCCTCCTTCACGGTCGAATTCCCGTGGACGATCGCGCGGACCGCCCGGATCATCGGCACGGGGTGGTCGGACTGCCAGATGTTCCGCCCCATGTCCACGCCCACCGCGCCCTCCTCGATCGCGTCGTGGGTCATCTGGAGAACGTCGAGGTCCGTCTCGAGCTTCGGCCCGCCCGCGATGATCAGGGGCACCGGGCAGGACTCCGCGACCTTGTGGAAGCCCTCGCAGTAGTACGTCTTCACGAGGCGGGCGCCGTGCTCCGCCGCGATCCGGCACGCGAGGCTGAGGTAGCGGGCGTCGCGCTTCTCGAGCTCCTTCCCCACCGCGGTGACCGCGAGGACGGGGACCCCGACCTCCTCCGCCTCGTTCACGAGGTGGGCGAGGTTCACGATCGAGTCGTGCTCGTGGGGCGCGCCGACGAAGATCGAGAGGGCGAGCGCGGACGCGTTCAGGCGGAGGCCCTCCTTCACGGAGGTCGTGACCTGCTCGTTCGACAGGTCCTCCTGGAGCACGCTCGTGCCCCCGGAGACCCGGAGGACCATCGGCGTGCCCGCGTCCGGGTCCACGCAGGTCCGGAGGACGCCGCGAGTGAGCATGATCGCGTCCGCGTGCGGGAGCAGGGGCGCGATCGTGGCCCTCGGGTTCTCGAGCCGGTGGGTCGGGCCCAGGAAGTACCCGTGGTCCACCGCCAGCATCACGGTCCTCCCATCCTGCGGCTGCAGGATGCGGGAGAGCCGGTTCCGCATGCCCCAGTCCATCGCGTCCGACCTCGGCGGGACCGATGCGGTGGCGGTCTATAAAGGGTGCGGGGGCCGCGGCGGGAGGACGTCGAGTCCGTGGCAGGAAGCGGACGGGCCGCGTTAGTTATCAACATTCATTGATAACTCGGGGCCCCGCGCGGGCCGGTGCCATGGCCTACGGGGTGAGGATCGCCTTCACGCACTCCGCGCGCCCCGCGAGCCGCACCGCCTCCGGGAACGCCTCCAGGCGGAACCGGTGGCTCACGAGGGAGGCGACGTCGACCCGTCGGCGGGCGATCAGGTCGAGGGCCTTCCGGACGTCCGCCTCCGTCGCCGCGTTGCTTGGGACCAGGGACACCTCGCGGGTGACGAACTCGCTCGGGTCGAAGTCGAGCCGGGCCCCCGTCTCCGGCACCCCGAGGAGGAGCGCGGTGCCCCCCGGCCGCACGGCCCGCAGGGCCTCCGCGATCGCGGGCGCGTGCCCCGTCGCGACGACGGCGAGGTCCACGCCGAGCCCCCTCGTCTCCCTGCGGGCGGCGGCGACGACATCCTCGGACTTCGGGTCCCACACCATCGTGGCCCCGTGGCGCCGAGCGACCTCGGCCCGAACGGAGCTCACCTCGGACGCGAGGACCAGGTCCGTCCCCCGGAGCCGAAGCAGCTGGAGGACGAGGAGCCCCATCGGGCCCGCACCGAGGACGAGCGCGGACGAGGCCTGCGGCGGCCCGCGGTCAAGCGCGCGGACCGCGCACGCGAGGGGCTCAACGAACGACCCGCGCTCGAAGTCCACGGAGGGCGGGAGCCGGTGGACGGCGCGGTGCTCCACGTTCCAGCGCGGCACCCGGAACCGCTCTGCGAACCCGCCGGGCTCGAGGTTCGTCGCGCGGTAGTGCGCGCACATCGTCGGCGACCCGCCGCGGCACGCCGCGCACCGCCCGCACGGGACGTGGTGGTGCGGGAACACCCGCGTCCCCTTCCGGATTCCCTCGACGCCCTCGCCGACCTCCGCCACGACTCCGACCGCCTCGTGGCCGATCACGGGCGGCGCGGCGGTGTACGTCCCCCGGATCTTCTCCAGGTCGGACCCGCACAGCCCGCACGCGCGCATCGCAACGACGATCTCGCCGGGCCCCGCCCTCGGGGGTAGGACGTCCTCGACGGCGACGCCGCCCGGGGTCCGGAGGAGCGCGGCCTTCACGGAGATCGGGCGCGCCAGAGGCGGGCCGCAGGATAAGGCATGCGGTGCCCGGTGCCGTTCTCCGCCCGGATACCCAGGGACTCATGTTTAAGGGGCGCCCGCGGTTCTTCTCCCCCGGGCCACGATGGCGGACGTCTGGGTAATCCTCCTCGCGGGCTCCGCCATGGTCCTCGTCGGGTTCGTGGCGGCCCAGCTCTTCGACCGGTTCCGGTTCCCGGACTATTTCATCCTCCTCGCGATCGGGCTCGTCCTCGGGTCCGGCGTGATCCCGATGGGCGGGCTCGACCCGCGGGAGTCCCTCGAGACGGTCGCGCCGTTCCTGACGAAGATCGCCCTCGCGTTCATCCTGTTCGAGGGCGGGCTCGTCCTCCACTTCCGCGGGATGGGGCGGGCGTGGGGGGTCGCGGCCGCGCACACGTTCGCGGCGATGGCCCTCGCGACCCTCGGGATGTGGCTCGTCGCGGTCTACGGTCTGGGGCTCGCGTCGACGACCGGGGTGATTCTCGCCCTCGCGTTCTGCGGCCCGAGCGCGACAATCGTCCTGAGCTTCCTGCCCCGCGTGAGCGTCGCGGACCGCACGCGGTTCACCCTCACCGTCGAGGGCGTCGTGGGGAACATCGTCGCCGCCGTGTTCGTGCTGCTCCTGGTGAACTCGCCGGGCGCGGTGACGGAGTTCGCCGCCGTCGCGGCGTACGCGGTCCCGCTCCTCCTCGCGGTCGTCCTCGCGTGGGCCACGGGGGAGGCGTGGGCCCTCGCGGTCGGGCGCCGGGGCGTCCCGAGCTTCGCGTTCATGACTTCCGTCGCGCTCGCGGTCCTCCTGTACGCGGTCGGGGAGGGCCTGCTCGACGGGAACGGCGGGCTCGCCGCGTTCGTGTTCGGCCTCGTCCTCGGCCACCGCCGCGTGCTCGCGGCCCCCGCGAACGGCTCGCCCAGCGCCCGGGGCCTCCAGGAGTTCCACCGGGAGCTCGTGTTCCTCCTGCGGACGTTCTTCTTCCTGTACCTCGGGATGCGGGTCACGATCACGGGCGTGCAGTGGCCCGTCCTCGTCGGCGCGGTCGCGTTCACCGCCGTGTTCTTCGCGTCCCGGGCGCCCTCCACCGCGGCCCTAGGGAGGGTGTGGCGGCTCCCCGCCCTGGACCGCCGGATCCTCCAGGCGACCGTCGGGCGGGGGATGACGGACACCGTGCTGATCCTGTTCGCGATTGCCGAGGGGGTGATCCCGCCGGCCGAGGCGTCGCTCGTGACGGACCTGCTGTTCCTCGTGATTCTCACGGCCGCGTTCGCGTCCGCGGTCCTCGTGTTCCGCGCGGAGCGGATCGCGCGGCGGGCCCCCGCCCCCGCGCCCGCCCCTCCCGCACGGGCCGAGGCCGCCCCGCCCCTCCCCGAGCCTTCGATCCCCGCGGACCTCGACCGCGCCCTCTCCCAGTTCCTCGCGGACCCGCTCGTGAAGCAGGGCGAGATCGACTGAGCGTGCGGACGGAGACCCAGCGGGGCGCGGTCACAATGCATCCGTGACAGACTGTATCACTGTCGGTAGTAAGTTCGCAAGGTTCACCCCTCCGGATTGCACCCGCAACAAGGGAGGAGGTTTGGCTCATGGTCCATCAGTGGAGCAGGAGTGTCCGACGAACGGTGACGATCGAGGTCTTCGCGGTCACGCTGGTGATGATCGCGCTCGCGGGTCTCGTCCCGGCGACCCCCACGGCAGCCGTCGACCCGACGGCGACCCCACCGGGGATGATCGACCCGACGGTGATCCCGAAGTGGGTGAACCAGATCACGGGGCCGCCGCCGGTGTACCTGCCGACGCCCGTGTATGACGGCGGGGTACCTGTCCGGTACGATTACGACGTGCAGATGGACGAGAAGACGCAGCAGCTCCTGCCACCGGGCTTCCCGGAGACCCCGGTCTGGGGCTACGGCGGGCACGCGAGGGACGCGCTGACGGGTGCGGACCTCGGCTACGTGCTGAACTCGCCCGGGCCGTCTTTCGAGGCGACACGCGGCATCCCGAATGAGGTCACGTGGCGGAACCTGATCGAGAGCCCGTACATGTTCCCGGTCGACCCCACGATCCACTGGGCGGACCCGAACGGGATGGGGATGCCGGAGCCGCCCTTCGAGCCGTACCCGTCCGGGTACGAGGAGGCACAGAGCCCCGCCCCGCTCGTGCCCCACCTGCACGGCGGCGAGGTCCCGTCCGCATTCGACGGCGGGCCCGAGGCCTGGTTCACGTACAACGGGATCCATGGGGCCAACTATAGCTCCCTCCCGGGGGCCGCGGACAACGAGGCAATCTACTGGTACCCCAACGGACAGCCCGCGACGACCCTGTGGTACCACGACCACGGCCTCGGCGTGACGCGGATCAACGTGATGTCCGGTCTCGCGGGGTTCTATCTGCTCCGCGATCCCCTGGACCCCGCCGCGGAGGTCCTGCCGAAGGGGATGTATGAGCAGCCGATCGTGATCCAGGACCGCATCTTCAACACGGATGGCTCGCTGTGGTTCCCGGCGGACGGCGTGAACCCGGACGACCACCCGTACTGGCAGCCAGAGTTCTTCGGGAACACAATCATGGTGAACGGCCTCGTGTGGCCGAACATGGACGTGACCCAGGGCTGGTACCGTTTCCGCCTCCTGGATGGGTCGAACGCCCGGGTCTACACCCTGCAGTTCATCATCCCGAAGGTGAAGATCACCCTGCCGTTCTGGGTCATCGGGAGCGACGGCGGGTACCTGATCTCTCCACAGCTGATGACGCAGCTGACAATCGCGCCGGGCGAGCGGGTCGACCTGCTGATGGACTTCTCTGCCCTGCCGGTCGGGACGACGGTCCTCCTCAAAAACACCGCGAAGGCGCCGTTCCCGTTCGGGACGGCCCCGGAGCCCCGGACCGAGGGACAGATCGTGCGGTTCACGGTGAAGAGCACGGTCCACGAGGCGGGCGGCTACCGCACGGGCGAGGACCTGATCGCGTCCCTGCCGACGCCGTTGAACCCGACGCTCGGGACCGGGACGTTCCCCACGTTGCCCGCGCCGCCCCCGGAGAACGTACGGGTCCACACGCTCTGGGAGGTGATGGGGGCGCTCGGACCCCTGATGGTCACGCTCGACGGCCAGATGTGGTCCTCGCCGATGTCCGAGTTCCCCGAGCAGGGATCGACGGAGGACTGGGTCGTGTTCGACGCGACCGGGGACACGCACCCGATCCACCTGCATCTGGTCCAGTTCCAGATCGTGTATCGCCAGAAGTTCAACGTCGCGAAGTACACCGCGGACTGGATTGCCGTGAACGGCGGGATGATGCCGCCGTTCATGGAGCCGACGGTGAACGTGCCCGATTGGGCCGTCTACCTGCAGGGGATGCCGAAGGCCCCCGCGCCAAACGAGATGGGCTGGAAGGACACGATCCAGATGAACCCCGGCGAGGTGACCGTGATCCGGGTGCGGTACGCGGGCCTGGACGGGAACCCGTACCCGTTCGACCCGACGTCGGGGCCGGGCTACGTCTGGCACTGCCACATCATCGACCACGAGGACAACGAGATGATGCGGCCGTACGTCGTCGTGAAGCCGGAACCGTAGGCGGGCGCAGCCTCTTGTGGCCCGCGTCCCGGGTCGCTAGAGGCCCTTTCCTTTCTTTCATTGGACCCACAGCCCAGCGAGAGCTCCCCTTCATGGGAGCCGGACCCGCCGCCCCGTGCGGAGGCTCTCCCGCGCGGCGAGCGCGACCCGCAGCGCCTCCCGCTCCGCGATCGGGCTCAGGACGCCCGGGTCCGCCTTCCCCTGCACGGCGCGCACGAAGTGGCGGCACTCCTCCTCGTACGGGTCCTGGCCGCGCACGCGCACGGGCTCCCACCGGCCCTTCGTCGAGCGCACGAACCGCTCCTCCGGGATTGGCCCGCCCGTGAAGCTGCCCGCGTGGTCGAGCACGCCGTCCTCGAACTGGACGCGGAACGTGGTCGTGAACGGGAACCCGGGCGGCATCCGCGCGCAGGCCTCGACCAGGGCGTACCCGCCGCCGCGGTACTCGACCCACGCGAACGTGTGGTCCGCCGCCCCGGCGCGGCCCGCGACGCCCGAGCACGACACGGCGGTCGGCCTCCCGAGGATCCAGTTCGCGAGATCGAAGTCGTGGATCGACAGCTCGACGACGGGGTCGCCGTACAGGTCGAACGGCCGCCCCCGCCCCTTCCAGTACGGGCGGGCG
>DATBXC010000121.1:0-3523 GCA_036514455.1 Thermoplasmata archaeon | reverse complement strand
CGGCGGTATAGTGGTTTCTGAACTCGGTCTGTGAGCGATGCGTCCGGTGGAAACGTTTATTTGTTATCTATTCTGTTACCGGGCCGCTGGGGCGGATCCTCTCCCTTGTTCGTTCCAGAGAAGAACCTGAAGGACCTCATCGTCTCCTCCGTCCGCACGAAGGAGCGATCCATCAGCGCGCTCGCGAAGGACCTCACCAGCGTCGGGTACAAGTTCCACCGGCTGTTCCTCGCGGGGTACCTGAAGGCGCTCGCGGACTGCGGGGTCCTCCGGGAGAAGGAGATCCCGCCCGCCAAGGTCTACACCGCCTCCACGTACCGCGGGAAGACCCTGTACGACAGCGTGGGGGAGTACGTCCGGGCCGCGGAGACGGACCCCCGGGCCCAGTCCCGCCTCGCGGTCTCTGTCCTGTTCCGGCTCTTCCGGCGCCCCGTGTTCCTGCGCGAGGTCCGGGAGTGCGGGTTCGACGCAGTCGCGGACATCTCGACCGCGTCGAAGGAGGAGCGGGAGGACGCCCGCCGGGCCCTCGCGAAGCTCCACATCCAGGTCCCGACGAACGAGCCCGCGTACTACGTGGACGAGCGGCGGAACGACGTGCGCGACGCGATCATCACGGACCTGCTCGTCGAGAAGTTCGACATGGCACCCCTCGTCCTGGACACCCGCCAGACGAAGCTCGCGGACCGGTGAGGCGCTAGGGCCGGAGCGCGATCGTCGCGACGCCGTCGAGGCAGAGCGGCGAGAGCTTCCCCGCAGTACCCTCTTCGCGGCACACCACCTTGAGGTCGCATTTCGGGCAGAACCGGGCGCGGATTTCGTCCATATCCACGTCGAGGAGTTCCGCCTGGTCCAGCACCTCGTGCAGGAGCTTGAGGTACTTGCCCTCCGCGATCCGGGGGATGCCGTACTTCGCGGCTTCGAGGCCTTGCCGCAGCGTCCAGTACTCGTACAGGCGCCGGGACCCCTTCGACGCGTTGCAGGTGCCGCACACCCACGCAACGTTCTTCTCGTCCTGCGGCCCGTTCCGCGCCCGGGGAAAGAGATGCTCGAGCGTGAGGTCCCGCGCGGCGAGGCTGCAGTACGCGCACTGGTCCGGGTCCTCGTGCTCCTTGACGTACTCCCGGATTGAGTCCCACGCGATCTGGCCCTTCTTGAGCTTCACGAACCGCTCCATGATGAACGGGTACTGGCGCTTCCCGATGCCCGCGGAGCCCGAAATGATCTTCCCGTACTGCCAGTAAAGAAGTTCCCTGAGAGTCCGGACGGCGGACGGCGGCACCGATCTCCCCCAGCCCTCGGGAGGAAACGGTTCGGGAGGCCTAACCCTTCCGTCTATACCGTGCCAAGCTCTCGCAATGTGCGGGGTGGGAAGCTAGGCCACCAGGGTGGACGCCCCGCCCGATCGCTGGGGAACCCGGAGGCCTCCTCGGCCCCGCACCCCCGCGAGCGTTGGTCGTCCGCGGTGAGGCTGCTCACTTCCGTGCCTGACCCGGTCCCCGCGACTGAGGAACGGACCGCCGCTCTCCAGCTGCGCTCCGTACCACCTCCAGCCCCGCGGGACAGGACCTCAACGTCAGCCTCCAGACCAGCGCCGGACGGGGACGCCGCCCCTGGCTGTCACCGCCCCTAAGGACCGTTTGGGTCTACAAGGGGAGGCCCAACCCCCCGGTCTAGCCTAGCGCCGTTCCAATGAGACGGTTCCTATTTAATGGTTGGCGGGGGCCCTCGAACCTCACGGTTGCGGGGGCGTCGGGGGCGGGGGTGGCGGGGCCTGCGTCTCCGAGCGGGCCGCCTTCGCCTTGCGGTACCGGCCGAACGTCGAGAGGCACAGGACGAGGCCCACGAACACGAGCCCGCCCGTGCACGCGGACCGCCACGCGTCCCACGAATAGCCCGCGGGCCACACGTCCCCCGGGCTCCCCGACGTGACGAAGAAGAAGTTCGCCGCGAACGCGATCACGACGACGCCGAGGATCATCGGCATCCACACCCCGAGGAACGCCCGCGTGCGCTCCGAGCTCATCGGGACATCAACCGGATGATCGCTTCCGCGGGCTCCCCGTCCGCCTCCTCGAGCGCCTTGCGGGCCACCGCCTTCGAGACGTCCGCCTTCTCCGCGACGAGGTCGACGTCCTCGTCCGAGATCGCGGGCTTCTCCGGGGGCGGGGCGCCCTCCCTCTTCCGGGTCATCACGATCGGCTCGCCGACGACCTGCCAGGTCTTCTGCCCCTGCACGGTCATCGCGCTCACCTCCGCGGACTTGAACACGTACTCCTTCGTGGCGGTGCGGATCACGACCTCCTCGACGTCGCCGATCTCCTCCGTCTCGATGCCGAGGCGCTTCATCGCCGCCTTCATCTGGCGGGGGTTCATCCGCCCGCCGGGGATGCCCGGGATCATGGAGTCACTGCGCGCACCATCGGTCCCGCCGTCTTTAGGTTTGTGGGCGGGAGCGGAAGGGAGTCCGCCCTCGCGAATCCCTTAAGAGCCTCGCGGGTATCGGAACGGGGCCCATGCGCATCGCGGTCGTGTTCAAGGACCGGTGCCAGCCGAAGCGGTGCAACCTGGAGTGCATCTCCTTCTGCCCGCCCCAGCGGACGGGGACCGAGGTCATCTGGATCGACCCGGAGGTCGGGAAGGCGACGATCAGCGAGGAGACCTGCATCTCCTGTGGGATTTGCGTCCATCGCTGCCCGTTTGACGCGATCCGGATCATCGGCCTCCCGGAGCCGCTCAAGGAGGATCTCGTCCACCAGTACAGCCGGAACGGCTTCCGGCTGTTCCGCCTCCCGACGCCGAAGACGGGGCACGTCACCGGGCTGCTCGGCCCGAACGGGATCGGGAAGACGACGGCCCTCTCGATCCTGAGCGGCGAGCTGTGCCCGAACCTCGGCCACTACCGCCGCACCCGCCCGTACTGGAACGAGGTCCTCGAGAAGTACAAGGGCACGGAGTTCCACGAGTACCTGGAGAAGCTCGTCGCGAAGGAGTTGCGCACCGCCTTGAAGCCCCAGTACGTGGACAAGCTCCCGAAGGTCGCGAAGGGCACCGTCGCGGACCTGCTCAAGAAGGTCGACTCCCAAGGCCGCCTCGACGACCTCGCCCCCCGCCTCTACCTCGAGTCCGTCCTCCACCGGGACATCGGCAAGCTGAGCGGCGGGGAGCTCCAGCGGACCGCGATCGCGGCGACGATGCTGAAGGACGCGGACGTGTACTTCTTCGACGAGCCCTCCTCCTACCTCGACATCTACCAGCGGCTCCACGTCGCGAAGGTGATCCAGACCCTCTCGAAGGAGAAGCGCGTGATCGTCGTGGAGCACGACCTCGCGGTCCTCGACTTCCTCGCGGACACCGTCTATCTCCTGTACGGGTCCGAGGGCGCGTACGGCGTCGTCGCGCAGCCCCGCCCCGTCCGCACCGCGATCAACGTGTACCTCGGCGGATACCTGAAAGAGGAGAACATCCGCTTCCGGGACCGCGAGGTGACGTTCGAGGCCCGCCCGCCCCGGAAGGACTGGAGGGC
>DATBXC010000120.1:0-16551 GCA_036514455.1 Thermoplasmata archaeon | reverse complement strand
TCGTCTCCTCCGGCGTGCAGACCGCGCGCACCTCCTTCAGGGTCCACGTGAAGTAGTCCCCGTCGTCCCCGGGGCCGACGTCCGCGTCCTGGCTCGCGTAGAACCCGCCGTGGACCGGGTCGCGGAGGACCTCGTCCGTCCACGCGACGATCCCTTCCGCTGTCTCCTTGAACAGCGGGTCGCGGAACAGGGCCCACGCCTTCGCGTAGTTCGACAGGAGGGCCGCGTTGTCGTACGCCATCTTCTCGAAGTGCGGGACGATCCACATCGCGTCCGTCGAGTACCGGTGGAACCCGCCACCGACCTGGTCGTACACGCCGCCCCGCGCCATCCCGGTGAGCGTGCGCACGATTACGTTCCGCAAGCCGCCCTCCTTCGTGCGATGGTACCGCGCGAGTAGGAACTCCATCGTCCCGGGGTGCGGGAATTTTGGCGCGGAGCCGAAGCCGCCGTTCACGGGGTCGAACTGGCCCTTGAGGCCGTCGACGAGCCCCTTGAGGAGGGCCTCCGTCGCCTCGCCCGCGTGGACGTGGAGCCCGCGGCGCTCCGCGAGGGCTTGGTGCAGCGATTCCGCGGTGTTGATTGCGTCCGCCCGCTCCTTCCGGTAGTGATCGGAGACCGTGAGGAGGATCCGCTTGAAGCTCGGGCGGCCGTACATGTCCCTCGGCGGGAAGTAGGTCCCGCCGTAGAACACCTTGCCGTTCGGCGTGAGGAAGGCGGTGAGGGGCCACCCGCCCTGGCCGCTGATCGCCTGCACCGCACTCTGGTACCGCGCGTCCACGTCGGGTCGCTCGTCCCGGTCGACCTTCACGGGCACGAACCGCTCGTTGATGATCTTCGCGACCTCCGGGTCCTCGTAGGACTCGTGGTCGATCACGTGGCACCAGTGGCACCACACGGCCCCGATGTCGAGGAGGATCGGCTTGTCCTCCGCCTTGGCCCTCGCGAACGCCTCCTCGCCCCACGGGTACCACTCCACAGGCTGGTCCCCGGCGCTCCGGAGATAAGCGGACGCCTCCGTTGCAAGACGGTTCCTCGTGGACTCGGCGGGCAACACGGGACGCATGCGGCGGCGGGCTATGGCCTTTTGGAGCCCCGCTCACTTCTTGAGCCGGGCCGCGTACTCCTTCCGGAACTTCGCGACCTTCGGCGCGACGACCGCACGGCAGTACCCCGCGTACGGGTTCTTCGCGAAGTAATCCTGGTGGTAGTCCTCCGCCGGGTAGAACGCGGCGAGAGCCGTGATTTCCGTCACGATGGGGTCGCCCCAGAGGCCCGCGGTCCCAATCTCCTTGGCCACCCGCTCCGCGGTCGCCTTCTGCTCCGGCGCCTGGTAGAAGATTGCGGACCGGTACTGAGTCCCGACGTCGTGCCCCTGGCGGTTCAGGGTCGTCGGGTCGTGGACGCTGAAGAAGATCTTCAGGATCTCTTCGTACGTAATCGCTGCGGGATTGAACGTGACTTGGACGGCTTCCGCGTGCCCGGTCGTGTCCGTGCACACGTCCTCGTACGTCGGATTCTTCAGGCGGCCGCCGGAGTACCCGACGACCACCTTATCGACGCCCTTCAAGTCCTGGAAGATGGGCTGCAGGCACCAGAAGCAGCCGCCGGCCAGGGTCGCGACCTCCATTCCGGGGGTCAAGGCACCACCTCGGGTCGTCTAGGTCCGGTCCATGTTAAGGCTTTCGCGTTTCCTACGGGAAGACCTTCCGGGCGTTCGTGACGAAGACCTTCTCCCGCAGCTCCTTGGAGAGCATCAGCTCCTCGATCCCGTCCAGGTTCTCCTGGATGCTCGGCACCCCGGGCCCGGGCCAGTCGCTCCCGAACAGGACCTTGTCCTGGATCTCCTCGAGCCGCGGGAAGTACCGGAGGAGCCGGTTCGGCGGGATGCTCGAGATGTCGATGTACAGGTTCCGGTGGCGGCGGGCGAGGAAGAACGCCGTCTCGCACCACAGAGGCCTCCCTCCATGGGCGAGGAGGATCGTGAGCTCCGGGTGGTCGACCGCGATGTCGTCCACGTGGATTGGGTCCCCGAACCGCGACTTCGCGGCGGGGAACGTGCTCGTCCCTGAGTGGATCATCACGGGCACCTTCGCGGCCTCCGCCGCCTCGTAGAGGGGCGCGAGCCGCGGGTCGTTCGGGAAGATCTTCTGGTGGGGCGGATGGACCTTGAACCCGCCGATCCGCTCCGCGATCAGCGCCCGCGCGTCGTGCCCGACGTCCGCGGAGTACGCGGGGTGGATCGAGCCGAACGGGATCAGCCGCTTCCGATCCGCGCGGCTGTAGTCGAGGACCCACCGGTTCACCTCCGGGAGGAAGCCCATCACGTCCGGCGCGACGTAGTTGATCAGGCACGCGCGGTCCACGCCCGCCCCGTCGAGGATGTCCAGGAGCACGGCGGGGTCGTCGCACATCTCCAGGAGCCGATGGAAGCGCGGCCCCCGCTCCCGCTTCATCGCCTCCAGGACCTCGGGCTTCAGCATGCGGAACGGCTGACAGTGGACGTGGACGTCCGTGACGCCCGCCATGGACGCGGCGGGAAGCTCCGCGTGCGGGAAAAGGGTATCCGTCGCGCGGGCTACCCTTAAGACCGCGCCCCCCATCCCGGCGCGGAGCGCGGGGTGTGGCGATGGCAGACTCGGAGGGCTTGCGCCTCCTGGCGGAAATCTACGCGGTGCGGGACCGGACGGGGACCCTGATGGACGGCGTCCTTGCGCACGCGGCGGATGACATCGAGTGGTGGGCGGCGGGTCCGCCCGGCGTCCTGCCGTGGGCGGGGAGCTTCCGGGGCCGCGAGGGCGTCGCGCGATGGTTCCAGGTCCTCAACGGATCCCTGGAGTACGACCGGTGGGATCCTGTCGAGACGTTCGCCGCGGCGGACCACGTCGTCGAGATCGTCCGGGCGGGCGGCCGCGTCCGTTCGAACGGGCGGCGGTACGAGAGCGACATCGTCCGCGTCTGGACCTTCCGCGGCGGGAAGCTCGTGCGGGTCCGCAGCTTCTACGACACCGCCGCGTACGCGGCCGCGATGCGGGGCCCCTGAGTCATCGTGCCCCCGGTTTCAGGGCCTGGACGAGGCGGGAGTAGTCCCGGTACGGGGCCTGGCAGGGGCTCCCGTCCGCGTACAGCAGGACGTTCTCCTCCGGGGCCGCGTTGTGGAGCGCGAGCATCGTCGACGACACCGTGCCGCCCCCCGCGCCGTGGTTGCACAGGGCGGGCGTCCCCGCCCCGCCATGGGTGCGGAGCGTCACCTCGAGCCAGCGCGTCGCGGCCGCCGCGTCGGGGAACTTCAGGGCTCCCCCCAGGGAGCGGATCAGGGCGAGCTTCTCGTCGCCCTCCGCGTTCCCCCCCGCGTTCGTGAGGACGTTCAGCCCGTCGTGGCCCCGCGCCATCCGGACCTGGCCGTCGTACGTGAGGAACCGCATCTCCTCCCGCGTCGCGACCATGAGGTTGAAGAAGTTGTACTCGTGCTCGGACACCGCGCGCTGCACGGCGATTTCCGCGGCCCGCACGTTCGCGAGCTTGAGGACGTCGAGCATCAGCTGACCCCGGGACCGCGCGGTCGTCGACGTCCGCTCCCGCCGGTTCGACAGGGCCGCGACGAGGCCCGCCTCGTTCACGCCGATCCACGTCCCGCCCGCCCGGGCGTCCCGCGGGGCCACGATGGCGGGCGAGCCCGCGAGGGACTGCGGCGGCTCCGCGGGCCGCATCCGGTCCTCGTCCCGGTTCATCCCGAGGACGATGTCGTAGCCGGGCACGGTCCGGTACAGGGCGACGAGGGTGCACATCGGGATCACTGCGGTTGCGACAGGTCCGTCGCCCGCATCTTCGCGACCTGGGCGACCTGCATGTTCCCCGCCTTCATCGCGGCCTCGTGCGCGAGCGCGTACCCGCGGGCCGCCGCCTCGCGGAGGGTCCTGTCGCCCGTCTCGGAGGCCTGCTCGCTGATCGCCTCGGCGGAGTCGAACAGATACCGCGCGGCGGAGGCGTGGTCCCCGAGCCCCATCAGGAAGGCGCCGCCGAACAGACCCTCGTGGGTGAGGCCCTCCGGCCCGCCCTTCCAGTTCTCTGCGAGGACCTGCTTGTACTCGTGCGCGACCTCCTTCAGGGCAGGGTCGCCCGTGAGGTCCTGGACCGCGTTCCGGTACTCGACGAGGGCGAGGTACTGCCGCTCGTCCTTTGCCATCGCGTCGTCGGGGAGGGCAAGGTAGCCTTGGCCCGCCTTGCGGCGCCACTGGCCGGCCGATTTCACTTCGCCGAGCTTCTCGTGGCATCGCGCGAGGGCCTGGAAGATTCCGATGCGGTCCATGGGGGAGCCGCCCTCCGTGAGATGGCGGTAGTGCTCCGCGGCGGTGTGGAAGTCGCCGAGGGCATCCGCCTGAATCGCGTCCATCAGATGGGACATCGCAGGTGGGAATCCACGCGGCGATATCAGGTTGCGCCTACTCGTGATCAGCGTGGTCTTCGTGTGTGAAAGGCCCCATTCCCGGGTCCACTCCGAAGAAACCCGGCCGCGGATGGACGGTAATCTCGACGAGATCGCCCGCCTTCAGCCCGAGGCTTTTCACCACGCGGAGCGGGACTCTGACCATGAATGACCTGCCCACTCTCTGGAGCTTGGCGGAGAACCTCATCCCTCTCGCGGGATGTGATGGGTTCTCGGGTTCTTGAACTCGACTCCGGATAAGTCAGAGTTCCGCCCACTTCCCGTGGCCTTCCCACACCCGCACGTGGAACGGGAACTTCAGCTTGAGTTTCAGGTCCCTCTGGAGGAGCTCGCAGATGTTCTCCACGCTCGGGTACTCGAGGGCGTCGTTCCAGTCCCGGTGGTCGTACCTCGCGAGGACCTCCCGCACCGCCTTCTTCAGGTCCGCGAAGTCCAGGACCATCCCGCCCGTGTGCTCCCCCTCGATCGTGACGTCGACCTGGTACGTGTGGCCGTGGAGCCGCCCGCACTTCTCGTGGCCGGGCAGGTGGTGGGCGGCGTCGATGTACTCCGTGATCCCGAGGCGCATCGCTCGGCCCACGGCGGCGGGCCTACATGGCCTTTGCGTCACAGCGGCGTCACGGTGAGGACGACGAGGGGCGCGCGGCCCCGCTGCTCGAAGCCGTGCTCCTCGCCCCGCCCGATCACGAGGACGTCCCCCGCCTTCAGCGGGACCTCCTTGCCGCCCGTCAGGAGCACGCCCCGCCCCGAGGTCACGAGCATCTGGTGTTGCCAGTCGTGGCGGTGCACGGAGGTGTGCCCGCCCTTCTGGAACCGGATCTCGTGGAGGGACGTCTTCTCCGCGCCGTCCTCCTTCCCGACGAGCTGCTTCATCACGACCCGCGCGGAGCCAATCTCCCCGAAGCGGACCGCCTTCAGGGACCGGAGGTTCGTCCGGTACATGGGGCGCGCGAATCCTCGGCCCGCGGATAAACGCTTTGCTTGCGGCTCACCCGCCGTAGTGCCAGCCGAGCGCGTCCAGGGAGAGCGGCTTTCCCTCGCCCGCCCCGGCGTCGATGACCTCGGCGAGGACGACGCGGTGGTCGCCCTGCTCGAGCACGTCCACGAGCCTGCACTCGATCCAGCCCGCGGCTCCTGAGACGACAGGCAGGCCGGAGGGGCTGCGCTGGGTCTTCACCTTGCCGTATTCCTCGTCCAGGACGTTCTGCGCGAGATCCTCCATCCCGTCCCGGAGGAACGAGACCGCGAAGGTCTTCGAGCGCCGGGCGTTCGCGAGCGTGCGGCTCTCCTGGAGGAGCGCGAGTGCGACGAGGGGCGGCTTGAACGAGGTCTGCACGATCCACGTGAAGAACATGAGGTGGTCCTCCCCGCCCTCCGTCTTCGTGCCCACGACGTACGCGCCGGACGGAATCAGTTGCAGCACCCTCTTCTTCGCCTTCTTGTCCATGCTCTCACCCGCCGTCGGGTTCGTAGCGGATCGGGTCCGGGACGCCGAGGGCCCGGAACGCCTCCCTCCGCTCCACGCACGAGGCGCACGTCCCGCAGTGGACGTCGCGGTCCCAGTAGCAGGACCACGTGTGCTCGAACGGCACGCCGAGCGCGAGGCCCTGTCGCACGACCTCGACCTTCGACTTCCCGCTGAGCGGGAGGAGGATCTGGACCGGGGTCTTGGCGTGGCTCCAGAGGCCGAGGCGGTACATGGAGTTGAAGAAGTTGAAGAACTTCGGGCTCGAGTCCGGGAACGCCTCCGGGTCCGAGCCGTTGTGGCCCCCGATTACCCACTGCGCGCCGAGCGGCTCCGCGACGTACGCGGCAAGCGCGTAGAAGACCATGTTCCGGGCGGGGATGTAGCCCTCCGGGGAGCCGAGGAGGGCCGGGTTCTCGAGCCCGGCGTCCTTGAGGTCGTCGACCTCGCGCAGGAAGGGCAGGTCCATCTCCCGGAGGTTGCGGATGCCGGAGAGATCGAGGAGCTTGCGGGTCGCGACGACCTCTTGGGGCGGGCGCCGGAAGTAATGGAACGTGAGGGGCCGGACGTCCCAGCCCTTCGCATTCGCCCACCACAGGGTGACTGCGGAGTCGATGCCGCCGGACAGGAGGACGATCGCCTTCTCTTGTGGTCCCATCGTCAGCAACCCAGGTTGCGTGGAGTTGGTCGAAGCCCGCCTTGACGGGGGCCGGGCGGGCCACTTAGGCGAGGCTCCCTACTATAGCTTTGCCTGAAGGGAGGGCGCTCGTTCCGGCACCAGGTCCTACGTCCCCGTCCACTTCGGCGGGCGCTTCTCCAGGAAGGCCGCGATGCCTTCTTCCTTGTCCCGCGTCGTGAAGACGAGGGAGAACAGGGCCTGTTCGTACCGGAGGCCCTCGCCCAACGGCATCCGGGCCGCGGCCTTCACGGCCTGCTTCGCGAGCCTCACCGCGGCAGGGGACTTCGCCGCAATCCGGTTCGCGATCTCCAGGGTCTTCGCCTCCAGTTGTTCGTGCGGGAACACCTCGTCGATGAGCCCGATGCGGTGGGCCTCCGCGGCGGGGATCCGGTCCCCCGTCAGGATCATCTCCATCGCCTTCCCGTGGCCGACGAGGCGGGGAAGTCGCTGGCTCCCGCCCCCGCCCGGAATGATCCCGATGTTGATCTCCGGCTGGCCGATCGACGCGCGGTCCGATGCGACCCGGATGTCGCACGCGAGGGCGAGCTCGCACCCGCCTCCGAGGCAGTACCCGTTGATCATCGCGATCAGCGGCTTTGCGAACTTGTCCACCGCGTCGTACAGGAAGGGACGGTGGTACAGGTCCCACTGGTCCTGGGCCGTGCGCCCCTTGAACTCGTTGATCTCCGCGCCCGCCACGAAGGCCTTGTCGCCCGCGCCCGTGAGGATGACGACTCGTACCGCCTCGTCCCCCTCGAGTTCCCCGAGGGCGGTGATGATTTCGTCCTTCATCTTCGAGTTCATCGCGTTCAGCTTGTCGGGGCGGTTGAATCGGACGAAGGCGATCGGATCGCGGTGCTCGACCAGGATCGTCTCGTAGGCCATGGAGGCACCGTGCCGGGCATCAGGGCGTCGCTATAAGAGGCTCACCGCACGCCGTCGGGCTTCACTTCCCCTGGAAGACCGCCTTCCGCTTCTCCAGGAAGGCCCGGAAGCCCTCCTTCGCGTCCGCCATCGCGAACAGGCGGTTCTGGAGTTCCCGCTCCAGGGCGAGGCCCTCCTTGATCGACATCTCCATGCCCTCGACGACAGACCGCTTGATCAGCCCGACCGCGCGGCCCGCGTGCTCCGGGTACGAGAGCCCCTTCGCGTACTTCATCACCTCGTCCATGAAGGCGTCCGCGTCCCACACGCGGTTCACGAGCCCCCACTCGAGCGCCTCGTCCGGCGTGAGGGTGCGGCCCGTGGCCATGAGGTCGATCGCCCTCGACTTCCCGATCAGCCGCGGGAGCCGCTGGGTCCCGCCCGTCCCCGGCAGGACGCCCAGGGTGACCTCGGGCAGGCCGATCTTGTACGGCCTCTCCGGGTTCGGGCTCCGGGCCATGAACCGCAGGTCGCACGCGAGCGCGATCTCCAGGCCGCCGCCCACGCAGTGCCCGTTCAGGGCCGCGATGAACAGCTTCGGCGTCTTCTCGAACTTGTCCAGCGTCTCCTGGCAGTCCAGGCAGAACATCGCCTTGTAGTCCGGCGTGGACGAGGCCAGGATGTTGATGTCCGCGCCCGCGGACCACATCCCGTCGAGCTTCGACGCGATCACGCACACGACGACGCGGTCGTCGAACCGGACGTCCTCGACGAGGTTCGAGAAGTCCCGCATCAGGTCCAGGTCGTACGTGTTCGCCTTCGGCTTGTTCAGCCACGCGACCGCGACGCCGTCCTCCTTCTGGAGCTCGATGTACTTGAACTGCATGGCGATGCCCCCTGGCTCCCGCGGGAACCGCGCGACGGCCTTAAGGCTATTCCATTCGCGGTCCCTCCGGGCGTCCGGTCCCGGAACCTTTATCGTGGCCGTCCTCCATGGTTGCCGGAAGGGGGAGCGCATGGAGGGGGTTGGATGGCGACGCCGCCTGCTCGCGGCCTTGGCCGTCGGATTGTGGGTGCTCCTCTCCATCACGGCCCTTCCGACCGCGACCCACGGGTTCGCGTCTCCCGCCGCCCTGGACGGCCTCTGGACCGAGGACTTCTCGGATTGCTCGCTCGACCGCGTGTACTCCGCCTACGACGACCACGACTCCGGGAGCCCCGTGAACTACGGCGACATCGTGGAGGCGGCAACGTCGCCCACGCCCCTGGGCACGGAATGCGCGGCCCATGTCAAGGCGGTCTCCGATAACGGATTCAACCAGGTTCCGATCACGCCTCGCGCGTTTGTCTCGTCCCCTTACATCCATGACTGGGACACGTCGCGGGACTACAACGTCTCATTCCGGGCCCGGGTGCAGGGACCCGTGACGTCGCAGCGGCTGGTTATCATGGGCACGATGGACTTCCGAATCCTCTTCACACAGGGGACACGCCCTTTGATTAACAGCTCCCAGGGCGAGTTCGAGCTCCCGCCCATCCCGGTGCCGGGCGTCGTGCTTCCTCCACCGCTGACGTCGATTGCCGTCACAAAGCCGTCGCCACCGACGCCTCCTGTGTGCGCGATTTGGTACGGCAACATGTCCCTTGGCGAGTACCCGTGCGGCGGGACGAGCCTTGAGCCCCGCACCGTGTTCTTCGGGGACCTCGGCGACGAGCCGGGCTTCGTGAACAACAAGGGCGAGGGCTACTGGGACGATTTGTCCCTGGAGTACACGAAGGACTCGGGTGGCGGCCTGTCCGTCGATGCGGGGTCCGACGTGGCGGTCAGCGAGGGCGACCCCGTCCATCTCCGGGCCGTGGCGTCCGGCGGGGGCGCGGCCCGATACTGGGACTCCCACACGTTCGGTTTCGACATCGTCGTGAGCTCGGCCCCCGCGGAATCGTGGGTCACGCAGTACGACCTCGCGGGCACGCCCCGCCCCGGGATCGTCGCCGTGACGTACGGGTCCGGGCGTGCGGTGTTCGGCCCGGACGACGGCCTCACGGGCGGCGGGTGGATTGGCGGCATCAACCACCAAATCTACGTGAACTCCGTCCTCTGGTCCTCCCAGCGGGACCGGCCGGTGGACGCGCGCGCCCTCGTCGTCTGGGGCCACAAGGACATCCTGTTCTACCACAGCGGGAGCCGCAACCTCATCGGCGCCCTCCGGGTGCAGGGGTTCACGGTCGACGTGCGGCAATCCGTCCCCTCGGACCTGTCTTCGTACGATGTCGTGGTGCTCGCGGCCGTGGGCTGGGACTGGGCCGGGTTCTCCCAGCAGGGCGTGAACCTCGGGTACTGCTCGATTGCGAGCGCGGGATGCGCCGCGGGGCCTGGGCTGTCCACCGCGGAGGTCGACGCGATTCTCGCGTTCGTGCAGGCGGGCGGCGGGCTCGTCGCCTCGGCCGAGCGGGACAGCGGGGACGACTACCTGAACCCGGTCAGCGTGCCGATGGGTGTGACGTTCGCGGACCTCACCTCGGGGAGCCACACCGCGGAAAAGGTCGCAGACCACCCCGTCCTGCGTCAGTGGGGCGCCGCGGGCGGCCCGCCGTACACGTTCGCGTGGGACCTGAACGACCTCGTGGACACCGACGGCAACGGGAACCCGCGAGACGACGCGGACGCGATCGGCGAAAGCGTGGACACGGCGTATGGGGACGATGGCCTCTACCGCGCGACCGTCGTCGTCACGGACTCCACCGGCGCGACCGCGACGGACACGGTGACGGTCCGAGTCGGCAACGTGCCCCCCAGGGTTCAGGTCTTGGTCTCCGCGACAGCGACCGTGAACGTGACCCTCCGCGTGGCGGGGGAGAAGTGGCACGACGTGAACCTGACGCTGTCCCGCGGCGGGGCGGTCGTCGCGACGGCCTCCGTCGTGCGCGTGCCGGGGTCGCCGGATGACCAAGCCGCCACGGTCCATGGCGTCTCGATCGACCCTGTGGGCGAGGCGGTGTCGGCGGTCGTCGTCTACACTCCGATGGACGACCTGGTCAACGGCCAGGTGAACGGGGCGGACCCCGCCTGGCTGATCCTGACCACGGAGGACGGCACGCAGGTACGGGCCCACCACACGTTCAACGTCTGCCATCCGGACACGTGGACGTGGGCGGTGCCGGACCTCCGGGCCTTCCTGGTCGGCTTCCCGATTAGGTTCGAGGCCTCCGCGACGGACCCGGGGAGCGACGACCTCACGTTCGCGTGGGACTGGGGCGATGGCACGCCGGCGACGACGAGCGTGTACTACAACAACGGCGTGAGCCCGGACGCGCCCTCCAGCCCGGACGTGCGCCCGATGGCCGCGACGGACGTGCAGGTCCACGCGTTCGGCACATCGACACACATCGTCGTCACGCTCACGGTCACGGACGACGACGGAGGGCTCACCGGGTTCATCATCGACCTGACGCCCTAGGCGTCGCCCGTCCGCTCAGTCCAGGTGCTTCTCGAGCCCGATGAACCCGCTCCGCTCGAAGCCGAGGGTCCGGAAGTACGCGATCAGGTCGCCCGCGTCCCACTCCACGGTCGTGCGGACCGTCGTGACCCCGCGGGTCCCGAAGTACCGCATCAGGGCCTCCCCGAGGGCCTTGCCGACGCCATGGCCCTGGTACGCGGGGTCGATCCCGACGATCTTGATCCATCCGACCTCCTGGTCCTCGCCGAAGTCCCACGCCCGCACATCTCCGACGAGGAAACCAACGAGCTTCCCGTCCGCCTCCGCGGCGAGGCACGCGCCCTGCTCCCCCCTCGCGAGGTACGCGGTCAGGCTCCCGCGGAGCGTCGTGGACCGCCGCGCGCCCATGATCGCGGCCTCGATCTCGACCGCGCGCGGGATGTCCGTTTCCTGGAGCGGGCGGATCGTGACGTCGGCCATGGCGATCTCCCCCTGGGGTCCGTGCGAACGTCCGCCGCGGTATTAATCGCTTCGCCCGCCCAGCGCGCTCAGGGCGTGGAGCAGGACGTCCTGGCGGATCCAGAGACCCGCCTTCACGAGGTCCTCGATCGCGCTCTTCGCCTCGTGGCGGTACAGGATCCCCTTCGAGTGGGCCTCCAGGATCACGGACGCGGTCCACCGCGCGGTCAGGCCCCGCATCGTCGCGACGTCCGCCGCAATCGCGTCCTCCAACAGGACGGGAACGTCGAGCGATTCCGCGAGGGCGATCGCGTCCGCCTCCCCCAGCCCCATCGGTGTCGCCCTCTGGAGCGCCTGGGCCGTCCGCTCCGCCTTCGCGGGCGGCGCGCGGATCTCGAGCCAGGACTCCGTGGCCTCCTCGAGTACGTGCGTCTCCGGGCGGCGGTCGTTCGGCTCCACGACGGGCTTCCACGCGGAGGGCGGGACCACGACCTTCGTGTACAGTCGCGGGAGGAGCCGGAGCCAGTTCGCCCGCGCGAGGTGGACGAGCGGGGCCGCGTCCGCGACGATCACTTCCTCAGCCCCAGCTCGTGCAGGTCCTTGTCGAGGTCCTTGGGCCCGTACCCGGACGGGACCCCGCGCTGCCGCGCGAGGTCGAGCATCTCATACAGCGTGACCCCCGCGAGCTCCGCGGCGCGGCCCATGGAGACCCTGCTCTCCCGGAGCAGCTCGAGCGCGACGTCCAGGCGGGCCTCCCGCAGCCCGCGCTCCAGGAACCGCCGTAGGGCCTCGGAGCGGTCCGTCTTGAGGCGGTCCGCGAGGCGGTCCACCTCCGCCAGAGTCTCCTCGGAGATTCGCACGGACACCGTCTGGGCCATCGTATACGCAACACTACATCGTATACATAGCCCTTTCGCCGAGATGGAACGGGCTCACGCGGGCGCACTTGCGCTGCGGGGTTCCGAAAGCTGGAAGATCTCGATCCAGTTCCCGTCCGGGTCCGTCACGTACGCGACCCAGCCGTCCGTGTCCTTCGGGCTGAGGTCCGTGGGGCCTGCGCCCTTTGCGACGAGGTCCCTGTAGGTCGTCTCGACGTCGTCCACGACGAAGCCGAGGTGGTCGAGGCCCTCGCCCGGGACGTACGGGGTCGCGTGGCGGGAGCCCGGGGCATACCAGTTCACCTCGAGCCGCTGGCCGGACGTCTCGTCCTTGAGCATCACCCAGATCCCGCCGCCCCACTCGCGGGTGTCGCGCCGCTTCTCCTCTCTTAGCCCTAGCAGCTCGGTGTAGAATCGGACAGACCGGTCGAGGTCCGTGACCCGGATTCCGACATACTTCAGGTACATGTCCCTTGGAGCGCGCTCCCGCTATATGGCGGCGTCGCCGGCGTGCGACGGGCATCTTCATCCGCGGACGAGCCCCTCCCGGGAGCAGTGGCGGGCGCGGAGGAGGTCCGGTTCCCGGCCGCAGGCGGACCGGGCGATGTCCGGGGCATCGTCCACCCGCCATCGAAGTCCCCTCCCGCGGCGGGCCTCGTGATCGCTCACGGTCGCTCGAACGACATGCGGGTGCCGCTCGTGCGGCGGCTCGCGGAGGCGGCCTCGGAGGCAGGCCTCTGGGCCCTGCGGTTCAACTTCCGCTACGTGGACGCGAAGCACGCCGCCTCTCGCGACCTCTCCGAGGAGGAAAAGGACCTGCTCGGGGCGGTGCGGTTTGCGCGGAAGGCGCTGCCCTCCAAGCCGATCTTCGTGGCGGGGAAGTCCATGGGCGCCCGGGTGTGCGCCCGGGCCTCTGCGGACCCGGACGTGGCGGGCGTGATTGCCCTCGGCTATCCGCTCCACCCGATGTTCCGCCCCCAGGTAAAGGACCCGCCGGAGTGGCCGATGATTGTGAAGTCCGCCCTGTTCGTGCAGGGAGACCGGGACCCGTTCTGCGATTTCACTCGATTGAGGGAGGAGCTCCCGAGACTGCCGCAACCGCACGAGATCGTCGTGATTCCGAAGGCGGGCCACTCCTTCGAGGCGAAGGACGCGAGGCGGGACACGTTCCCCGAGGTGTGGGACGCGATCCTCGAATGGGTCCGACGACAGATCCTCTCCCGGAGGTAGTCCCGCGGATCAGGTGCGGGCGCCGAAGCGGCGGACCAGCGCAACCTTCACCGCGTCGTTGATCAGGAACGACGTCGCCGCGGAGAACGACAACACCGTAAGGATCTCGACCGGCGAAAGTGCCGGGAGCTGTGGCACGCCGACCAGGGAGAAGCCGACGACGGCCAGGATGTCCGCCGCGATGAAGCCGAGGAGCGTGCGGCTGGGCCTCGACTCCCAGAAATGCCGGCGCTCGCGGAGGATGAGGACGTCCAAGACGCCAAGGAAGACGAGGTAGTCGAAGATGAACGTGTGGAGCCGCGCTGGGTCCGCGCTGAGGCCGAACCACGCGATGCCCACGTAAAGCAGTATGAACGACTCCGCGACGATCAATGTGCCAAGGAGCAGCGCGGTCTTGACGAGCCCGTGCACCCTCCATGTGTCCGGTTGCTGCGAGTACCGCACCGAGTCCGTTGACAGCGCGAGGGTCACGAAGTCCGTCACGAAGATGAAGAGGACCATGCTCAGCACGGAGACCGTGGTCTGGCCGGTCGCGAGGAACGCGAGGACGACGAAGACCGCGACCTGGAACGTCTTGACGATCTTGTTGAGAATCCACGTGACGATCCGCTGGTAGACCCTGCGCCCCGTCTCGACGAGCTCGACGATGCCGCCTAGGCCCTCCGTCATCAGTACCGCGCTGGAGGCGGACTTGGCGACGTCTGTCGCGTCGCTCACCGCGATTCCGACCTCCGCCTGGCGCAGGGCGGGGGCGTCGTTCACGCCGTCCCCCGTCATCCCCGTGACGTGCCCGCGGTTCTGGAGGGCCCGGACGACGAGGTACTTGTCCTCCGGGTATATCTCCGCGAGGCCGGCCGCCGTCTCGATCATCTCCGCGACCCCATCCTCCTTGAGCCGGTCGCGGAGGTCCGGGAACTTCGCGATGCTGTCCGCGAGGCCGACCTCCCGCGCGGTTTCGCGGGCAATCGGGAGCGCGTCCCCGGTGAGCATCTTGACGGAGATTCCGAGGCCCCTGAGCGCCCGGATCAGCTCGGCCGCGTCCCGCCTCGGGCGGTCCGCGAGGGCGATCAGGCCGGCGAAGTCGGCCTCCGGCTCCGACGGGCCGACGGCGACCGCAATCGCGCGGTGGCCCTTGGGCCAGAGTCTCTCCAGCTCCCGAACGGCGTCGGAGTCCGTGCTCACGTCCGGCTTCCGCATGGAGGCGATGGCCCCGACCGCGCCTTTCCACACCCAGAACTGATCGTCCCCCCGCTTCACCCGCGTGGCCGTCCTCCGGGTCGCGGGTTCGAAGGGCACGAAGCCGAGCCGGACAATCCCGTCGAGGGACACGCCGGCGTCCCGTGCCGCCGCGAGGACCGCGATGTCGATGGGGTCCCGGTTCGCCTCCTCGGACGCGAGGGCCGCGTACCGGAGCACCTCGTCCCTCGAGTGGTTGCCGAACGGGATTACCTCCGCCACGGACAGCCGGTTCATCGTGATCGTGCCAGTCTTGTCCGCGCACAGCACGTCCATCGTGGCGGCGTCCTCGACCGCGCTCAGGCGGGTCACGAGCACGCCCTCCCGCGCGAGGGCGACCGCGCCGAGGGCCATGCTGATCGCGAACATCGTCGGGAGGGCCACGGGGATTGCGGAGACGAGGAGGACGACCGCGATCGGGAGCAGCTGGACAACGTCCCCGCCGCGCAGGGCGGTGACGGTGAGCCCGACGACCAAGAAGACACCGACCATCGCGAGCAGCCATCGCACGACTCGGGCGACGACATCCTCCATGTGGAGCTTCGGCCGCGCAATCTGTACCAGTTCGACGGTCCGGCCGAAGTACGTCTCCGCGCCCGTCGCGCCCACCGTCCCGGTCGCTTCGCCGCGCAGGATTGTGGAGCCGGAGTACACGGCGTCGCCCGGGGCCTTCGTGACGGCGACGGACTCCCCCGTGAGTGCGGACTGGTCCGCGTCGACCGCCCCGCTCGCAATGCGCACGTCCGCCGGGACGAGGTCCCCGCCCCGGATTCGCACGACGTCACCGGGGACGAGCTCCCGCGCGGGGACCGCCATCCACAGGCGGTCCCGCTTCACGCGGGCCGTGATCTGGAGGCGCTTCCGCAGGGCTTGGACCGCCGTGCTCGCCCGCTCCTCCTGCGCGAACCCGAGAACCCCGTTGAACACGAGGAGCCCGAGGACGATGACGGTTTCGGTCGAGCGCTGGAGGAGCCACGTGAGGACAACCGTGAGCTCGAGCATGGCCGGGGTGACGCCCCAGAACTTCCTCGCGAATCGCGCCGCGGGGTTCCGCCGTTTCTCCGGAATCTCGTTGTATCCGTGCGCGCGAAGCCGCGCCCCGACCTCCGCAACGGTCAGACCGGTCTCAAGATTCGTCTCGCTCTCTCCGCGGGCGCCCATCGCGTCGACCAGCCTCGCATCTACACGGTCCGGCCTGAGGCAGGGGACCAGGGGCATAAACCTTCGGCGCAGGTGCGTTTCGCGGGCGAAGTCTTTGTCTCGCCACGACGCAGGGAACCGGAAACGACTAAATAGCGACCCCCTCGATGCGCCCCGCCATGGCGGTCCTGTCCGGGAAAGCCGCGTCCTCGTTCCGCTTCAGGGACATCCTGTACCACAAGAAGGACTGGGTCGCGACGGTCACGATCAACCGCCCCGCGGTGTACAACGCGTACTCGACCCGGACCCTCCAGGAGATGCAGGCCGCGTTCAAGGACGCGACGTTCGACGACGGGGTGGCGGTGATCGTCCTCACGGGGGCGGGGGACAAGGCGTTCTGTACGGGCGGGGACGTGAAGGAGTACGCGGACACGTACACGAGGCGCCCGCGGGACTACTGGAAGTACATGCTCGAGTTCCAGGCCGCGCACGACCTCCTCCGGAACTGCGGGAAGCCCACGATTGCCCGCGTGAACGGGGTCGTGGCCGGCGGCGGGAACGAGTTCCACATCGCGTGCGACCTGAGCATCGCCGCGGAGCACGCGGAGTTCATGCAGGTCGGTACCCGCGTCGGGAGCGTCGCGGCGGGCGGGGCGACCCAGTGGCTCCCGCTCGTCATCGGCGACCGCCGCGCGCGGGAGATGCTGTTCCTGTGC
>DATBXC010000119.1:0-2646 GCA_036514455.1 Thermoplasmata archaeon | reverse complement strand
GAAGACGAACTTCTACACGTACGCGGGCGTGGTGAAGGCGCTCGACGGCGTGGACTTCGACCTCGCCGAGGGCGAGACGCTGGGCCTGGTCGGGGAGACGGGGTGCGGGAAGAGCGTGACCGCGCTCTCGCTCCTCCGGCTCATCCCGCAGCCGCCCGGGAAGATCGAGGAGGGCGAGGCCCTCTTCGATGTCCCGCCGGACGCCGTCGCGAGGATCGAGGCCCTCGAGGCCCAGGTCCGCAAGGCACTCCCGCGGGTCTTCGGGGAACGGGAGGCGGCGAACCCGCCGGACCTCAGCGCGCGGAGGCTCCGGACCCTGTGGACCGCGGCCCAGAGGGCGGCCCCGAAGGGCTCCGCGGACCTCGAGGCGTTGCGGGCGGCGTCCGCCGCCCTCATCAAGGTGAAGGAGAAGTACGACCTCTTCCTGAAGTCCGACGCGGAGATGCGGGCGATCCGCGGCAACAAGATCGCGATGATCTTCCAGGAGCCGATGCAGGCCCTGAACCCCGTGTTCCCGATCGGTGACCAGATCTCCGAGAACATCGTGCTGCACCAGCGGCCCGCGGTCGTGAAGGCCCTCGTGGACAAGATGGAGCTCGAGGCGGAGCGGGACGCGCTCGCGAAGCGGCTTCGGTCGAGGGACCCGCGCGGGGAGGCGGCTCCCGGGCGGGCCCCCGTCTCGGCCCCGCCGCGACCGCGGTGGGTGGCCCTCTGCGCCCTCCTCTGGTTCGCCCTCTCTGGAGTAACCCTCGGGCTCTACGGGCTCGCCCTGCTGGTCCCGCTCGCCCTCCCGTACCCGGGGACGTACGCCGGCCTCGTGGTGGGCTCCGGCCTCGCGGTCCTCGCGATTCCGGTCGCCGCGGGGCTCTTCCAGACAGATCCCCGCGCCCGGATGCTGGGCATCGCGGTCGCCGCGCTCGAGATACTCTCTCGCCTCACCCTGCTCGTCTTCCCGTTCGGGCCCGTGCTCCGCTTCTTCCTCCTGTTCGCGTTCCTGGGAGACCTCGCGATCGTATTCTTCCTCACGCGCCCCGCGGTCGGGGGCAGCTTCACCGGGCGCCCGGTGGGCCTGGAGGCCGCCCTCCTCAGGGCCGAGGGGGACGCGAACCGGCTCATCGACGTCCGGGACGCCGTGGCCGCCTCCCGGATCCCGGAGGCGGAGCGGGAGGCCCTGATGGCGGGGGTCGACCGCGTGATCGAGCGGGCGAACCGCCTCCTCGACGCGGACGAGGCGATCACGGGCCACCTGCACCCGGGCCTCCCCCGCAGGTTCCAGACGGGTTTCTACCGCCGGCTGCGGGACTCGCCGAAGGACTTCCTCGTCCGGACCCTCCAGCGGTTGCCCATCGTCCGGCGGCCGGTCATGCGCCCCCTCCAGGAGGAGGGCCTCCGCTGGGCGGTCGCGATGCTGCGGAAGGTGAAGATCTCGGACCCCGTCCGGATCGCGGGCCAGTACCCGTACGAGCTCAGCGGCGGGATGCAGCAGCGCGCGCTCATCGCGATCGCGCTGTCGTGCAACCCCCGGCTGCTGATCGCGGACGAGCCGACGACCGCGCTCGACGTCACGATCCAGGCCCAGATCCTGGAGCTCATCCGCGAGCTCAAGACGACGTTCGGCTCGACGGTCCTGATCATCACCCACGACCTCGGGATCATCGCGGAGATGTGCAACCGGGTGTGCGTGATGTACGCGGGGCTGATCGCGGAAGACGCCCCTGTCCGCACGGTCTTCAAGGTCCCGCTCCACCCGTACACGCAGGGGCTGATGAAGGCGGTCCCCTCCCACACGGTCCGCAGGGAGGAGCTCGAGATCATCCGCGGGTCCGTGCCGAACCTGATCCACCCGCCCGGGGGATGCCGCTTCCACCCCCGGTGCCCGATGGCGATGCCCCAGTGCAAGGTCCGGAAGCCTCCCGTGTTCGAACCGGAGCCCGGTCACAAGGTGACGTGCCTCCTGTACGAGGAGCCGCTCCAGGCGGCCGTCGCGGGAGGCGGTCCGGGTGGCTGACGTCCTCGTCGCCGTCCGCGGGCTGAGGAAGTACTTCCCGATCCGCGGGGGCCTCCTCCGGCGGGAGATGGGCGCGGTGCGGGCGGTCGACGGGGTCGACTTCGAGATCCGGCGGGGGGAGACCCTGGGCCTCGTCGGGGAGAGCGGGTGCGGGAAGACGACGGTGGGCCGGACGATCCTGAACCTCACGCGGCCGACGGAGGGCTCGATTGTGTACTGGTTCCCCTCGATTGGCGCCGACGAGCGGGCGATGTACCGCGTGATCCCGCAGGGGGTCCGCCCCCTCAGCCTCACCGTCTTCTGCTTCCTCTTCCTGGCGGGCGGGCTTGGGAGCCTCGTGTTCGGCCTGCTGATCCTGCTCGCGTCCTCGTTCGTGCCGACGGCGTACCTCCTCGCGTTCGGGCTGTTCGCGGGATACCCCGGGCCCTTCGCCGGATACCTGATGGCCGGGGGGACCCTGTCGGTGGTCCTCGCGAGCTCCCTGTGGGACCTCCGCTGGTGGTCCCGCGTCCTAGCAATCGCGGCCCTCGGAGTGTTCCTGTTCGTGAACCTCCTCGGCCTCCCCGCGGGCCTCGTCGGGTCCGTCGCCGACCTCGCGATGATTGGGTTCCTCACGCGGGCGAACGTGAAGGCCTCGT
>DATBXC010000118.1:0-2742 GCA_036514455.1 Thermoplasmata archaeon | reverse complement strand
ATCTTCACGCGGTCCCCGACGTCGAACGGGTCCGCCATCATCAGGTTCAGCCCCGCGAGGGCCTCCTGGAGGGTGCCCATCGCCGCGAGCGACACGACGAGCGCGAGGGCGATGAGCCCGACCGCGAACACGAGGAGGCGGAGCGGGTCCAGGACGAGGTTCAGGATGAGGAACAGGGCCGTCGTCCCGACGACGAGGACCACCGCGACCCGCGACGCGGACTTCACCTGGTCGAGCACCCGCGCGTTGAACTTCTTGCTCCGCTTCTTCATGTCCTCGAAGACGGACCTCGCGATCCGGTCCAGGACGAACCCGACGAGGACGGCGCCCGCGATGATGATCAGGAACGAGGTCCACTGCTCCGGCCGGATCAGGGCGGACACCGCGTCCTTCACGACCTGGTCCTGCGGCGGGAGGGCCTGGACCCCGCCAACGAACGCGGTGACCCCCGCGACCGCGTAAATCACGTACTTCAGCACGAGCTCCGTGAGCGCGAGGGCGGGCGCGGCGACGGGCACCCCGGGCCGGAGGCGGGTCTCTCCGCGCAGGTACTCGGCGAAGTGACGGAGCACCCGCACGAACACGGCGCCGACGAACAGGGCGAACGCGACGACGAAGGCGGCGGGCACGTGGGCGATCACCGCCTGGAGGACGCCGCGGGCGACCTCAGACCGGAACTGGAGGATCAGCAGGACGACGACGGAGAAGAGGACCGCCCACAGGATGAACAGGAACCGGCGGGTGAAGTCCAGGGTGTCCCGCCCGAACCACTTGCTCTCCTGCGCCTTCAGGTACTCGAAGTACCGGGAGGCGTACGCGAGCGCCCACAGCATGAATGCCGTGAACAGGACGATCCCGAGGAGGGGGAGGACCCAGTCCACGAGGATCGCGATCGCGTCGCCCTGAAGGACCGTGGGGAGAAGGTCCACGGTGCACCGAGAGGGCGCGGATTATCATAAGCTTAATCGAATGAAAACGGGGTGTCAGGGCGCGGCCTCGTACACGGATCCGTAGACGAACCAGATGTCCATCGACGACGCCTTGCTCCCGAAGAACGCCTGCACGATCGGGGCGGGCACCTGCTCGAGGTACACCCCGAAATCGACCCGCCACCGGCCCAGGTCGTGGTGGAACAGGTTCGCGATGGCGGGGATGTTCGCCTGCACCCGCACCGCCATCCGGAGCTGCGTCGGGAAGTCCCCGGGGACGGAGCGGGCGATCGCCTTCGGCAGCCCGATCGTGCCGAAGATCTCGAAGCGCAGCGCGAGGTAGTCCCAGAGGTTCGTGGGGAACGACTCGTAGTGGGCGGCCCCGCTCGGGTCGGGGAGCGTCCGGAGGAATTCCATGATGTTGTGGGTCAGCCACCGCAGGACCTCCGCGACGTAGCCTCCGTCGATCACGAACGCGAGGCGGAAGCCGCCCCCCGCGGACGGACCCGCCCCGAGGACGCCCTCGAGGTAGAACGTGAGCTCGCGGAGCGCGACGATCTTCAGGGCGAGGAGCTCCAGGAGCTTCTCGACGAGCCGCTCCAGGAAGCGCTGCAGGAAGCGGCCCAGCGCGTCCAGGGACTTCGGGAAGCCGCCCACGTCCGCGAGGGCCTTCATGAACGCGCCCCCGAGGACGTCCTCCCACACGACCTTCGGCTTCGTGATGTACCGCAACTCGGCGCCCGCGCTCAGCGACAGGGTGCCGAGCGGCGTCGGGATCGGCGGCAGGCTCTGCTCCCACAGCGTGTCCAGCTTGTACGCGTCGATCGCGGGCACCGCGAACTCGAGGCCCCAGCCCCCGTCCTTCGGCGTCGCGCGGACCGTCATCAGGCGGCCCTTCGTGACGAGGAGGGCGTCCCCCTCCACCGCGAGCGTGGCGGCCTCGAACCGCACCTCCGCCCCGAACGTGACGTCGATGGGCGCGTTCGCGAAGGTCGCCGGCTCTCCCGGCTTCGGACCGGAGAAGTTCCGGAGCACGAGGGTGGACCAGATCTCGAGCCCGTCCCGCCACGCGCGAATCGTGATGCCGCGGGGGTTCACGCTGGGCGTCACACTCACCCGCAGGCCCTCCGTACCGAAACCGAGGCCGTCCCCCAGTTTCCCCATCAGCGCCTCGATGGCGGGCTTCGCCGTCGACAGCACGCCGAGCGCGAGCTCCTGGAGCTGCTCCAGGGGCACGCGCAGGACCTCCCCCAGGACGCGGACGACCTCCGGCGTCAGCACCCGCCGGATCATGTCCATGATGACCTGGACCAGGGAATGGATCGCGTCGAGGAGCGCCTTCAGTTGCGGCTCGACGATCGCCCGCCAGAACGCCTCGAGGAGCGGCGCGAGCTTCGCCCACACGTCCGCGAGGAGCGTGTTCGAGTCCGCGTACGCGACCCCCACGAGGGGCCAACCTGTGAACAGGGTGATGCCCAGGGTCAGGTCGATCCGGACCGTGCCGGACGCGATCTCGGGCTCGTGGCCGTCCGGCCCGAGGCGGATTGCGCGCGCGGACATCGCGTCCACCTGGACGAGGCCCGCGGCCCGCACCTCCCACCGGGTCTCGAAGGGGCGCTTCGAGGCCAGCGCGAGGTCCGTCCAGTGCACGTTCGGCGAGTCCGGGCCCCGCGGCACCGTGGTGGGGTCCCGGATGTCGATCCACAGGTCCCCCGTCCGGAGGGCCGAGGGGTCCCATGAGGCGGAGTCCCCGAAGCGGGTCATCGCGAGGACCGCGGGCGTCTGGCGGACGACGATCCACTCGGACCGCAGG
>DATBXC010000117.1:0-37567 GCA_036514455.1 Thermoplasmata archaeon | reverse complement strand
CGGGGACCTGGTCGGGACAATCGAGCTCCCGATGGCGGTCGGCCTCGTGGGCGGCGCGACGGCGGTCCACCCGACCGCGAAGGCGTGCGTCAAGCTGCTCGGCGTGAAGTCCGCGCAGGAGCTCGCGGAGGTGATCGCCTCGGTGGGCTTGGCGCAGAACTTCGCGGCCTTGCGGGCCCTCGCGACCGAAGGAATCCAGCGGGGCCACATGGGTCTCCACGCGCGGAACATCGCGGCAACCGTGGGGGCGGTCGGAGAGGAGATCGACCGCGTCGCGGAGGCGCTCGTCAAGGAAGGCAACGTCAGGATGGACCGCGCGAAGGAGATCCTGGACGACCTCCGGCGTCGGAATACGTGAAGCGGCGACTAGTATAGCTCGACGCGATACTCATGATGTTTTCATCAGCATCGTAATCACTTCTTGGTGTGACCTGACTAAGTTCTCGTCGATGTCGTGTCTAACGTAATAATACTAGTCGTAACCGATATTGCCTCGCGGGGAATTATGGACGGACACCCATAAAAATCGGTTTGCGGGACCGTCAGCGGAGCGTCGGACTTTCGTCCGACACCTTTTTAACGTGCCCGTGCATTCGCGGTGCGGGATGGGATCCGAGACGAGAGTCGCCGTCTACACGCGGGTCTCGACGGAAGACCAGGCGAAGGAGGGCTTCTCCCTCGATGCGCAGCGGGAGCGGCTCGAGGCGTACTGCAAGGCCCGGGGATGGCCCGTCGCGAGGACCTACGTCGACGACGGCCATAGCGGGAGGGACGTCCGCCGCCCCGCGTACCAGAGGATGATGGAGGAGCGCGACGCCTGGGACACCCTCCTCGTCATCAAGATGGACCGGATCCACCGGAACTCCCGGAACTTCATGGAGATGATGGAGAGCCTCCAGGAGTGGGAGAAGAACTTCGTGAGCGCCACGGAGTCCTTCGACACCTCGACCGCCATGGGCCGGTTCGTGATGGATATCATCCAGCGGATCCCCCAGCTCGAGTCCGAACAAATCGGCGAGCGGGTGTACATGGGGATGAGCCAGAAGGCTCGGACGGGCCCCGGGATCCTCGGGTTCAACGTCCCCCTGGGCTTCTCCGTGTCCGACGGCCGACTCTCCGTGAACCCGGAAGAGGCGCGCGTCGTGCGGGAAATCTTCGACCGCTGCCTGGCGGGCGAGACCACGGAGCAGATTGCGGACGGGCTGAACGCCCGCAGCGTCCGCGCGAAGCGGGGCGGGCGGTGGTCCCACTCCCGCATCCTGTACATCCTCCACAATCCGCTGTACGCGGGCTTCCTCCGGTGGGACGGACACACACGCCCCGCCGAGCATCCCGCGATCGTCCCCGCGACGGTCTACGAGCGGGCCCAGGGAGCGCTCCAATCGCGGATCCAGAACCCCCGCCTCGCTCGGGCGCCCGCGAAGCTCCCCAAGGAGAGGGGACCGGTTGCGGCGTCCCCTCGCTCACGAGAGGCTGCGGCCGCAGGAGGCTGAACCATGCCCGCGGAGAAGTGCGAGCGGTGCTGGTCCCGGAAGCGCCTCGTCGCGCGGGAGGTCACCGCGGACGAGCGGGTGGACCCCTCCGTGCGGACCCAGACGGTCACGCTGTGCGAGCACTGCGTGGACCTCGCGCCCGAGGACGCGCTCCTGTTCTGGGAGGTGTTCATGCGGTTCTCCTCCGTGCGGGAGTTCGTCCGGCACTACGAGGTCGGCTCCGAGGAGGAGGCCTTCCGGAGGCTGTGCGCGGAGAAGGGCTTCAACGAGCACGACTTCCTCCGCCGGGCCCGCATCCTGAAGGGCTCCGCCCGGCCGGACGGCGAGCCCCGGAGGTTCAGTGCGTTCCTGAACTACGCGAGCCCCTTCGGCTACCGGTACATCGACGGGTCCCTCCAAGTGAACGAGGACGAGGCGAAGATCGTCGCGTTCATCTTCCGCCGGTACCTCGAGGGCAAGGGGATTGCGAAGATCTGCCAGGAGCTGAACCGCCTGGGGTACCGGACGAAGACCGGACGCTCTTGGGCGAGCCAGACCGTGGCGAACATCCTGGGGAACCCGGTGTACTGTGGACTGAGCCGGTCGAACGGGTCCGTGCGTCCGGGCGCCCACAAGTCCCTCATCGAGAGAGAGACGTTCAACCGGGTGCAGCTGGAGATGGAGCGCCGGATCCGGAGGCCGGACCAGAAGTCGGAGGAGCGCTTCCAGATTCGCCTCGACGCCTTCGGGAAGGCCCCCCAGCCCGGCTCCCGCTAGTACGCTTCGGTAGACCGAAGCGTACCGGGGCCTCGGGAGGACGCGGATGGACAAACCATAGCTCTGTGTGACTTGTGGTGAATGATAGACCCATATGTTCTATATATAGCATATGCATTATCGGATTCAATAAAACTGTTGGACGGGCAACCATGGCCGCGAAGAAGGTCGAGGTGACAACGATCCAGGTCACGACGGACACGCGGGACCGCCTGTATCGCCTGAAGTTCCGAAAGACGTACGATGCGTTCCTGCAGGACTTGTGCAATCTGTACGAGAAAACCCGGCCGGAATAGACCGAAAATGCCCATCCGGAGGGGTTTTTAGGTGAGGGATAATCTTGAACGATGCGGTAGCGAGTAGTGCTATTATCAAATATGTAGGAGCTATACTCGCCCCCCACGGCCCATTTTCGGGCACCCCCGTGCCAGTTATTAGCGGCGAAGGTCCATACCGCGGCCGATGTCCACCTGGACGGAGAAGTACCGTCCCAAGTCTCTCAAGGAAGTCGTGGGTAACCCGACGGCGGTCGCGGACCTCGAGAAGTGGGCGGACGCGTGGGAGCGCGGGGTCCCGGACCGGCGCGCGGTGATTCTCGCAGGCCCGCCGGGCACAGGGAAGACGAGCGCGGCGCTCGCGCTCGCGGCGGACCGCGGATGGGCCGTCGTCGAGATGAACGCGTCCGACAAGCGCAACGCGGAGGCGGTAAAGAACGTCGCCCTCCGCGGGGCCGTCACCCAGACGTTCTCGGACCGCGGAGAGTTCCTCTCGACCGCGAAGGGCGGGCGGAAGCTCATCGTCCTCGACGAGGCGGACAACCTGCTCGGGCGGGAGGACACCGGCGGCATCGGTGCGATCGTAGATGCGGTCCGCAGGACGGGGCAGCCGATCGTCCTGATTGTGAACGACTACTACGGCCTGACGCGCCGGTCCTCGTCTGTGAAGACGCTCTGCCGGACGATCCGGTTCCAGCCCGTCCACCCGTCGAGCATGAAGGGGGTACTCCGCCAGATCGCGAAGTCCGAGGGCGTGCACGTCCCAGACGAGGTGGTGGACTACATCGCGGAGCACAGCGCCGGGGACCTCCGGTCCGCGATCAACGACCTCGAACTCGTCGCCCGGGGCGAAATGGAGGTCGGCTCGAAGGCGGTGGACGCGATCGGCACGCGGGACCGCGAATCCTCCGTGTACGCGGCGCTCGAGGAGATCTTCCGCTCCGGCGACGCACGCCGGGCCCGGGACAGCACGACGAACCTCGACGAGAGCCCGGAGGACTTAATCGTCTGGATCGATGAGAACCTTCCTTCGGACTACCGCCGGCCGGACGACCTCGAACGGGGGTTCCGCGCCCTCGCCCGCGCGGACGAGTACCTGGGCCGGACCCGCCGCCGCCAGCAGTACGGCCTCTGGCGGTACGCGTACGACATGATGACCGCGGGCGTCGCGGTGGCCCGCCAGGGACGCTACGGCGGCGGGCGGTACAACTTCCCGCAATGGCTCGTGAAGCAGTCCCGCGCGCGGGGGCGGCGGCAGGTGCGCACCTCCCTGGCGTCGAAGCTCGCGCGACACCTCCACACGTCCCGCTCAATCGCGCTGCTCGACGTCCTCCCCGCGTTCAAGCACCTCTTCACGAGCGACCGCGAGTTCGAGTTCGCAACGACGCTGACACTGAACTTGGACGAGAAGGAGGCCGCGTTCCTCCTGGACGAGAAGGAGGACTCCCACGCGGTCCGTCACCTTATGGAGCGGGTCGCGAAGGTCCGCGGGCGGGGGGAACCGGCTGCTGGCGGGATCCTCGACGCGGGCGACGAGGCGCCGACGGACGACTAGCCCGCCCTTCGCGACGCATTTATAGCGGGGCGCTGCTGACCGGCGGGGGTTTGCGTGGAGCTCACGCAGCGTTGGCTCGTGAACCGGACGGTCCGGACGGCGGACGCAGAGATCCTCACGAAATACGTGTTCCCTTTCTGGGACCGCGAGTGGAAGGTCGTGCTCACCCTGCTGGACCGGTTCGGGGCGCCTCCGGAGATTCTCCACGCCCCAATCCACGTCGGGGCGAAGGGGCAGCCGGAAACCCACGCGAAGGGGTCGGATGCGGTCCCCCTCAACACGGTCGAACCTGGGAGCTTCCGGGAGCTTTTCCACTTCGACCCGTGGTGGGTGTTCCGCGGAATCGGAGGGGTCGCCCTGGAGATTAAGGAGGCGATCACCGAGACGAACATCGCTCACCCGTTCCACGTCGCGAAGCAGTCGTACAAGGTCCACGACGTGGAGTTCGAGACGAGCGGGGAGAAGGTGAAGGCGATTGTCGCGAAGGACCACCTGTTCAAGGTTCGGAGGTTTGCCGCCGGCGAGCTGAACCTTGATGAAGCGTGGCCCTAGGAAGGCGCGGGAGGACCGAGCCGCTCCTCAATCCTGCGTAGACGGACGTCGAGCTGCTGCACTTGTTCGGCCAAGTCGCGCCCCGCACGTCCGTTGCCCGGGGGAGACCCGCCCTTGGGTTGAACGACGATGACGAGGGACACGAGACGGACGCCCAAGTCCGCCAAGTCGGGTGTTGTGGCGGTGGTCACTGCGTCTGCGATCTCGACCTCCGGGGTGTCGGCGGGGGCTCGGGCGACGACGACACGGGTGTCCTTTTCCAGCACGGCGGAAACGGTCCGCTTCATCTCCTCCTCGGCCTTGCGAACGGCCTCGGCCTCATCGGACCCATGCATGGACATGAACTGCCTCCCGCTGAGGAAGCGACGAGCGGCCTTCGTGACCTCCTCCTTGTCCGCGGGAACCTCCATCATTGCCCTGACCTCGACCCGCACGTCGCGTTGTGACGCTCCCTTCGCGTCCTGGCGAACCCGATCCAAGCTGAGGTCGACCGCAACGGGCGCGAGGGACAGCAGGGCGTAGGACTCGACGATCGGTTGGATGAACTTGCCCCCGGACATCCAGACATGCATCCCGGAGTCACGCGCGTACTGCCGCCCAAACAGCACCATGGCGTGGTTCGGAGGCACTTTCTTGTACCGCGCCGCGTAGACCATAATGAGCGAGACGTTGATGAGCACAATCAGGACCACGACCCCGACGATCAACACGTAGTCGACCACCCCGCCACCCGCACCGAGACTCCTCCTGGCCAATGTAAAGGTTCCGTCCGTAGGGTTGCGTCACCCGCACGATCCGAAGGATGGCGCCACATACACGATGTGGATTCTCGAAAACGTCATATCCCGCCCACTGTCTATACACCCCCAGATGGACGCGGCGAAGCGCGAGGTGCTCGAGCGGCAGGGCTACAAGGTCGTCGGGGGGCACAGTGGCGTGAAGCTGTGCCACTGGACGAAGAACTCCCTGACCGGAGGCGCGGGGTGCTACAAGGAGACGTTCTACGGGATCAAGAGCCACCGGTGCCTCCAGATGACGCCCACCGTGGACTCGTGCAACCTCGGCTGCCTGTTCTGCTGGCGGACCCAGGAGTGGGGGTCGGACTCCCTGATCGAGTCCGATGACCCGGGCTTCGTCGTCGAGGGGTCCATCGAGGCGCAGCGGAAGCTGATCTCGGGATACGGGGGAAACCCGGACGTCCCGCGGGAGAGGTTCCGGGAGGCGTGGCAGCCGAACCAGGTCGCAATCTCCTTGACGGGCGAGCCGACCCTGTACAGGCGCCTGGGCGAGATGATCGACGAGTTCAAGCGGCGGGGGATGACGACCTTCCTCGTCACGAACGGGACGACGCCCGCCGTGCTCCGTCGGATGGCGGCGGAGAACCGGCTGCCCACCCAGCTGTACGTGACCGTCGCCGCGCCGAACGCGGAAGTCTACCGGAAGTTGATGGCCCCGAAGTCGGACCATGAGTGGGAGAAGCTGCGGGAGACGCTCGCCCTGCTCCCGGGCCTCGAGACCCGCACCGTGATCCGCCACACGCTCGTGGAGGGCTGGAACCTCGGGTGGGAGGACGAGTACGCGGCCCTCGATGCGCTCGCGGGGCCCATGTTCATCGAGTGTAAGGGGTACAGCTTCGTCGGGGAGTCCCGCCTCCGCCTCCGGGTCGAGAACATGCCGGAGCATGCGGTGATCCGCGAGTTCGCCTCGCGGCTCGCGGAGCGCCTCGGGTACGGGATTGCCGCGGAGCGCGAGGATAGCCGCGTCGTCCTCCTCACCCGCGACGGCCGCCTCCACCCCATCGAATCAGGATTGGGAACGCCGGGGGAGCCGCTATATAGGCGTTCCGGGGATGCGGCCGCGACCTCCCGTGGGCCTCCTTGAGGACCTCGCCGCGTGGATCGCGGGCGCGTACAACACGCCCGCCGCGTACCTGACGCTGACGTTCACCTTCTCCGTGCTCGTCGCGATCATCCTCCCAATCCCAATCGAGGTCGTCCTCCTTGCCCCCCTCCTCGCGCAGCAGTGGGCGTACCTCGGGAGCATCGCCGCCGCGATGGCGCTCGGGAAGACCGTGGGCGCGGGGCTCGTGTTCGTCTTCGGGGTGCGGGTCGAGGACAACATCCGCCACTGGTCCGAGAAGTACCGCATCGCGGACCGGTTCGTGAAGTGGTGCGAGAAGTTCGTCCGAAAGACGAACTACATTGGCCTCTACCTCCTCCTGAGCATCCCGCTCATGTCGGACACAATCCCGATCTACCTGTACTCCCTGTTCAACGAGGAGGGCAAGGCCCTGGACTGGCGGGCGTTCCTCGTCTCGAACTTCCTCGCCGCGTGGACCCGCGTGGGGATCATTACGTTCATCTTCGCCGCGTTCAACGTGTTCCTCGGCCGATAGGCTTTAGCGGGCGTCACCGTTGGCGCACCCGTGTACGAGGTTTCCACCGTCCTGAGCGCCCAGGGCCTGATCGACAAGGCCTTCCGCAGGGCGGGGAAGGCGACGGCCTCGAAGGGCCGCACGCGGGTCGAGCGGACGAGAAACCTCGCGGTGGCGAAGGTCCAGGCGGCCGCGGACGTCCTCACCTCCACGCTCGAATCGTACATCCGCGGGTTCCCGTCGCTGGACCGCCTCCCGCCGTTCTACCGCGAGCTGATCGACGCGACGATCGGGCTCCAGTCCCTCCACACGAACCTCGCGGCGGTGGATTGGGCCCGTGGGAAGGTGCGGGACCTTGCGAAGGGTGTCCCGCGGCGGATCCAGGCCGCGGCGGGGGCGACCCAGGTCACGACGATCCGCAAGGCGGCCTTCGGCCGATTCGCGTCCGTCGTGCACCAGATCTCGAAGAACCTCGACGCCCTCGGCGCGGCCCGGGGGCCCCTGAAGGGCCTCCCGGACATCGACCCCGAGGTGCCGACGATTGTCGTGGCGGGCTACCCGAACGTTGGGAAGAGCCTCTTCGTACGGACCGTGAGCACCGCGAAGCCCCGCGTCGCGCCGTACCCGTTCACGACCCAGGGGGTGGCAGTCGGGCACTTCGACGTCGGGTACACTCGGTTCCAGATCATCGACACCCCGGGCCTGCTGGACCGTCCGATGGAGAAGCGGAACCCGATGGAGCGGCAGGCGGTGACCGCCCTCACGCACGTCGCGGACGTGATCGTGTTCCTGCTCGACCCGTCCGAGACGTGCGGGTACGAGCTCGCCGCGCAGCAGCGACTCCTCGACACGGTCCGCGACCTATTCCCGGACGTGCCGATCCTCGTCGTCGAGAACAAGGCGGACCTCCGGACGACGGGCCTAGGGCGGCCCGCGATGTCCTCGCTCGCGGGTCAGGGCGTGAAGGAAGTTCTCGACGCGGCCGTGCGGCTCGCTACCAGCCGCGCTCCTGCAGCCGCTCCTCCGCTGGGATCTGGCTGATGTCGAGGCCCTTCATCGGGACGCCCAGGCCCTTCGACACCTCGGCGACGAGGGCGGGGTCGTCGTAGTGGGTGACCGCCTCGACGATGGACTTCCCGCGCGCCTCCGGGTTCTCGGACTTGAAGATCCCGCTCCCGACGAACACGCCGTCGCACCCGAGGTGCATCATCATCGCCGCGTCCGCGGGCGTCGCGATCCCGCCCGCCGCGAAGTTCACGACGGGCAGCCGCTGGAGCTTCTTCACCTCGAGCAGGGTCTGGTACAGCCCCTCCGTGATGTCGTCGAGGGTCGTGTCCGCGAAGACGACCTCCCGGTCCGCGATGGTCGCGGCCTCCCCGTGCATCTGCCGGATCTCCCGGAGCAGGGCGAGGTACGCGTCCGAGAAGCGCCCCGCGATTGCGAGGACGGACTCCTTGCTGCGGGTCTTGAGCTCCGCGGTCGCGGTGTTCAGGAGCCGCATGTGGCGGACCGCCTCGATCACGTTCCCCGTGCCCGCCTCGCCCTTCGTCCGGATCATCGCCGCGCCCTCCCAGATGCGCCGGACCGCCTCGCCGAGGTTCCGGCACCCGCACACGAACGGGACCTGGAAGAGCTTCTTGTTCACGTGGAAGAACGGGTCCGCGGGCGTGAGGACTTCGGACTCGTCGATCATGTCGACGCCGAGGGCCTGGAGGGCCTCCGCCTCCGCGAAGTGGCCGATCCGGCACTTCGCCATCACGGGGATCGTGACCGCGTCCATGATCTCCTGGACCTTCGTCGGGTCCGCCATGCGGGCGACCCCGCCCTGGGCGCGGATGTCCGCGGGCACGCGCTCGAGGGCCATCACCGCCACGGCCCCCGCCTCCTCCGCGATCGCGGCCTGCTCGGCGATCGTGACGTCCATGATCACCCCGCCCTTCTGCATCTTCGCGAAGCCCCGCTTCAGCAGCTCCGTCCCGAACCGCATCGCCTTCAGGTCCAGCTCGAAGGGCATGAATGTTCCTCCGTCGCAGCGTTCCGCTTGGGCCTTAGAGGTGGCGGGAGATAAAGCTTCTGGGGCGGGGCGGCGGGCGCGTCGCGGGCCTCCGCGGGCGGCGCTCGCGAAATCAGGGGGGAACGCTTATGCGCCCGCGCCCGAATCTATTCCGCACCTGCCGGTCCCGCCGGAGAGACCTCCCCTGGAGAGGTCCTCCTCGCGAGGCCGCACTCCATGGGAGGAGCGAACGGATGGCAATCGGGAACGGGCTGCGGTTCCTGAAGAACTCCAAGGCCCGCAAGGCGGAGGAGGCGATCGTCCGCTCCGAGGGGATCCTCGCGGTCCTCGCCCTCTCCCCCGCGGACATGAGGGCCGCGGAGCAGGCCCTCGGCATCGCGCGGGACCTCCTGGCGCGCGAGCACTTCACAGGGGCCCGGGATGCCGCCCTCCGCGCGGAGGCGATCGCGGTCGCCCTCGACGAGCGGTACCGCGGGTACGAGAAGGCGGTCCGGTCCCTCCGGGAGCGGATGGAGCGGATGAAGGACCTCGGCCTCCCGAGGGACGCCCCGGAGGCCGCCCTGACGCAGGCGGAGGCCCGCGTCGCGGCGGGCATCTGGGAGGAGGGTTCCCTCCTGCCGGACTACCAGGGCGCGCGGAAGGCCTTGGAGGAGGCGGAGGCGGACGCCCAGACCCTCGTCGAGCGGGCGGAGGCCGCCTCGAACGCGGTGTTCATGGGCGCGGTGGCGATCGAGGAGCTCGCGAGCATCCGCGGGCCGCCGGACCCGAGCCTCTTCTCCCGCGGCGCCGTCTCGAGCCTCGAGGTGGGCCTCGAGGGGGCGATGCGGCAGCTCGCGGAGCGGAAGTTCGAGCAGGCGGTGCGGATTGCAGCGGACATCGAGGCCCGCGCGAACCGCCTCCGGGCCGCGTTCATCGCCGCGAACGACGGCCTGACCGCGGCCGCAGCGATCCTCGCGGAGCTTCGCGGCCAAGGCGGGTACACGGGCCGCCTCACGAGCCAGCTCTCCATCGTGCGGGACGTGCTGTTCCGGGGCGTGATCGAGCCGGCCTCGGAGATGGCGCGGGCCCTGCTCGCGGACGCTCAGGCGCTCCAGCGCGCGTACCGCGACGCGCGGGAGGGGCTCGCGGAGGCGGAGGCCCGGTACACCCGCCTTGTGCGGGAGGGCCACCTCTCGTCCGAGGTGGACCTCGCGGTCCGGGACGCCCGCCGGGCGATGCGGGACGGCGAGTACGTCCGCGCCCTGCGGCACGTCGAGGACGCGACGGGGCACATCGAGCGCATCGCGAGCGAGCGCGAGGGCCTGGCGCGGTCCCTCCAGGAGAACTGGGCGCGGGCGACGGCCCCCGAGGAGGCGGACGCGTTCCTCCCGGACGTCGAGGAGCTGCTCGTCCGGGCCGAGAAGGAGTTCCAAGAGGGTCGGTACTCCGAATCGCAAGAGGACCTCGTCGTCGCGAAGGCCCTGCTCTCCCCGAACCACAAGGGCAAGCCGCGGCGGCGCGGGTCGGACGCAGGTTCGGGAAAGTCTTAAGGCGGCCGGCGGTTCCCGCGGTCCGTGAAGGTCCTGTGCCTCACCGGGATGCCCGGGTGCGGGAAGGAGGAGCTCATCCGCGTCGCGCAGGAGCTCGGGTTCTCCGTCGTCCGGATGGGCGACACGGTGCGAGAGGAGGCCGCCCGCCGGATGCTCGGGACCTCGGACGAGGCAATCGGCGGCTTCGCGCACCGGGAGCGGGAGGCCCACGGGTACGGCGTGTGGGCGGAGCGGACCCTGCCCCGCGTCGTCGGGGAGCATATCCTGATTGACGGCCTCCGCGGGTCCGCGGAGCTCGAGGCGTTCCGGAAGGCGCTCGGGGAGAGCCTCCAGGTCGTCGCGGTCCACGCGTCCCCGCGGGTCCGGTTCGCCCGCCTCCGGGCCCGGAACCGGAGCGACGCGCCCGCCTCGTGGGAAGAGTTCCTCGTGCGGGACCGCCGGGAGCTCGCCTGGGGCCTGGGCGACGTGATCGCGACCGCGGACTTCCTGATCGTGAACGAGGGGGACCTCGGCTCGTTCCGTGCCCGCGCCCGGGAGGTCCTGGAGAGCGTCCTGGGCGGGTCCAGCCATGTTCCATAGCGTCGAGCTCCGGACCGTCTGCCACGCGACGGAGGACCCGGACCGCGTGGAGCGGGCAATGCGGACCCTGAGCCCGGACGGGAGGCTCGAGACGGAGACGCTCGAGGGCCACCACGGGAACCCGTTCCGGATGATGGCGGTCCGCCTGGAGGACGCCGAGGCCATCCGAGCGTTTTGGCGGCGGGTGAAGGACGCGGGGGCGATGCCGCCCCTGCTCGCGACCCTGGACGAGCGGGTCGACGACGACGCGGTCCTCCACCTGCGGTTCGACAAGCAGAAGGCCCATGGCGGGACGCTGGAGCTCGCGCGCCACGACGACGTGATTGCGGTGCGGGCGAAGGTCGCAGCCCACCCCGCGAAGCGGTCGAACGCGGTGCGGGTCGCCCGCGCGTACCTGTCGGGGGTGTGACGGGATGCGCCTGACGGCCCGCCAACGGGAGATGCGTGACCACGGGACGCCCTCGGTCCGGACCGCGATGCGCCTTCTGATCGCGCTCGGGGAGATCTACGGCGCGGACCGGCTCCTCCCGATCGCCTCGGCGCACGTGGCGGGGGCCTCGTACAAGGTGGTCGGCGACCCGGGACTCGAGTTCATCGCGGACTTCGCCCGGGACGCGCGGGTCGTCGTGCCCACGACCGTAAACCCGCTCGGGATGGACCTGGAGCGGTGGCGGGAACAAGGGATCTCCGAGGAGTTCGCGGCGAAGCAGCGGCGGATCGCGGAGGCGTACCGGGCGATGGGGGTGCGGGAGTCGTTCAGCTGCACGCCGTACCTGGTCGGGAACCGCCCGCGGTTCGGGGACCACGTCGCGTGGGCAGAGAGCTCCGCGGCGTGCTTCGCGAACTCCGTGATCGGCGCCCGCACGAACCGGGAGGGCGGGCCCTCGGCCCTCGCGGCGGCCGTGACCGGATTCACGCCGGACCACGGCCTCCATCGCGTCGAGGAGCGGCGGGCGACCGCGATCGTGGACGTCCGGGCCCGCGTCCGTGGGTACGCCTTCTCGCTCCTGGGCCTCCAGGTGGGGCGGGTCCTCGGTGGGGGGATCCCGTACTTCCGCGGCCTCCGGGGGACGGAGGCGGACCTGAAGTGGTTGTCCGCGTCCATCGCGTCCACGAGCGACTGCGCGATGTTCCACGTCGAGCGGGGGACGCCGGAGTGGAGGCGGGCCCGCCCGAAAGGGCTGCCGCGGATCCGCGTCACGGACCGGGACCTCGAGGCGGTCCGGCGGGACTTCACGACGGGGGACGAGGCGGACATCATCGGGCTAGGATCCCCCCAGCTCTCCGCGGACGAGCTGCGACAGATCGCCGCGCTGATGAAGGGGCGGAGGCCCCGCATCCCCGTGTGGGTGTTCACGAGCCGCGCGGCCCGCGACGAGGCCGCGGACGCGGTCCGGAGGATCGAGGCGCTGGGCGGGCGGGTCCTCGCGGACACCTGCCTCGAGGTCACGATGATCGAGAACGTCTCGAAGACCGTCGCCACGCCCTCGGGCAAGGGGGCCGTGTACCTGCCGACGCTGTGCGGGCAGAAGGTCGTCATGGCGGACGTCGCCCGCCTCCTGAGGAGGTACGCATGAGGCTCGCGGGGCGGTCCGTCTCCGCAGGCCGGGGCGGGGGCCCGGCCCTCGTCAGCGCGAAGCCCATGTCCTTCCTCGGCGGGGTGGACCCTGCCACGGGGATCGTCCGGGACCCCGCCTCGGACATCCGAGGGGAGTGTGTGGCGGGCCGGGTGCTCGTGTTCCCGAGCGGGAAGGGGAGCACGGTCGGCTCGTACGTCCTGTACGGGCTCGCGAGGCACGGGGTCGCGCCCGCGGCGATCGTGAACGAACGCACGGAGACAATCGTGGCCACGGGGTGCATCCTCGGGGGCATCCCGCTCGTCGACCGCATCGACCCGACCGCGATACTCACGGGGGACCGCGTGGCCGTGGACGGGGACGCGGGTGCGGTCGAGCTCCCGGACGTGATCGAGCGCCGGGCCGCCACCGCATTCCTGAGGAACCGGGGGCGAATCCTGATCCTGAAGCGCGGGGACACCGCGCCGACATTCCCCGGCCTGTGGTCCGCGGTCTCGGGCTCCGTGGAGCCGACCGAGCGCCCCCTCGCGCGGGCGAGGGACGAGATCCTCGAGGAGACCGCGATTCGCGGAGCCCGCCTCGTCGCACGGGGCGGGCCCGTGTTCGTCCGGCACGACGCGACCGTGTTCGTCGTCTTCCCGTTCCTCTTCGACGTCCCCACCCGCCAGGTCCGGCTGGACCGGGAGAACACGGACGCCCGCTGGGTGCGCCCGGCCGAGCTGCCCGAGTACCACACGGTCCCCCGGCTGTCCGACGCGCTCGCGGCCGTCCTGCCGCAAGGCGCGTGATCCCTGCGACGGCGGGGCTCTCGCCTCAGGCCGCGCGGAAATCCAGGACCGTGTCCACCTCTCGCTCGAGAAGGTGGAGCTGGTGCTCGTCGAGGGTCGCGGGGTTGACGGAGAACAGCAATATCGCGTTGTTGATCGCGACCTGGTCCCGGAGGGCCTGCACGAGCCGCAGGACCGTGATGAAGTTGTTGTTCGTGATCAGGTACTCGAGCCCGTCGATCACGACGACCCCGCTCTCCTTCGTGATGAACTGCTCCAGGGACAGGGACAGCTTTTCGAGGTCCTTCGGGCGCACGCTGTCCTCCTTCCCCACGTTGCTGAGCCAGACGATCGGGACGCCGGGGAGCCCGTATTGCTCCCGGATCTTCTCCGGGTACACGCGGGTGACGCAGAACCCCTTCTGGCCGGTCGCGATCGCGTTCGAGAAGAGCCGGTACGTGTTCGCGGTCGTCTGCTCCTTGACCAGGTACGCGGACGCGGGCTTCAGCTCGGGGAGGGGGACCTCCATGGCGGGCGTCGGGGCGGGGGCCTCCGCGCGGGGCGCGGGGGCGGGTGTCGCCCTCGGGGCGGGTCGCAGCCTCGTTCCGCAGCTCGGGCAGACCGGGGCGTCCGCGGGGACGGAGGCGTCGCAAAACGGACACGTTCCGGCCTTCCCCGCGGGCTTCGCGGCCGGCGCGGGCTGGCGGGCCGCCTCCCGGGGCGCCTCCTCGGGCGCGGCCGCGGGGGCCGCCGTGGGTGCGGCGGGCGGGGCCAGGGCGGGCGCAACACCGGCGAACCGGTGGCCGCACACCTTGCACACCTCCGCGTCCGGGGTGACGGCCTGCCCGCACTCCGGGCACTCCGGGGCTCCGCCGACGGGCTCGTCGCACCGCGGGCACCGCCGGGCCTTCTCCGGGAGCTCCGCCCCGCACACGGGGCAGAGACCCGGCTCGCCCTTCTCGCCCGCTTCGAAGTGGTCCCGGATTCGCCGCACGTCGTCCGCGTCCAGGCCTTCGACCCTGGAGAGGTCGTCCTTCGTCGCCTGCTGGAGGGCCGGTGCCGTCTTGTAGCCCGCGTCGTACAGCGCGATCGCCTTCCGCTCCGTGATGTGCGGGATCGCGGTGAACGCGGAGAGGGCCTCCGCCATGTGCAGGGGCGTGATGCCGATGGTGAACGTCTCTCCCTCGACGTTCCACTCCACGACGTACTCCTCGCTCACGGACTCCTCCCCGATCGCGAGGCTGCGGCATCGGGTCTCCGCCGCGATGAACGCCCTCCACGGCTCCAGGAGGCGCGCGAACTCCTTGCGGACCTTCACGCCCGCCTTCACGTAGTCCTCGACGCTCAGGTCGACCTCCTTGCGCATCTGCTGGATCCGGCGGATCACCTCGCGCGCGTAGCCCTCGGCCTGGATTTCCGGTGTGATCCGCATGTCCACGTAGATCTCCCCGTGGGTCGACTCCACGACGCTCACGTCCTCGGGCATCTTGCGGGCGAAGGAGACCATGTGGGGCTCGATGCGCACAATCTGGCCCTCGATCCCGATCCGGTACTCGCCCTTCTCCAGGGCCTTCCGCACCTCGTCCGCCGGGCGGCTCTCGAGCATCGTCGCGATCTTCGACCACCACTGCTTGTACACCTTCCCGATCGCCTGCGGGTTCGGCTGGACGAGGAGCTGCATCCCGTCGAACTGCTCGTCGGGCTTCAGGATCACGAGCTCCTTCGCGTTCGCCTGCGACATCACGACGTCCCGGAACGTGTTCAGGGCCCTGGCCGCGTCCTCCGGCGGGGCCTTCACGACGACCTTCTTCACGGGCCAGCGGAGCTTCATCTGGTGCTTCTGGCGGGCCTTCGAGACGACCTCGACGACCTCCTGCGCGATCCCCATGAGCTTCTCGAGGTCGTTGTTGATCCACTGTTCGTTGTGGGCGGGCCAGTCCTCCATGTGGACGCTGAGCCGGCGGGCGTCCAGGTTCTGGTAGAGCGCTTCCGCGAGGTACGGGGTGACGGGCGCGATCATCCGGATCGCGACGGCGAGGGCCTCCCAGAGCACGCGGTACGCCGCGAGCTTCTCCTTGTCCTGGCCCTCCTTCCACGTCCGGGCGCGGACGAGCTTCACGTACCACCGCGATAGGTCGTTCAGGACGAAGTCCTTGAGGAGCCGGCAGGCGCGGTGGAGGCTGTACTGCTCGACCTCGTTCCCGACCGCGACCTTCAGGTTCTCGAGGCGGGAGAGGAGCCACTTGTCCTCCGGCTTCATCGACTTCACGAGGGAGTCGAGGGGGTGCGCGTGCGGGTCGAACTCGTCCACCGCCATGTACGTGGCCGCGAACTTGTGGACGTTCCAGAGGATGTTCAGGGTCCGCTGCGCGTTCTGGACCCCCTCCTCGTTGAAGTTCAGGTCCTCCCAGGGCGGGTTCACCTCGAGGAGGAAGAACCGCAGGGCGTCCGCCCCGAACTTCTGGATCGTGTCGACGGGGTCGACGTAGTTCCCCAGGGACTTGTGCATCTGCCGCCCGTCCGGGCCGTTCACCCACCCGTGCATCAGGACGCTCTCGTACGGCGACCGGCCGAACGCGAGGATCCCCGCCGTGAGCTGGGAGCTGAACCAGCCGCGGGTCTGGTCCGGGCCCTCGACGATCCAGTCCATCGGCCACCACCGCTTGAACTCGTCCTCCCGCCGCGGGTAGCCGAGCTGGGCCCACGAGCTCACGCCGCTGTCGAACCACACGTCCACGATGTCCTTGATCCGGGACATCACCGCCCCGCACTCCGGGCAGTCGAACGCGATCTCGTCGATCCAGGGGCGGTGGAGGTCCATCCCGTCCCGGTAGTTCTTCGAGGCCCGAAGCTCGTCCAAGGTCCCGACGACCCGGAGCTTCCCGCACTTCTGGCACTTCCAGAGGGGGAGCGGGATGCCCCAGTACCGCTGCCGGGAGATGCACCAGTCCCGGAGGTTCAGGGTCCAATCGTACTGGCGGGCCTCGCCCGCCCACTCCGGGGTCCACTTCACCCGCTGGATCTCCTCGAGCATCTTCGGCTTCAGGTCGCCGACCTTCAGGAACCACTGCGTCGTCGCGCGGAACAGGATCGGGGTCTTGCACCGCCAGCAGTGGCCGCACCGGTGGGGGATCTCGTCCTCCGCGAACAGGAGGCGCGCGCGGTTCAGGTCGTCGAGGATGAGCGGGTTCGCCTCCCGGATCGACTTGCCCGCGTACTCCCCGGCGTCCTGCGTGAAGACGCCCCGCTCGTCGACGGGGCTGAAGATCGGGAGGAGGAGCTTCTGGCCGATCTCGAAGTCCTCGGGCCCGTGGCCCGGCGCGGTGTGGACGCAGCCCGTGCTCTCCGCGGTCACGGTCTCGGAGAGGACGACCTTGTGGACCCACGGGCCCTTCACGTCCCGCTGGTACGGGACCTTGCCCGCGAGCGGATGGGTGTACGCCCATCCCTCCATACGGGACCCGGGCAGCTCGTCGACGATCTGGTACTGCTCGATCCCGGCGACGTCCATCACGGCCTTGATGTTCTCCGTGACCATCCAGAGGTTCTCGGGCTTCCCCGCCCGGATGACCCGGACCTTCGCGTACTTGAAGTCCGGGTTCACCGCCACGACCATGTTCGCGGGCAGGGTCCACGGCGTCGTCGTCCACACGACGATGTACTCCGCGGGCTTCCCGGCGAGCGGAAACTTGACGTAGATCGAGGGGTCCGTCTCGTCGCTGTATTCGACCTCCGCCTCCGCGAGCGCGGTCTCGCAGCGCGCGCACCACTGGAGGCTCTTCTCCGCCTCGAAGAGGAGGCCCTTGTCGAACGCCTGCCGGAGGGTCCACCACGCGGACTCGATGTACTCGTTCGTGATCGTGATGTACGGATGCTCCCAGTCCATCCAGACGCCAAGGCGGACGAACTGGTCGTTCATCTTCCTCAGGAGGTCGAGGCCGTAGTCCCGGCACGTGTTCACGAACCGCTCGATCCCGAGCTCCTCGATCTCCTTCTTGTTCGTGATCCCGAGGGTCTTCTCGACCTGCACCTCGATCGGCAGGCCATGCATGTCGTACCCGGGCTGGTCCCGGACGTTGAAGTTGTTCATCCGCCGCCACCGGAGCACCATGTCCTTGATGGACTTGTTCAGGGCCTGGCCCATGTGGATCATGCCGCTCGTGTACGGCGGGCCGTCGACGAAGTAGAAGTCCTTCCCCTTCGAGCGGAGCTTCACCATCTTCTCGTACGCCTTCGTCCGGGTCCAGAACTCCTGGACCCGGCGCTCCAGCTCCGGGGGATTGTACTCTCTGACCGCCTGCTTTATCATCGCAGTCCTCTCCCGCGGAACCGCGGGGGCGCACGCCGACGCGGGCTTCGTCGTCACCCGGGGCCGGTCGCGGGGCCGTGCTAAGCCTTGGCGCTATTAAAAGCTAGTGCCGTGAATCGTCGCGGCGGGACCGGAGACGGGAGGGCCGGGACCGAGATTTGAACTCGGGTCAAGGGATCCACAGTCCCCTAGGATGCCCAGGCTACCCCACCCCGGCCGCGGGCGTTCCGATACAAGGACCGGAGATTAGACTTTCGGTCGGAGCATGTCCCGCAGGCTCCCGGGGACCGCGAGGAGGCCCGCCACGAGGAGGACGATCCCGACGACCATCAGGACGAGCAGGAGGGACGCGTAGTCCTGGGGGAGGAACAGGAGCGCGATCGCGGACCCGAACAGGAGCACGAACCCGCCACCCCCGAACATCAGGCCGCGGCGGCGCCGGCGTTGCGGCTCCGGGAGGCCCCAGGACACCATGGTCGCACTCCTGGATGACGTGTCGCGGTATTTCACGTCTCGCCCGCCGAAACCTTTACGTCCGCACCGATGCTAGGTCGCCCCATGGCCGCGAAGCGTGACCTCGTCTCCGTGCTCGACGTGGAGCGGGACCTGATCGGCCTCCTCGAGCTCGCCGGGAACCTCAAGAACCGCACGAAGGCGGGCGAGCCGTTCGAGCCGCTCAAGGGGAAGAGCCTCGCGATGATTTTCGAGAAGGCCTCCACCCGCACCCGGGTCTCGTTCGAAGTCGGGATGTCCCAGCTCGGCGGCCACGCCGTCAACCTCAGCCCGCAGGACACGCAGCTCGGGCGCGGCGAGACGATCGCGGACACCGCCCGGGTTCTGAGCCGCTACGTGAACGCGATCATGTACCGGGCGTACCGGCACGAGGACATGGTCGAGCTCGCCCGAAACGCGACCGTGCCCGTGATCAACGGCCTCGACGACCTCGAGCACCCGTGCCAAATCGTATCGGACCTCTTCACGATCCTCGAGGCGAAGAAGAAGCTCCAGGGCCTTCGCATCGCGTACGTCGGGGACGGGAACAACGTGTGCAACTCCCTCCTCCTCGGGGCGGCGATCACTGGTGCCCACGTCTCCGTCGGATGCCCGAAGGACCACCGACCAGACGCGGGCATCCTCCGGGATGCGGAGCGGATCGCGAAGGGGACGGGGGCCGAGGTCCGGGTCGTCCCGGACGCGAAGGAGGCCGTGGCGGACGCGGACGTGGTGTACACGGACGTCTGGGTCTCCATGGGCATGGAGAAGGAGAAGGCGGCGCGGGAGAAGCTCTTCGGCCCGTACCAGGTGAACGCGGCCCTTATGAAGCGCGCGAGGCCGGACGCCGTCGTGATGCACTGCCTGCCCGCCCATCGCGGGCTCGAGATCACGGACGAGGTCATCGACGGCCCGCAGTCCGTCGTGTTCGAGCAGGCCGAGAATCGCCTCCACGCGCAGAAGGCGGTCCTTGCGAGGTTCATCGGCGGAATCTGAGGCTTTCGAGGTCGGGGTCTGCCGCCACGCGCGCGTATAGTCCAAGTCCATAGTTCCGGTACGAAAGGCTCCTCTCCCCCGAGCGCCGTACCCCAGGGCGTGCAACGCACGCTTCTCCTCGTCGAACCGCCGAAGGAGTACTGGTTCCTCATGGGGGAGTACCTCCCGCCCCCCATGCAGCTCCTCCAGCTCGGGGCGTACGTGGAGCGTGAGCTTCCGGACCTCCGAATCGAACTCATCGACTCGCAGGCCGAGCGACTGAACTTCAAGGACCTTCGATCGCGCATCGAGAGGATCGAGCCCGACGTCGTCGCGGTCTCGGGCAACATGACGTGCAACGCGTACACGGTCGCCCGCACGGTCCAGCTCGCGAAGGAGGTCGACCGGGAGATCACGACGGTCGTGGGTGGGCAGCACTACTCGTTCCTCGCGGAGGAATGCCTCCGCGACACCCCGGAACTCGACTTCATCGTCCGCAGCGAGGGCGAGGGGACATTCACGGAACTCCTCCGTGCCGTCTTTGGCGGGGCGCCCGTCGAGCGCGTGGCGGGACTGAGCTTCCGCCACAACGGGACGGTGGTCCATAACCAGGACCGTCCCCTCATCGAGGATCTCGACGCCCTCCCCTTCCCCGCCTACCAACTCGTGGAACGGTTCCTCCCGCTGTACCACTTCCGCATGATGACGGGGCCCGGCACGCGGTATTTCATCGTGGAGGGCTCGCGGGGGTGCGCCCACCGATGCAGCTTCTGCACGCAGTCCCCGCACTGGCGGCACACCTGGCGCACGAAGTCGCCGGAGCGGATTGCGGCGGAGTTCACCGCGATTCACGAGCGCTACGGCGACGGAGAGAGCTTCATGTGGCTCGCCGACGACAACTTCATGCTCGCACATCGAGGGCGGGAGTTCCGCGACGCGATGCGGACCGCCGGGATCGGCGGGGACGTCTCGTGGTTCGTCCAGGCACGGGCGGACGACCTCGTGCGGATGCGGGCCCTTGTCCCCGACATCCGATCCGTCGGCTGCCGCTGGATCCTCCTGGGGATCGAGCACGACTCCGAGGCGGTCCTCCGGGACCTCGGCAAGAAGCTGTCCATCCCCACCGCTCGCGATGCGGTCCGAATCCTGAATGACGCCGACATCTTCTCGCAGGCGACCTTCATCATCGGGTCGAGGAAGGAGACCGCGGAATCGGTGCAGGGTCTCCGGGACTTCGTCTCGGGCCTCGGGGCGGGACTCCCGATCTTCATGTGCCTCACCCCGTTCCCGGGGACGGAGACGTACGCGGAGGGCCTGCGGAACGGGTGGATTGAGGACCACAACTGGGCGCATTACGACATGGCCCACGCGATCATGCCGACGGAGACCCTCTCCCGCCCGCGGGTCCAGGAGGAGCTGTACGAGTGCTACCACAGCTTCTACGGGTCCGCGATGCGCGGGCTGAAGGGCCTGATGTCGCCGAACCCGCTGAAGCGGAGGACGTACTCCCACATGCTCAAGAAGAGGGTGCTGCGTGAGCTCCGGGGGATGTGAGGCCCTGCGCGACGGACCTCGACGTCCCGTCGAGCGCATCGGCTTCCGCCGAATGGTCCTTGCCGTCGGCCTGCTCGTGACGGCGACCGCGCTCGCCACCGTCTTGAGCCTGCGCACGGACCGCCCGCCGGCGGGCATCGAACTTGCCGCGATCGGCTCCGCGATCTCGGGCATGTCCTTTGCGGGAATCATCGCCGCGGTGCGACCCCGGGGCTGCAACCGTCTCCTCTCGCAAGCCGGGACGGGCAGGGAGGCGACTCGGTGGGATTCGGACCTACCGTGCGAGCGGATGCGTGTCGTCGGCCACCACGTAGAGTGCGGAAGGTTCGACTCGCACGTCCTTGCGTTCGGCGGGCGACGCGTGTGCGCGGGCTGCACCGGCATGGCCCTCGGGGGCGTGGCGGGCATCGCGACGGGGCTCGCCCTCCTGGGCGGCCTGTTCCCGCTTCGTGGAGACTCGAACGCGGCGGTCGCTCTTCTCGGCGGGACCGCCTCCGTCGCGGGAGCCGCCATCGCCCTCGGACCCCGCGCCGCGCCGCCGATTGGCAGGACGCTCGCCAACTTCGCGTTCGTCGCCGGCGGGGCCGTCGCGACGGGCGTCCTCGCATCCGCGGGGCTGGCGTGGGGGGTGTTCGGCCTCCTCGCGATGGTCGCGGCCGTCGGACTGCGAATCGACGCGAGCCAATCGCGTCACAAGGCGGACTGCGCGGACTGCATCGCGGCCCGCGGGACTACATCCGGCGGCCCGGCCGGCGCGCGACGGCCCACAGGATGATGATCAGGATCCCCAACGCGATCGCAAACATCGGCCAGACCGAGTTGCCCGGCATGGAGACCCGGAACACGTCCACGAGCATCCACTGGAGCAGGGAGAAGACGCCGATGAGGATCAGGATGACGGCGAAGATGACGAACCCGGGGACCCGAGACTGCCCGAAACACTCCTCCTCGCGACGCGACCCGGGGACCCGGGACTGTCCGAAGCACCCCTCCTCGCGACGCGGAGCGGGGTATGCGGCCGGGGCAGGACTCGGCATCTGGGGTGAGACGGGTCCGCGCGCGACATCCATGGGAGCCGCGCAGTTGTTGCAGAACCGGACGTTCGGCGGATTGTTCGTACCGCACTGGCTGCAGTAGGTCATGGAGACCCTCCTCCGGGCCTGCGGTGTCAACCGACTCACCCCCTATGAGCCCGAGCTTGATGCAATATTTACTCAAAGTCTAGGTGTCCCCCCGCCGCTGCGGGCCCCGGAGGCGGGCGATGCCGGCGTGTCGGAAGTGCGGCCTCGACAATGGAGAGCAGGCGAAGTTCTGTGCCTTCTGCGGGGCACCGATGCCGAGCGCGCCCGCCGCAGAGGGTGCTCCCGTGCCGCCCGCAGTGCCCCTGCCGGCCCGACCCGCCGAGGAATGCTTCGCCCCGTCGAGGCCGAAGAAGCCGGAGTTCCCGGGATGGCTCGGACTCGGGATGGCCTTGATCGTCATCGGCGTCGTGTTCCTCGCGAACCCGAACCTCATCACGGAGTTCGCGCAATGGATGGACCGGTGGGCGAAGCAGGGCTGGGTCCCAAGGCCGCCGGACACGCTAATCGGGAGCGCGATCCTGTTCAGCGCGGCAGTAGGCGTCACGAACCTGGTCACCGCGATCGCGCGGTGGTTCGTCCGTAGGAGCAACCACCGGATCCTCGGGGACATTCTCACGAGCATCGCCTGGTTCACGCTCTCCTCCCTCACGTACCTCTATCTCGTCCGGACCCTCGCGGGTCCTGTGGTGGTGGCGGCGGAGTCTGTCGTCGTCGGCGTGCTGCTCATCCTGTATATCGTGGCCCTCGCGACCCGCACGTTCTCGCCTTGGAGGACTTCCAGGTCCCCGCCAGCGAATCCGTAAATAGACCCGTGGGCTACGCCCGTTTCCGATGGCGGGACTGCGGAAGCGCTTCCGGTGGGTCGCGCTCGCCCTGGTCGCCCTCGCGGTCGGCGTCGCGACGCTTTTCCCGGCCCAGGCCGCGGCGGCCCTCAAGCTCCCCCTGCTCGCCGTGTACTCCGTCTCCCGCATGGTCGCCGCGTACCTCCTCGCCCTCGTCTTCGCGGTCGCCTACGGGACCACGGCCGCCACGAACAAGCGCGCGGCGGTCGTGATGCTCCCGCTCCTCGACGTTCTCCAGAGCATCCCGATCCTCGGGTTCTTCCCCGCCGCCCTCGTGTTCTTCGTCTCCACGTTCCAGGGGAGCCCCGTCGGCCTGGAGGTCGCGGTCATCTTCCTGATCTTCACCTCGATGGCCTGGAACATGGCCTTCGGGGTGTATGAATCCCTCTCCACGATCCCGCACGACCTGGAGGACGCCGCCGCCTCCTTCGGCGTACGGGACTGGCTCCGGTTCCGCCGCCTCGCCCTCCCCGCCGTCGTCCCGAAGCTCGTGTACAACTCGATCCTCTCCTGGACGAACGGATGGTTCTTCCTCGTCGCTTCGGAGGTCTTCACCGCGTACGGCGCGACGTACGCCCGCCCCGGGCTCGGCGCGTTCATCGCGGACGCGGGCCAGGCGGGGGACTACGCCTCGATCCTCATCGGGATTGGCGCCCTCGCGGCGGTCGTACTGGCCCTCGACACGTTCGTGTGGCGGCCCCTGAGCGTGTGGGCGGAGCGGTTCAAGGTCGAGGCGGTCCCGGGGCGCGAGGTCCCGCACGCGCCGGGGCTGTACCAGCGCCTCCAGTGGCTCCCTCGGTTCCCCCGGATGCGGGCGTGGCTCGGCGCCCGCACGCGCCCGATCCTGGACAAGTACGACCGCGCGTCCGCGCGCCTGGACCGCGTGTACAAGGGCCATGCGACCGCGATGCGGGCGGTCCGCCGCCTCGACCTGGTCCTGTTCCTCGCGGTCTTCGTCCTGGTCGTCGGGGCGGGGCTCCTAGGCCTCGCGGGCCTCCTCCTCCGGCCCCTCCCGCCCGGGGCCGCGGACATCCCCGCCGCCACCGCCCTCTCGTTCGCCCGCCTCGGGCTCGCGTACGTCCTCGCCCTCGCGTGGACGATCCCGGTCGCGGCGTGGATCGGGCGGAGCGAGCGGGCCTCCCGGTTCCTCACGCCCGCCCTGGAGGTCTTCGCCTCGATCCCCGCCACGGCGCTCCTCCCCCTCATCCTCGGGTTCTCGATCGCGGTCGCGTCCGGCGTGGGGCACGAGGCGGGGCTCGCCGCGCTCCTGATCGCGCTGTTCAGCATGCAGTGGTACCTCCTGTTCAACCTCGTGGCGGGCGTCCGCGGCATCCCCGGGGACCTGGAGGAGGCGGCGCGGTCGTTCGGCCTGCGCGGGCTCACGTACTGGAGACGCGTCCTCCTGCCCGCAATGGTGCCCTCCCTCCTGACGGGGAGCATCACGGCCTGGGGGGCGGGGTGGAATGCCCTCATCGTATCCGAGTACCTGCCGTTCCACGGCCGGCTGTACGAGGTCGAGGGGATTGGCGCGCTGATGGACCGGGCGACGTTCGGGGTCCCGCCCGCGATGCAGCCGAACGCTGAGCTCCTGTTCCTCTCCATCGTCGCGATGATTGTCGTCGTCCTCCTGATGAACAAGCTCCTGTGGCACCCCCTGTTCCGGAGGGCGTCCATGCGGTTCCGGATGGAGGCCTGATGGTCGACCCCCCGCCGCTCCTGGACGTCCGGGACGTCTCCCGCTCCCACTTCGAGAACGGCAAGGAGTTCAAGGTCCTCGAGCGGGTGAAGTTCGAACTCGCGGAGCGGGACTTCGCGTGCATCGTCGGGCCGTCCGGATGCGGGAAGTCCACCCTCCTCCGGATCATCGTGGGGCTGGACAACCCCACGTCGGGCGAGGTGCTGTTCGAGGGGGCCCCAATCACCCCGGAGAATCCGCAGGTCGCGATGGTGTTCCAGTCCTTCGCGCTTTTCCCGTGGCTCACGGTCCAGCAGAACGTGGAGATCGGCCTCGAGGCCCGCCGCGTGCCCCCGGGGGAGCGACGGACGGTCGCGACGGAGTTCATTGAGGCGGTCGGGCTCACGGGCTTCGAGAACGCGTTCCCCCGCGAGCTCAGCGGCGGGATGAAGCAGCGCGTCGGGATCGCACGGGCCCTCGCAATCGAGCCCGTCCTGCTGTGCATGGACGAACCGTTCTCCTCCTTGGACGCCCTGACGGCCCAGAGCCTTCGGGACGAGATCCTGCAGCTCTGGTCGGACCCCGCCCTTCCCCCGAGGGCGGTCCTCATGGTCACGCACAGCATCGAGGAGGCCGTGTACCTCGCGGACCGGGTCCTCGTGCTCTGCCACCGCCCCGGAAAGCTCGTGGCGGAACTGGAGATCGACCTGCCCCGGCCCCGGAACCGCAAGGAGCCGGAGTTCTACGGGTGGGTCGACGAGATCTACGGGCTCATCGTATGAAGGAGGTTTGCGAAGTGCCTAAGCCACCACACGGCGTTGGGCGTCCCGTGGCGCTCCGCCCCGTGGACGTCCATCCGATCGGGAAGGTCTCCCTCAGCCAGATCGTCGGGCTGGCGGAGGCCGTCGACGAGATGGGCGGGGAGGCGGACGTCGCGGTGATCGCGGGGGAGGTCGACATGGACGTGGACCGCCTCGGCCCCATCGTGAGCGCGGCGGAATTCCTCGGGATGATGTCCGTGGACGGCGGGAACCTCCGCCTCACGGACCTCAGCCGGAAGGTCCTCGGCGCGTCCGTGCGAGGCCGGAAGGCGATCTTCCGGGACATCGTGAAGGACGTCCCCGTGTTCCGGCAGACCGCCGAGATGGCGCGGGCGAAGGGGCGCCCCCTGACCCGCCAGGAGGTCCTCGATGCGATCGCGACCCGGGTCGGGAGCCATGCCGCGGAGGACGTGTTCCAGGCCCTCCTGTACTGGGGCCGGTACTGCGAGCTCGTCTCCTACGACAGCCGCTCCGAGCTCCTGACCCCACGGACCCCCGCGAAGTGATTCCCGCGGCGACATCCTCATCCCGTCCCGCGCCGATGGCGCGCCGCTCGTGCCCCTGACCCCGTTCCATACCGTCCTCGTGTGGCCCCTGTACGTCCGGTGGCCCCGCCGATGGGACCTCCTCGCGCTCTCGATGGGCGCCGTGATGCCGGACCTCGAGATCGTGACCGTGTACCCGATCCTCCGGACGTTGGAGTCGGGGCGGGGCCTCATGCACTCCGTCCTCGGCGTGCTCACCGTGAACCTCGTCCTAGCGGTGCTCGCCGCGCGATACCTCGTCCCCTGGATGGCGGTGCGGCTCGACCGCCGGTACCCGGGCGCGGGCTGGCGGAGGTTCGCGGGCCACGATTTCGTCGCGGACCGCAAGACGTGGGCGGTCACGATCGGTTCCGCGGTCCTGGGCGGACTGTCCCACCTCGGGTTCGACGTCTTCATGCACTACGACACGCCGCTCCTCTGGCCGTGGCGGGACCAGCCGATCGCGGCCGTGCCGTGGGCCGTGGACCCAATCTGGAGCTGGGGGATCGAGCTCGTCGCGGGCGCGCTGTTCTTCGCGATGGTGTGGAAATGGGTCTCCCGCTGACGGCCTAGCCCGGAGCGAAGAACCCGCGGAGGACGGGGTGCATCTCCATCATCTGCTCCCGCCCGATTGCCTCGTACATCTGGATCATGATGCCTACGGCTAGGAGCACCCCGGTCCCGGATGCCTGTCCCACCGTGCCGATCATGTCGGCCCCCGCAGCTAAGGCCCCCACCGCCGCGCCCGAGATCACCGTGACGACGGGGATGTACCGGTCGAGCACCCGCTCGAGGATCTTGGGGTCTCTCCGGAAGCCGGGAATCTGCATGCCGCTCGATTGAATCTGCTTCGCGACCGCGTCCGCGCCCATGTTCGTCGTCATAATCCAGAACTTCGCGAACATCACCGACCCGAGGATGTACACGGACAGGAAGATGACGAGGTGGAGCGAGACCTGCCAGTACGCGTGACCCCGCATGTACACGCCGTAGCGGGCGGGGTTGAAGAGCGGAAGGAGCCACTCCTGGACGCCGTTGATCGTCGACAGGTAGAATGCGGCCCCGCCGATCGGCGTGGTCTGCTGGATCTCGCCCGCCAAAACACGTGGATCGCTCGCGCTGGGATACGCTCCGATCAGCCAGCTCCGGCCGACGAGGGGCCATTCTGGATGCTGCCAGAACAGCAGGCTGAACATCGAGACGTTCGCGAGGACCGCCGCAATCAGGATCACCGGGATGTTCGACGCGTACAGGAGACGGATCGGGTAACGCCCGCGGGCCCCGCGGGCCATCCCGTGGGCGAGCGGGAGTTCGATCCGCGTGGACTCGACGTACGAGACGATGAGGAAGACGACAATCGTCCCGATCAGGGCGATGAGGGCATTCGGCGGTCCGAGCATCACCTGCTCCAGGCCGCCCGCGGAGATCTGGCCCGCAGGGAGGTTCTGGAGGTAGTAGATGGTCTTCGGGATCGTGCCGGACGGGACGCCGTTCGAGGCGAGCTCCCAGTTGAACGTGCCCGTGAAGATCTGCTGGGCGACGCCCGCCGCGATGAACAGCGAAATCCCGGAGCCGATCCCCCACTTCGAGACGACCTCGTCCATCAGGAACACGAGGTAGCTGCCCCCGAACAGTTGGACCACGAGGACGAACCGCGCGATGTTGTCCCCGTTCCCGGCGGGAATCAGCCCCCACAGGAGGGAGCCGTTCAGGTTCTTCACGAACCCCGAGCTCGGAGTCAGGAACCCGAACACCTGCGGGACCGCCTCGACGAGGATCATGATGATGACGAGGAGCTTCTGGGTCCCCTGGTACACGGACTTGTCCTCGTCGTCCTTCAGGTTCAGGTTGATGATCTTCGCGCCCGCGAAGAGCTGCATGATGATCGAGCCCGTGACGATCGGCCCGATCCCGAGGTGCATGAGGGACCCCTGGGCCCCGGCGAGGATCGCCCGCAGGCTCGCGAAGAAGTCCAGGGTCTGGCTCTTGTCCAGCCCGTACAGGAACACATTCGTCATGACGAAGTACAGGATCAGGATGAACAGGACCCAGAACATCTTCGTCCGGAAGTGGACATGGCCCTCGGGGCGGGTGACGGCGGGGAGGCGATCCGTCAGGGGCTTCAGACGGTAGAGGCGACTCTTCCTCTTCTCCTCCATCGCCATGGGAGGCTGACCTCACTCCTCGGCCGACGTGTGCACCGCTCCGCCGGACGCGGCCACCTTTGCGATGGCCTTCTCACTTGCAGACGCGACCGTGATATTCAAGGCTATTGGGACGCGCCCCGAACCCAGGAGCTTGGCGACCCCCGCCTTCGTGAGGTCCACCGTCCAGCCCTTGTCCGCCCTCGTCGCGGCCCCTGCGGTCTCGAGGGCGGGTAGCCCCTCGAGGAGGTCGTCGAGGTTCATCGCGACGACCGGGTCCGTGCCCTGGGCGTGCCGGAAGAACCCGTGCGCCCCGAAGTGGTCCGGGTCGTTGATGATCATCCACTTGAATTTGTGCTTGTGTAACCCCGCGTTCCCGTGGCCCCCGCGGCAGCCCTTGCCCCGCCCGTGCTTCTTCCCGCGGCCGTGGGTCCGGGAGCCCCGCAGCTTCTTCGTCCTCCGTGGCATCCTCACGCCTCCTGCTCGAAAATCATCCGCTCGAGGAGCGCGTTGATGTCCTGCCCCCGGTAGCCGAGGGTGCCCCGGTCCGCGTACGGCCGCTTCGTCGCCTCGAACCCGCCCTTCGGCGGATGGAGGCGGAGCACGGGCTTCAGGCCCTTCACATCCGCGAGGCGGGCCTCGCCCTTCGTGACGGCCTGTGCGAGGTCCCAGATGCTCTTGAACCGGGAGTTCGCCTTCACGTACGCGTCATTGATCCGCGCGTCGCCCGTGGCGCGGGCCCGCTTCAGCAGGACCTTCGCGAGGACCTCGGGGGAGACCTCGCCCCACGTCACGAAGTCCTTCACCTTCTGGACCATGCCCTTCGTGGCCGTGTCCTCCCGCACCAGGACGCAGTGGTTCTGGCGGGTGAGGGAGAGCATCCGGAACGTGTCCGCGACCGGCGCCGACCTCCGGACCTTCCCGCGGATCCGCACGACCGCCCACGTCACTTCTCTCCCTCCTCCTCGCCCTCCTTCTTCTTGGCCTCGGAGGGCTCCTCCTTGGTGAGCTCCGCGCCCTCGACCTGGACCTCCTCAGGGAGCTCGACCTCGGGCTCCGCGGGCGGCTCCGCCGGTGCGCCCGGACCGTGGACGTACACCTTCTCCGCGCCCGTCCTGATCTTCAGTCGATCCGCCTGCTCGGAGCGGACCTTCAGTTGGGCCGTCTTCCTCAGCGCCTCGAACGTCGCGAGCGCGTAGTTGACGGTCGTCTTCGTGTGGCCCTTTGTGAGGCCCCACGCGTCCGTGATGCCCGCCAAGCGGAGGACGGATTTCGCGATGTCCCCAATCGCCAGGGTCACGCCCTGCGGTGCGGGCTTGAGGTGCACCTCGACGGACCCCGATTTCCCCACGACCTTGAACGGGAGGGAATGGGGGCGGTGACAACCGCACTCCCAGGAGCCGCAACCACGCTTCACGCGGAGCATGTTGATCTTCGCGTTGTCGATCGCGCGCCGGATTGCGGGCCCGACCTCTTTGCCCCGCGCGCGCCCGAGGCCCACGAAGCCGTCCCGGTTCCCCACCACGCACGTGATCGCGAAGTTCACCCGCCGCCCGGAGTCCGTCATCCGCTGGACCATGTTCACGTCGAGGACCTCGTCCTCGAGCTCGGGCAGGAGGACGTCCACGATCTCGGGCTCCCGAATAGGGAACCCGGTCGCGAGCGCCTCGTCGAACGTCGTGACCTCGCCCTTCAGCACGAGCTTCCCGAGCTTCGTCCTCGGCGTCCAGTCCGCGAGGTTCCGCTTCTCGCTGCCCCGTGCCGCCATCTCAGGCCGCCTCCACCCGCGCCTTCGTCGCGTCGAACGCCTTCGCCACTGCGTCGCCGATGTGGGCCCCGCGGATCCGGTCCTCCGCAGGGAGGACCTCCGCGTCGTGCGGGATCGCGAGGCCCGCGTCCACCAGGCCCTTCAGCACGGCGAACACCCGCCCGCCCTTCGTCGGGACCTGGCGGCCCAGGTCGAGCACCGCGCTCGTGATGCCGCCGCCCACCGCGCGGCGGCCCGCCAGGAGCCCCGTGAGGTACGCGGCGGGGACGTTCCCCGTGGCGCCCGTCCATCCGAGCTCCCGGAGCTCCCGGGACACGGCGGACGCGAGCACTCGGTCCCCGGTCCCTGTGAACTGCGCAAGCTGGACGACGACCCCCGTGTTCGTCTTCCGCACGACAGCCCGGGGCTGGCCGGCCCGGAGGAGCCGGAGGCGGCGGCGGTAGTCCGTTCGCCCCTCGCGGCGGCGTCGGAACGGGACCCGGTAGTGCGGGCCGTGGCGCCTCACGACGGACCCCCCTTCAGGTAGCCCGCGGCCCGGAGCTGCTGCTCGAGGTGCGCGCGGCTATGGAACATCCCGCCCTTCGCCTGGCGGTAGAACTTGCGGTACGTCGCGACGTCGATCTTGCCGTCCGCCTTGAGCTCCCGGAGGCGCCCGCGGATCGCGCGGATCCGGTTCACCCAACGGCGCTTCCGCGGGTACCGCGCGTACGTGGCCCCCTCCCGGCTCCCGACGCCCCGGCGGCGGCCCTTCGACCGCTGCGCGGCCCGCGCCTTCGCGCGGCCCCGGGAGACGCCGATCGCGGGCCGCTTCTGGACGATCCGCTCGACGATGAGGCCCCGCACGGCGTCCCGCGTGATCGCGTCCCCGAGCTTCTCCTGGCGGGCGGGGTCGTTCGTAATCCACACGCGGTTCTCCCCCACGTGCATGAGATCCGCTGCGACCCGCCGGACGAACTTGAGATCCATCACGCCTCCCTCCGGTTCAGGACGCGGAGGCCGAGCCCGTCCGCCTCTTCCTGGATCAGCGCGCGCTTCCGGGCCCCGACGGTCCCCGCGATGCGGACCGCCTGCCGCTTCGGGTCGACGCCCTTCAGCTCGTGGACCGTGTGGACCAACACCTCCTGGAACCCGCTCGGGTGCAGGCCCCGCGCGGTCTTCGGCCCGCGGAAGCCGATCGAGACGACGTTGATCCGGTACCCGAGGTGGCGACGCAACTTGGACTGCCCGCCTTGGGGCTTCCGCCACGTGAGGCCGAGCCGCTTGTACCGGTACCACTCCTGCCGGTAGAACGTGGGGCGGCGCGAGGCGATCAGACCGCGGATCCGGAGGGCGGTCCGCACGGCGTCCTCGAGCTCGGGCTTCTTGCGGGCCTCGTGCTCCTCCTCTTCCTCCTCCGCCTCCTCCTTCGCCTTCGGCTCCTTCTTCGCGGGCTTCTCCTCCTTCTTGGCGGGCTTCCGCTCCTTCCGCGCGACCTTCTTCGGCTTCGCCTCGGGCTCTTTCTTCTCTGGCTTCGGCGTGGGCAACTCGGGCGCGGGCTCCTCCGGTTCCGCGGGGGCCTTCGGCTCTTCGAGGGCGCGCTTCGGGACCGGCCGCTTCGCGGGGGGCTTCGCCGGGACCGGTTCCTTCGGCGTGAGCTTCGGCGCCGCCTGGCGGGCCGGCTTCGGCGCCTTCGCCTTGGGCTTCGCCGCGGCGGGCGCCTCGGGCACGGGCTTCTTGACCGCCTTCTTCACGACCTTCACCGGCTTGTCCGGCGCGCCCTTCTTCGGCTCTTCCGCCATCGCCTACGCCTCCTCGCCCTTGCTCGTGATGTAGATGCCGTCCTGGAAGACGCGCGGGTCGAACCCACGGATCTTCGTCAACCGCTCGATGCTCGCCGCGGTCTGGCCGACGTGCTCCACGTCGGGGCCCGTGACCACGACCTGGTCCCCCTGCACGGTGACCTGCGTGTCCCCGAAGATCGGGGTCCGCCGCGGCGCCTTCTCGCCGAGGAAGTTCTCGATGACGAACTCGCTCCCCTTCACGGACGCCTTCATGGGGAAGTGCGCGTACACGATCTTCATCTTGTACGTGAAGCCCGTCGTGACCCCCTGAATCATGTTCCGGACGTGGGCCGCGAACGTGCCGACGAGCGCCTTCTCCCGCCGGGTCGGCAACTCGGACCGGACCCGGAGCTCGCGCCCCTCCAGGGCCATCGAGACCCGCGGGTGCCGCAGGACGCGCCGCAGGGTCGTGCCCTTCGCGGACACGGCCACCTCGTCCCCGCGGAGCTCGAGCTGGACGCCGTCCGGGACCTTCACCCGCTCCTCCGCCACGCCGAGCCTCGCCATCGTCCACCTCAGTACACGAACGCGAGCAGCTTCCCGCCCACGCCCGCCTCCTTCGCCCGGATCTGCGACATCACGCCCTGCGTCGTCGTCAGGATCAGGAGCCCGAAGTCCTGCGCGGGCAGGTACCGCGCCTCCCATTTCTCCAGGTCCGTCCGCTGGACCGCGAACCTCGGCTTGATCACGCCGCAGTTGTTGATGTTCCCCTTGAGCGCGACCTTGTACAGCCCGCCGCGGCCGTCCTGGACCTGCTCGAAGCCGGTGATGTAGTCCGCGTCCTTCATCACGGCGAGGACCCGGCCGACGAGCTTCGAGGCGGGCCGGAGGAGGCACTCCCCCTTCCCCGCCATCTCCGCGTTGCGGATCACGGCCATTGCGTCGTTGAGCGTGTCCTGTAGCATGGCCTCCCCTCAGCTGTACTTGCGGAAGCCGAGTTCGTACGCGACCTCCCGGAAGCACTGGCGGCACAGGTGCATCCCGTAGCGGCGGACGATCCCCCGCTTCCGGCCGCACCGCAGGCAGCCCTTCTTCCGGCCGAACTCCTTCCGCGGCTTCATTCGACGACCTCCGCGTTGAACGTGGATCGGACGAACTCGATGCCCTCCTCGCGCGTGATCCGGTGGGACCTCGGGATCTTCCGCGAGGCGATCTTCCGCTCCGCGACCCGCCACCCGGGCCGCTTCAGCACCACGGCGATGTCCATCCCGAAGACGCCGATCTCCGGGTCGTACCTCATGCCCTCGAAGTCCGTGTAGTCCGGGATCCCGAAGGAGAAGTTCCCGTGCGGGTCGAAGCTGTACCCCGCGAGCCGGTTGCTCCGAATCGCGAGCGCCTTCTTCAGGAACGCGAACGCGTCCTTCCCGCGCAGGGTCACCAACGTGCCGATCGGCATGTTCCGCCGAATCCCCCAGTCCCGGATCGTGCTCCGGCTCAGGGTCTGCACGGGCTTGTGGCCCGTGACGAGCTCGAGGACCTTCACGGCCTTGAGGAGCTTCTCGCCCGCCTCCCCGACGCCGATGTTCACGACAACCTTCCCGACAGAGATCGCCCGCATCGGGTTCGTCATGCCTTCACCTCGATCGCGGGGGTCTCGGGGATCGGGACCTCGGGGGCCTCCTTGCCGATCACGAACACCTTCGTGACGTCCGTCGAGAACCCCTCGCGGAAGTGGACGATGTTCGCGCGCGGGTTGCGGGTGGGTTCCACGCGCTCCACGTGGCCGATCTCCCCGACGTGCTGCCCGCCAGTCAGCAGGGCCACGCAGCCGGGCTCCATCGGGTACTGTCCGATCACGGACTGCTTCGGGACTCCGACCTTCAGCGTGGTGCCCGTCGCGTACTCGTTCTTCGGGAGGAGGACGTTCCGCCCGTCGTGGAGGTTCAGCTGGAACTTCCCGCCCCTCAGGGTCGTCTTGTCCTCGACCCGGCAGAGCTTCCAGGCCGCCTGGTCCGCGGGGATCGGCACGAGGTGGAGCCGGCCGAGCGTGTCGACGAGCACGCGGTAGTGCTCCTTGGACGCCGTCAGCGCGAGGACGTCCATCAGCCCGATTGCGAACTTCGGGTCCGTGACGACGCGGCCGTCGACCTCGACCGTGCGGCCCCCCAGGATCGCGCGGGCCTCCCGGGCCGTGTCGCAATGGCGGAGCATGTCCCGGAGCACGCTCCCGAGGGTCACGCTCTCCGCGAGGGGGTGGGGGCCCGGGGCGGGCTTCGTCGCCCACTTCGACCGCTTCCGCTCGATCCTCCAGGAGCGCGGGGCCGGCAACCGCTTCAGGTGCTTCTTCACTCCTTCACCTCGGTCAGCTTCTTCCGCCGCCGCGGGTCCGACTCGTCGAGCCCGAGGATGATGAGGTTCGACGGGTGGAGGGGGCGGGCGACCTCCTTCTCGTCCGTCTTCTTGATCTTCACGCCCTCGACGGTGACCGTGCCCTTCGGCACGTCCACGCCGATGATCTTTCCCTTCCGGCCGCGGAAGCTCCCGCGGGCGATGAGGACCTCGTCCCCCTTCCGGAGCGGGAGGGACCGGGGCAGGCTCCACTTGTACTTCTTCCGGAGCTCTGGGTCCACGTGGGCCGCGAGCGCCTTGTGCTTCACGTGCCACGGCGCCTGCGCCGCCCTCTTCCGCTGCTTCCTAGGTAGTGAACTCGGCATCGTCCCACCTCACACGATTATGCTCGCGGTCGCCGCGATCCGGGGCCACCGCTCCGCGGCCTCCCGCGCGACCGGCCCCTTGATGTCGGAGCCTTTCGTCTCCCCCTCCGGCGTCGTGAGGACGCAGGCGTTGTCCTCGAACCGGACCATCGTGCCGTCGGGCCGCCGGAACGGGCGGCGCTGCCGGACGATCACCGCGTTCACGACCTGCTTCCGCATCTCCGGGGTGCCCTTCTTCACTGCGACGACGAGGAGGTCGCCGATCCCCGCGGACGCGAGGCGCCGGCGGACCCCCTTGTAGCCCTTCACGCTGATGATCTCGACGACCTTCGCCCCCGTGTTGTCGATGCACTCGAGGCGGGCGCCCGTCGGGAGCCCTCGCATCTGCCGTCCGGGAAGGCCCTTCACCCGCCGACCCCCCGGTTCTGGATCACGACGAACGACACGGTCTTGCTGAGCGGGCGGCACTCCATCAGCGTCACCCGCGCCCCGGCCGCGAGCCCGAGGCAGGGCGGCGCGTGGGCGAGCATCCGGCGGGTCCGCTTCTCGTACCGCTCGAACTTCTGGATGTACCGCAGGTAGTTCCGCTCCACGACGACCGTGCGCTGCATGCGCGTCGTGACGACGACGCCGTCGATCGCCTGGCCCCGGACGCTGAGCTTCCCGTGGAACGGGCAGTGCTGGTCCTCGCACGACTGCGGGGGGGCGGGGACGTCGATGCCGATGTCCCGCGGCTTGGCGGGCGCCTTCGGGGCGGCGGGCGCGCGGGCCACGGGGGCCGGGGCCACCCGCTTCGGCTTCAGCGCGGGGGCGGGCGCCTTCGCCGGCGCGGCCGCCTTCGCTTCCTCCTTCTTCTCCGCCATCGCCCTCACCGTCCCTTCTTCACGCGGTCTTCGGGCCGGAACAGGATCTCCGTCCCGTCGAGCTCGACGCCGCCCTGGACCTCGAACCGGAAGCGGCTGCCCTCCTTCGGGACCTTCTTCTCCCGCCCCGCGGACTCGACGACGAGGAGGTTGCGGGTCTCGTCCACGACGTGCCCCCGGACCCCGACGAGGCTCGGGTCCGTCGCGGAGACGATGGAGACCTCGAGCCCGATCAGCTCGTGCTTCCGCAGGTTCACGCCTTCTCCCCCTTCGGCTTCGTCGCGGCCGCGGCGCGGGCCTTCGCTCTCTCCTCCTCTCCAATGATCGTCAGGATCCTGGCGATGTTCCGCCGGACCGCGCGGATCTTGCCCGGCGACGGCGGCGCGCCGCCCATCGCGGCCACGCCGCGCTCGTGCATGAGTTCGTTCCGGAGCTCCTTGAGCTTCTCCGCGCGCGCTTTCTCGTCCATTCCGCGGATCTCCTTCGTCCGGAGGAGCGGCATCTACTTCTTCGCCTCCTTCACGTCCACGTCGACGTCGACCTCCTCGCCGAGCTCCTTCGCTTCCTTGAGGACCTTCTTGAGCTTCTTCTCCGCGACCTTGGAGACCTTCAGCCTCTCCGGGAGCATCTCGTCTTCGGGCGCGGGCAGGTCCTCGACGGGGGCCGTCGGCCCCGGGACGGGCGCCGGGGCCGAGGGCGCCTCCTCCGGCGGGGCCAGCGCCGCGAGGGCCGCAGCCTCCGCCGCCTCCCGGGCCGCCGCCGCGGCCGCGATCGACTCCGGCGTCGGCGGCCGGACGACGATGTCGTCGGGCAGCTTCGCGTCCGGGTCCATGATCCCGACGGTGACGCCGATCACGCCGGGCTTGAGCTTCGCGACCGCGAAACCCTTCCGCATCCACGTGTTCCGCGGCTCCCCGCAGTACTTGATGTGGCCCGCCTTGAACTTCTGGCGGCGGTGCCGCTGGCCCGTGAGCTTCCCCGCCACGACGACGAGGCAGCCCTTCGCGCCCGCCTCCATGATCCGGCGGACCGTGGAGTGGCCTGCGCGCCGGAAGTGCCAGCCTCGCTCGAGCGCGTTCGCGAGCTTCTCCGCCATGATCTGCGCGTTCAGGGAGGGGTTCGCGACCTCCTGGACCTCGATCTGCGGGTTGTCGAAGCTGAACTCCCGCTCCACGGCCTCCGTCAGGGCCTTGATCGCCGCGCCCTTCCGGCCGATCACGAGCCCGGGCCGCTCCGCGATCAGGGTGACGCGGGTGCCCATCGGCGTCCGCTGGATGTCGAGCCCGCCGAAGCCCGCCCGATGGGTCTCCTTCATCAGGTACTCCTTGAGGAGCATCCGGCGGACGTTCTCGATCACGATCCGCCGGTCCTTGCGGCGCTCCGCCTTTCCCGCCCTCGCGGCCATCTACTCGACCTCCTCGAGAACGACCTCGAGGTTCACGGTCTCCTGGTTCCACGGGGTGCTCCGCCCCTGTGCCCGCCGGGCGATGCCCTTGTTCGTCGTGCCCTTGTGGGCGTTGATCGTCCGGATCACCATGCCCTCGGGCTCCGTGCGGCCGAGGTACTCCGCGTTCGACACCGCGGACTCCAGGACCTTTCGGAAGTACCGCGCGGCCTTCACCGGGTACCGGGCGGGGCCGTACCCGCTCTTGTGGGCGACCCACCGGTTGTACCGCCGGAACCGCACCGGCTGCTTCAGCGCGATCACGTTGTCTAGGTACTCGAGGGCCCTCTCGACCTTCTTCCCGCGAATCTCGCGGGCGAGCTCGACCGCCTTCTTCCAGGCGATCGGGAGCTCCCGGCCGTAGGCCCGCGCCATCGTCTCGGCCTTGACTTCCACCGTGTACCCGAACTTCGCCATCCGACACCTACTTCAGCGGCATGAACTTCGACGACCGCGTCGCGCCGACGCCCGGCCCGCTGTGCTTCACGGGCTTCCGGGTCATCGCGAACTCCCCCAGGTAGTGGCCGATCATCTCCGGCTTGATCTCGACCGTCTGGAACTCCTTCCCGTTGTGGATCGCGACCTTCTTCCCGATGAAGTCCGGGAGAATCGGGACGTCCCGGCAGTGCGTCCGGAGGGCGGACGTGTCCCAGGGCGCGGCCCGGAACCGCTCCACGAAAATCGACTGCTGCTCGTCCAGGCCCCGGATGTACGTGCGCCGCGGGCGGGCGGGGAGCAGCTCGATGATCTCCTGGACCGTCATCGCCTTCATCTCCTCGAGGGTGTAGCCGCGGTACGTGAACTCCTTCCGGCGGCGGACCTCCATGCCCGCCGCGCGCTTCCGGAGCTTCCTCCGCGCCGCCTTCGCCAGACCGCCCATCTTCTTCGCCATGCGCACCTACCTCCGTCGATCCCGTTCCTTGATCCGCTTCGGCTTCGGCGACAGCCGCCCGACCTTCCGGCCCGGGGACGCGTGCCACGACACGGTGGACGGCCGCCCCACGTGCTGGTGCGCCCCGCCGCCGTGCGGGTGGTCCACCGGGTTCATCGCGACGCCCCGCACCCAGAGCGGGGGCTTGCTGAAGGACCTGTACCCCAGGACCTTCTTCCCCGCCTTCGCAAACGGCTT
>DATBXC010000116.1:0-9837 GCA_036514455.1 Thermoplasmata archaeon | reverse complement strand
GGAGGTCGACGAGAAGCTCGAGGGCATCATGGTCCGCGCGTTCGACTCGGTCTGGAAGATGCACGACGAGAAGAAGGTCGACATGCGCCAGGCGGCCTACATGGTCGCGATCAACCGCGTCGTGGAAGCGTACAAGTGGCGGGGCATCTACCCGTAGGATCGCGGAACGCGACCGCAGACCGGTCCGGCGCGGGGGCCATCGCGGCCCTCCCGGGCGCCGGGCCGGTTACCCTTACCTAAGGCCAACTCCGCCCCTTGCGGGCCTTCCCGCCACGGCCCCGCCATCCCTCCACACGAGGCCGTCGGGCGCACCCGGTCCGCCGGTCCCGCCACGGGAATCTCCTGGGGGCGGGAGGAACAGGTGCTTCCTTGGCGGGGCGAGGAACACCGCGACGGCCGCGAGCCCGATCGTCATCAGGACCGCCATCACGGCGAGGAACTCGGCGACCGTCCGCATCGTGTCCCCGGATTGACGCCCGCCCCGATGGCCCTTCCGGAATCGTTCGGCCCCTCCCTACAGTCCATAAGGAACGTTGAAGTATCGTCCGCCTCTCCAGCCCCCGCCGTGCCCCTGAACGTCGTCGTGTGCCTGAAGCAGATCCCGAACCCGGACCTCCAGTTCCAGGTCGGCCCGGACGGTCGGGACATCAAGCGGGACGCCCTGACGTACAAGACGAACGGCTCGGACGAGTACGCCCTCGAGGAGGCGGTCCGGCTCAAGGAGAGGCACGGCGGGCGGGTCGTCGCCCTCACCGCGGGCCCGAAGCGCGCCGAGCAGATGCTCCGGGAGGCCCTCGCGAAGGGCGCGGACGAGGCCGTGCGGGTCGCGTACGACGACCCCGCCGCGTACGACGCGATGAAGGTCGCGCGGATCCTCGCGGCCGCGATCAAGTCGATCCCCCACGACCTCGTCCTCACGGGCGTGCAGAGCGACGACCACATCAACAGCCTCACGGGCGGGCTCCTCGCCGGGGTCCTGGGCCACCCGCACGCGAGCGTCGTGACGAAGGTCGAGGTCGCCCCCCCGGCCGTGACCGCCCACCGGGAGCTCGAGGGCGGGGACGTCCAGGTCGTCCAGCTCGCGCTGCCCGCGGTCCTCACGGTCCAGTTCGGCATCAACACGCCGCGGTACGCGTCCCTCCCCGCGATCATGAAGGCGGCCCGCCAGCCGATCAAGGAGCTCACGCCCGCCGCGCTCGGGGCCGCCGCGTGGGACGACTTCGCGGCGGGCTACGCGTTCCGCGTCCGCCGGCTCTCGCCCCCCGAGGCGAAGGGGCGGGCGCAGATGTTCACGGGTCCCGTCCCGGAGCAGGCGAAGCGGCTCGCCGCCCTCCTCCGGGAGAAGGGCTTCTACCGGGGGTGACGGAATGGCGAACGTCCTCGTGGTCGCGGAGCACCGGGAGGGGAAGCTGAGCCCGACGACGCTCGAGCTCGTGGCCCTCGGGAGGGCCCTCGCGTCCGGGGCGGGCGGGGCCGTGAAGGTCGCCCTCCTCGGGAACGGTGTGGACAGGATCGCGTCCCAGCTCGCCGGGTACGCGGAGGTCGTCCTCGTCCAGCATCCGCTCCTCCAGGACTACTCCCCGGGCGGGTACGTCCAGGCGCTCGAGAAGGTCCGGGAGGCCGCGGACCCGCGGGTCGTCCTCCTCCCGCACACCCCCCAGGGCTACGACCTCGCGCCCGCCCTCGCGGCGGCGTGGCAGGCCCCGGTCGTGACGAACTGCGTCGACCTCGCGCTGGAGGGCTCGACCCTTGTCGCGACCCGCAAGATCCTGAACGACAAGCTCGACGTGCAGGTCGAGGTGTCGAGCGACCGCGCGTACGTCGCCACGGTCCGCCCCGCCACGGTGAAGGCGTCCGAGCCGCTGCCCTCGCCCGCCGCGGTCAAGGCGGTCGACGTCTCGATCGACGAATCAAGGCTTGGCGCCCGGTTCATCCGGTTCGAGAAGCCCCAGGTCCAGGACATCGACATCGCCGCCGCGGACATCGTCGTGAGCGCGGGACGCGGGATCAAGGACAAGAAGAACCTCCCGCTCGTGGAGGAGTTCGCGAAGCTCCTCGGCGGGGTCGTCGGCGCGTCCCGCCCGCTCACGGACCTGGAGTGGCTCCCGAAGACCCGCCAGGTCGGCCAGAGCGGGAAGACCGTTCGGCCGAAGCTGTACATCGCGTGCGGGATCAGCGGGGCGATGCAGCACGTCTCCGGGATGAAGGACTCAAGCCTCATCATGGCGATCAACACGGACCCGAGCGCGCCGATTTTCGAGGTGGCCCACTACGGCTTCACCGCGAACGTGCTCGAACTCCTGCCCGCCGTGATCAAGGAGCTTAAGGGCAGGTGAGCCGCCCCTCCTTCTCACCCGTGCGAACGGGCCCGGTGCCTTCATCTACGCACGGGCGCGTGGACGCCGCGTGGCCCACGAGGACCGGACGGTCCCGCAGTGGTACGCGGCCACGAGTCGCCGCGCGAAGACGCGGACCGCCGCCGGCATGGCGGTCGTGTTCGCGGGCTTCTTCGTGTTCATGTTCGGGACCGTGGCCGCCGCCGTAACGCGCGTCGTGCACCCCGTCCTCGCCGCGATGCTCGGGTTCATGCTGATGATCGTCGGGGGCGTCGTCTTCGCGTTCGCGTCGCCGGAGTCGGCGTCCGCCCTCTCCCCGGCACCCGCGATCAAGCCCCTGGCGGTCGTCGAGGTGAAGTGCCCGAACTGCGGGGCGAGCCTCCGCACGATCGACCGGGATGGGGTCGCGACCTGCGACTACTGTGAGAGCCAGGTCCTCCTCCGTTGAGCCCCGCACCCGGGTGCGACAGCCTCTTACCCGCCGCCGCCTTCCCGGGGCGAGGCGGTGCGATGGCCCGGGAGAGGCTCTCCGAGGCGGAGATTGCGAAGAGGCTCGCGGAGGTGCCGGAGTGGAAGCGCGCGGGGGACGCGATCCGGCGGACCTGGACGTTCGACGCGTACCCGGACGCGGTCGCGTTCATCGTGCGGGTCGCGTTTCTGGCCGAGGCCGCGAACCACCATCCGGACCTCACGAACTCCTGGACGAGCGTGACCCTGTCCCTCACGACGCACGACGCGGGCGGGCTCACGGACCGGGACTTCAAGCTCGCGAAGCGGATCGACGCGCTCTAGGCGATTCCGAGGACCGCGTCCAGGGACCACGCGCCGGCGCCGAGCATGGCGACGACCATGGCCAGGACCAGGTAGAGCACGTCCAGCTCGTACCCGAGGACGAACTTCTTTCCGAGCTTCGTCTTCGCGAACACGGCCGTCGCGACCATTTCCAGGGCGAACAGGACTGCCACGACCTGCGTGAGGAGCCCTAGCACGAGGGCGATGCCGCCGAAGAACTCGAGCAGCGAGAACGCGACGGCGAACGCCGCGCCGCCCGGGAAGCCTGTGCCCTTCACGAAGCCGATCGTGCCCTTCAGGTCTTTCATCTTCGGGATTCCGTGGACGAGGAACAGCGCGCCCAGGAGGACCCGGGCGATTGTCGCCGCCACATCCGCGTTCAGTGGGAACAGTGCGAATGCCATGGATGATGCTAGTGAATGAGTAGTATAAAAACTAGTCAATCCGTAGTATCTAAGCCACTCCGAATCCGGGGAGGGGAACCCCCCTACGTCGACCGCTCCAGGAGTTCCGCGATGTCGTACCGCGCGATATCCTCGCGGTCCTTCGTCTTCGCGGCGTCGTCGAACATGACCAGGCAGTACGGGCACGCGCTCGCGACCGCCTTCGCCCCCGTCTCCTCGACATGGGCCAGACGGCGGTGGTTCACCTTCTCGCCGACCTTCTCCTCCATCCACATCCGCGCGCCGCCCGCCCCGCAGCAGAAGCCCTTGTCCCGGCACATCGTCATCTCCACGGTCTTCACGCCGGGGATTCTCATCAGGACGTCCCGGGGCTCGTCGTACACCTTGTTGTACCGCCCGAGGTAGCACGCGTCGTGGTACGTGAGGAACTCCCGGACCTCCTTCGTGGGCTTCAGCCGCCCCGCCTTCAGTAGGCCGTCGAGGAACACGGAGTGGTGGACGACCTCGTACGTCCCGCCGAAGTCCGGGTACTCGTGCTTGATCGCGTTGAAGCAGTGCGGGCACGCGGTCACAATCTTCTTCACGCCGTACCGGTTCAGCGTCTCCACGTTCGCCTTGATCATCGTCTGCGCGAGGTATTCGTTCCCGATCCGCCGCGCGGGATCCCCGGTGCACTTCTCCTCGGTCCCCAGGATCGCGAACTTCACGCCCGCCTTCTGGAGGAGCCGCGCGAAGCTCTGCGCGACCTTCCGGTTCCGGTCGTCGAACGAGGCCGCGCACCCCACCCAGTACAGCACCTCCACGGCCTCGCCCGCCGCGGCGGCCTCCGCCGCCGTCTTGACGCCGAGGCCCTCCGCCCACCGGGCCCGCTGGTCCCACGCGATGCCCCAGGGGTTGTAGTTCGTCTCGATGTTCCGGAGCATCCCCTGCGCCTCCTCCGGGATCCGGCCGAGCTCGAGCGCGAGGTTCCGCCGGAGGTTCACGATGAACGGCACGTGGCGGATCGACACCGGGCACTCCTGCATGCACGCCATGCATGTCGTGCAGGCCCACAGCTCGTCGACCCCGACGTACTCCGGGAGCGGCTCGCCGAGCGGGACGCCCTTCGCCTCCTTCACCATCGCGTCCCGGAGGTCGAGGATCACCCGCATCGGGTCCAACGTCTTCCCCGTGCTCCACGCGGGGCACACGGATGTGCACCGCCCGCAGATTGTGCACGCGTCGAGCTGGAGGCGGTCGAACCACGGGAGCGTCTGCGTCGTCGCGGTGCCGAGCGCGGGCTGCGGGGCGTCCGGCTTCATCAGGTCGTCCACGTCGAACGGCTTGTCGAGCCGACCGTACGGGACCGCGCGCTCGAAGTACGTGTTCGCGGGGCTGAACAGGAAGTGGCTCGCCTTCGTCCACGGGAGCGTGGCGGCGAAGTAGAACGTCGTGCCCGCGTGGAACCACCACAGGATGGCGTACGCCCACGCGAGGGCGGGGACCGCGGTGATTGTGACGAACCCCGGGTCCACGGCCACGGTCACAAGGCTCTCGTTCACCCCGACCGCGCGGAACAGGAGGGAGAACGCGTAACCCACGAAGGACCACTCCTGCCACTTCGGCTGGAGGACCGCGAGCCGGACCCCTTCGAGGACGAATCCCTGCACGAGGAGGAGGAGCAGGATCCCGGGGAGGTACAGGTCCTTCCGCTCGTGCCTCAGGTACTTCGGCCGCTCGACGAGCCGGCGGTAGAAGACCATCGCCAGGCCGACGATGAACGCGAGGCCCATGAACTCCAGGGCCACCTCGAAGATCAGGTAGGGCTGGGCGCGGAGGACGTCGACGTCGAAGTGCTTCAGGATGTCCACATTCAGGGCGACGATCGTCGTCCCGATGCCGAGGGCGATGAACCCCGCGAACATCAGGATGTGCATCACGCCCGCGAAGCGGCGGCGGGCGACCTTCTTCTGGAGGACGGACACCGCGATGAGCATCCTCAGGTGGTGCCAGAACGAGGCGCCCGTGGAGCCCGCCGCGCCCTTCCTCCAGAGCCGGTAGCGGGACCACAGCCCGTACAGGAGGACCGCGACGACGAACGCGTTGATGATCCACACGGCGAGCTGCGTCCAGTCCGGGAGGAAGACGAGGTCCACCCGGCAGGGCTCGGTCCCGGTCGGGTCACAGACGGGCGGCACAGCGGTCCCCGGGGGCGGGCCGCGGATTGCGGTTCCGCTCGCGTTGCGAAGGCGGGGAGTCTATATAACCCCGCGTGGCGCCCTCGGGAGGATTACAGGTTCCGGATCACGGCGTCCGTGAACTCCGAGCACCGCACCTCGTGGGCGTCCTCCATCTGGCGGGCGAGGTCGTACGTGACGACCTTCTGCGCAATCGTCCTCTTGACGGCCTCGCGCAGCGCGTCCCCCGCCTCCCGCCATCCGAGGTGCTCGAGCATCATCCCGCCCGCGAGGATCTCCGCGGTCGGGTTCACCTTGTCGAGGCCCGCGTACTTCGGCGCAGTCCCGTGGATCGGCTCGAACAGGGCGTGGTGGTCCCCGATGTTCCCGCCCGGGGCCACGCCGAGGCCGCCGACCTGGGCCGCGGCCGCGTCGCTCAGGTAGTCCCCGTTCAGGTTCGTCGTCGCGAGGACGTCGTAGTCCTCCGTGCGGGTGAGGAGCTGCTGGAACATGTTGTCCGCGACGACGTCCTTGATCACGACCTTGCCCTTCGGCGGGGTCCCGCCATAGCTCCGGTTCACCTCGTCCAGCGTCACGGTCTGCTGCGGGAACTCCTGCCGGGCGACCTCGTACCCCCACTCGCGGAACGCGCCCTCCGTGTACTTCATGATGTTCCCCTTGTGGACGAGGGCCACGGAGCGCCGGCCGTGGTCGATTGCGTACCGGATCGCCTTCCGGACGAGACGCTTCGACTTGAACTCGGAGATCGGCTTGAGGCCGAGCCCGCTGTCCTCGGGGAGCCTCACGTTGAAGTCCCGCGCGAGGATTTCGAGGAGCTTCTTCGCCTCGGGCGAGCCCTTCTGCCACTCGATTCCCGCGTACACGTCCTCGGTCGCCTCCCGGAAGATCACGATGTCCATCCGCTCCGGGTGCTTCATCGGGCTCGGGACGCCCGGGAGCCAGTACACCGGCCGCGTGTTCGCGTACAGGTCCAGGCCCTGGCGGAGTGCGACGTTCAGGGACCGGAACCCGCCGCCGATCGGCGTCGTGAGCGGACCCTTGAGCGCGACCACGTACTCGCGGATTGCGTCGAAGGTCGCCTGCGGCAGCAGGTCGCCCCATTTGAACATCGCCGTCTCGCCCGCGGGCACGTCGTACCACACGATCCTCCGGCGCCCGCCGTACGCCTGCTCGACGGCCGCGGAGATCGCGCGCCGCGCAGCCCGCGTCACGTCGGGCCCGATGCCGTCGCCCTCGATAATCGGGATGATCGGATCGTCGGGGACCTTGAGCTGGCTCCCTGAGATGATGACCTTGTGCCCGTCGGCGGGCGGCTTCAGAACAAGCTTGGTCATGGTCCAGGAAAGGACACAGTTACGCTGCTCTTAACGGTAGCGGCGGGGAGGTCCGTCGGCGTGCCCACGGTCCCCTTAATGCGTGCCGGTCCATTTCCTCTCTACCATGCGTCGAATGTGCGCGCGATGCGGTGCGCTCTTCCGAGGGCGATGGGTCCTGCACCTGATGTGGTGCAAGGTGGACCGGTTCTACGTGTGCCGGCGGTGCTGGGAGTGGGAGTGCCGGGAGGGCCACGGCAAGGGCCGCGGCACGGTTGGCCCGGGCATGTGGCAGGTCGCGTTCTTCGCGCTCTTCTTCTGGTGCTTCGTGGGAATCGCGGGGCTCGCGGCCACCGTGTACGGAGATGCGCTGGCACGGTCGTTCGGGATTGCCGTCAACCTGCCATTCCTGGCCGCATGGGTCTGGGCCCTCCGGGAGGGCCGTCGCCGGGCTTCCCTCCACGCCGAAGCGACCCAATCCGTACGCCCGGTGGAGGTCAAGGAGCAGCAATTGGCGCGCGACGAGACGTTGCCGTGGCGGGCGAACGCCGGATGGGGGTTCGCGGAGCGCGCCGCGGGGGCCGCCGTCGTGGCGGTGGTGGCGGGGGCCGTGGCGTCGATCATCCTCGTTGCGATTCCGCGAATGCGACCCGAGGACCGCGTCGGGTTCGGTCTGGTCGCCGGCCTCGCCCTCGGCTTCCTTGCAATCTTCCCCGTGTGGGCCGCGATTGAGGCAGGGCCCCGGCCGACCGCGATCGCGTTCACGGAGCGCGGTGTCCACTTCTGGTACCCGACCCCGGAGGAGCGTCGCCTTGCGGATGGATACGTGGAGTGGCGGGAGATTGCCTTCATCGGAATTCGCAGGGCCGGGAAGAGCCAATGGCGGGCGCTGGAGCGGACGAACGGTGTGGCGGACGTCGTCGACTCCCTTTCACCCGACAGCTGGAACGCCCTGATTGCGGAATGGGGTCGGCGTCGGCCGCCCCCCTCGGCCTAGCGCCGGTCGATTGGGACGTAGGGGGCCTCCGTGGGCCCCACGTAGTAGTCGAGCGGCCGCACGAGGCGGTTGTCCTGCCAGTACTCCATCACGTGGGCAGTCCACCCGGAGATCCTCGAGACCGCGAAGATCGGCGTGAAGAGGTCCGGCGGAAGGCCGAGAAGGTGGTACACGAGGCCCGAGTAGAAGTCCACGTTCGGGTAGATCTGCTTCGCCTTCAGCTCCCGCACGACGGTTTCCTGCATGATCTCGGCGACCTGGAATAGGTCCATCTGCCCGCTCCGCTCCGCGAGCTGGCGGGAGTAGTCCCTCAGAATTATGGCCCGCGGGTCGTACGTCTTGTATACGCGGTGCCCGAACCCGAAGATCTTCCCCTTGTTCCGGAGGGTGTCCATCACATACTCCTCGGCCCGCTCCGGCTTCCCGACAGCGAGCATCGTCTTGAGGGCCGCCTCGTTCGCTCCGCCGTGGAGCGGACCCTTGAGGGTCGCGATTGCGGCCACAATCGCGCTGTACAGGTCCGCGAGGGTCGAGGCCGCGACGGTCGCCGCGAACGAGGACGCGTTCATGGAGTGGTCCGCGTGGAGGATCAGGGCCACGTCCATCACCCGCGCGGAGAGCTTGTCCGGCCGCTTCCCCGTGAGCATCCGCATGAAGTCCGCCGCAAGCCCGAGCTTCGGGTTCGGCTTGATCGCCCGCTGTCCCTGGCGGACCCGGTGGAACGCCGCGACGATCGTCGGGAACGCGGCGATCAAGCGCTGGGTCTTCCGCATGTTCGCGTCCCGGGACGCGTCGTCCCGCTCCGCGTCGAAGTTGCTCAAGTACGAGATCGCGGTCCGGAGGACGTCGATGGGCGGGGCGTCCTTGGGCATCTCCTTCAGGAGGCGGACCATCTCCTTCGTGATCGGCCGGGCCGCGGCGAGGTCCGCCCGGAGCTCGTCGAGCTCCTCCCGCCTGGGGAGGCGCCCGTGGATCAGGATGAAGACGGTCTCCTCGAACGTGGAGTGCTTCGCGAGGTCCCGGATGTCGTACCCGCGGTACAGGAGCCGGCCCTTCTCCCCGTCGACGAGGCAGATCGTGGTCTCCTTGACGTAGATGTCGTCAAGCCCCCGGTCGATCCGGGGCTTCACGATGTCCAAGCTCGGTGTCGTCATCCCGCCCATGTCGCGTCCCCCATCGTCACGTCCCGGCGATTACGAGGTCGCCGTGCCTCTTGATGTACTCGACGAGCCCGCCCTCCTCCAGGATTCGCGCCATCACAGGCGGAAGGGGCGGGAACTTCAGCTCGACCTTCTTCGTCCGGTCGTGGACGATCCCCCCCTCGAGGTCGATGTCGAGCTCGTCGCCGTCGTCGATCCGGTCCGCGTCCACGACGACCGCGGGCAGTCCGATGTTGATGCAGTTCCGGTAGAAGATGCGAGCGAAGGACTTCGCGAGCACCGCCCGCGTCCCGCACATCTTGATCACGACGGGCGCGTGCTCCCGCGAGCTCCCCTTGCCGAAGTTCCGCCCACCGACGACGAAATCCCCGGCCTTCACGTTCGGGGCGAAGTCCGCGCGGGCGTCCTCCAGGGTGTGTATCGCGAGCTCGGGCAGGTTCGAGCGCAGGTGGTAGAAGCGCCCGGCGGCGATGAGGTCGGTCGAGATGTTGTCGCCGAACTTCCACGCGCGGCCCAATCAGGCCACCTCCCGCGGGTCCGCGATCTCCCCGTAGATGGCCGTGGCGGCGGCGGTGGCGGGCGAGGCCAGGTAGGTGAAGGCGAGGGGGTTCCCCATCCGCCCCGTGTAGTTGCGGTTCGTCGTGCTGAGGACGTTCTC
>DATBXC010000115.1:0-18014 GCA_036514455.1 Thermoplasmata archaeon | reverse complement strand
GAAGGCGTTCAACGCCCACGACCTCGAGGGCATCGTCGCGCTCGTCGACCCGGACTACGAGAGCGAGCAGCCCGCGCACCCGGAGCGGGGGTTCCACGGGCGGGACCAGGTCCGGAAGAACTGGGCGTCGATGTTCGCCCGCGTCCCGGACTTCCGCGCGGACATCCTCCGCACCGCGGTGGACGGGGACACGGTCTGGACGGAGTGGCGATGGCACGGGGTGCGGGCGGACGGGACGAAGTTCGACCTCCGCGGCGTCACCCTGTTCCGCTTGTGGAACGGCCGGATCGTCTCTGGACGGCTGTACATGGAGCCGGTCTCTCAGCCGAAGAAGGAAGGACCATATGGGGAGGCGCCATAGCCAGGGCGGATCCCGATGGCGGGTGACGACCGGGACGCGCTCCGCCTCCGGCCCGCGCGGAGGTCGGACGAGCCGACGATCTGGCGGGCGACGATGGAGACCGTGTGGCGAGACGTCCCGGAGGACGAGAGGGTCGGCCTGGACCGCGCGGCGTTCGAGGCCCACTTCCGGGAGTACGCGGCGGACTTCGTGGAGGGCCGCCGCGGGGAGCGGTTCGTCGCGGAGGACGCGGCGGGGCGGCTCCTCGGGTACGTGATCCTGGGCGAGCTCACGCCGTTCTCCTCGCCGAGCCCCGTGGGGTTCGTGTACGACATCTGGGTGGCGCCGGAGCATCGCGGGCGGGGCGTGGGCCGGTTCCTCATCCAAGAGTCGGAGCGGTGGGCGCGGGCGAAGGGCTACGCGACGATCAAGCTCGAGGTCGCGGAGGCGAATCTCGCCGCGATGGCCCTGTACCGCTCCGCGGGGTACGGGGCAGAGCGGGAGTACCTGTCGAGGCGGTTGCGGTGAGCCGAAACCAGCGCCAAACCCTTAAATAACCCGGGCCGATGATTCGGGTGCGCAGGTGAGCGCGATGATGCAGCTTTCCCTCTCCGAGACCGCATCGAAGAAGCTCAAGGAGCTGATTGCGAAGAACGGGACCGTCGAGGACACGTACCTGAGGGTCTACGTCGCGGGCGGCGGGTGCTCCGGCTTCCGGTACGGGATGGCCCTCGACAACAAGGTCCACGAGGGCGACGAGGTGGTCCAGGACGGCGGGATCAAGGTCGTCGTCGACCCGACGTCCCGGGAGTTCGTGGACGGATCCTCCGTCGACTACGTGGAGAGCGTCCAGGGCAGCGGCTTCTCGATCACGAACCCGAACAACGTCGCGTCGTGCGGGTGCGGGCAGTCCTTCAGCCGGAAGGGCGAGGCGGCCCCGGACCAGTCCGAGGGCCACCACGGCCACGGGCACGCCCACGAGGCGTAGTCCGGATCCCGCCGCGGCCCGCGTTCCGGAACCTGAGACCGGGTCTCAGCTCCGGGAATCACGGATGAAAGCGAGGGCCGAACCACTATCCCCGCCCCCGCCCATCGTTCGTCACGGTTCCCATGGTGAGGCGCCTGAGGCGCGACCGTTCCGGGGTCGCCTCCGCGGTCGCGGCGATGCTCGCGTTGCTCGTGATGGTCATCTTCCTGGGCGTCGCCCTCGTGGATGTCGTCCCGAAGCAGCAGTACGACGCGGAGTTCGTGACGACGGAGTCCGCGCTCTCCACCTTCTCCACGGTCCACGGGCTCGTCCAGGGGCCCCTCACGACGCCCGGCCCGGGCCAGCGCGGGAGCCCGGTGACGATCGGCATCCCGCTCGGCACGGAGGGCGTCTCCCCCTTCCAGGGCCCCACCGTCGGGATCCTCACGTTCGACCCCTCCGCGGGCTCCTCGCAGGTCGTCCTCCAGTTCGTCCCGCACTTCAACCAGGGCCGCGTGACGAGGATCGACCAGGACGTGGTGCTCGCGATCGACTCGTCCGGATCGATGGTGTGGAACGACCCGGGCCGCCTCCGGATCTCGGGGGCGAAGGAGTACATCGGCCGCCTCGCGTGCCCGGACCACGTCGCGATCGTCGATTTCGACAGCGTCGCCCACCTCACCCGGGAGAACGTCGGCGGCGCCCCCCACCATCTCGTGTCGCCGTCCCACAACTGCTACCCGGACTTTTCGGAGGCGAAGACGGACCTCGACACGATCGACTCCCGCGGGAGCACGAACTTCGGGGCCGCCCTCCAGGTCGCCGTGAACGAGCTCGCGGGGTACGGGGACCCCCGCCACGCGCGGATCATCATCCTCCTCACGGACGGGCAGAACACCTTCCCTAGCAAGGCGGTCGCGGACGCCCAGGCGCGGCAGGCGGCGCGGCAGGCGCGCGACCGCGGGTTCATCGTCTTCACGATCGGCCTCTCGAGCGACGCGGACGCCGCGCTGCTCACGGAGATCGCGGACACCACGGGCGGGACGTTCTACTTCGCGTCGGACCCGACCGCGATCCGCTGGATCTACTTCGAGATCTCCCGCCGGTTCCAGGGCGCGTTCGCGTGCGGGGACCTTTCGACGTCGGAGGGCGGCGGGGGCCGCCTGACCCTCGACCTCCGGAACCGCCAGTATCCGCCCCAGGTCCTGACGTACGAGGCGGGCGGGATCGTCCGCCGCCAGTCGGACGGCGCCCGCGTCACGGACGGGCCTTCCCTGGAGTGGCAGGGGAGCCGCGGCCGCAACGGCCCCGGGCAGCTCCGGCTCGACCTCGTCACCCTGATGGGGCCCGCGTTCTCCGTGGAGGGCTCCGGGGTGGAGCTGCTCACGATCCGCGCGGAGGGCGTGGACCGCCAGGTGGTCCGCGTGACCCAGGAGAACCTCACGTCCGTGCGGGCGTCGCTCCTGAATGAGTCCGCCACCCTCGACGCGTGGACCGCGCAGGGCGCGTCGACGCCCCTTGGGACGGCCCGCGTCCAGCAGCCCCTCGGCCTCGCGGTCGGCGCGCTCCGGGACGCCCAGCGCCGGCAGGATGCGGGGAACTACACGGGCGCGAAGTTCGCGGTCGACTCCGCGAGCGCGGAGATCTCCGCGGCGATCGCGGGGGCCCAGCAGAGCGCGGCGGACGGGGACATGCAGCGGTGGCTCGCGGACTCCGTCACGGACGACCTCCTCGTCGAGGGCTGCCGGCTCACCCAGTGGGCGAACTGGTACGAGGGCGTCACGCTCGAGGTGACGGGCTCGGACCCGGAGGCGTGGGAGGCGTGGCTGACCCGGACCGCGTCGGACGCCGGCGCGCCGTACGCGATCGCCCGCCACGGCGACACCGTGGCCCTGTCCGTGCGGGCGGTGGACATGCTCTTCCTGGAGCGGAGGATCGTGTCCGTGGCCCATTCGGGCGGGTGACGGGGCTCACCGGAGCTCGCGCGTGAGCTGCCGCTTCACGTCCACCATCGTCGAGAGGAACTTCACGACGCGCTGCTCCTCCGCGGCGGAGTCCATCTTCCCGTAGATCGCCTCGGACGTCGCGAGGTACCCGTCCCGCACGGCCCCGTCGAACACCCGCTGGCCGAGGTCCGTCCGGAGAATCGCGGCCTCGAGCATCTCGTCGCCGCCGATGTGGCCCACGCTCACGTCGCTGAAGGACACGCTGAAGTCGTAACACTGGAGACAGTTCGCGTTCACGAGACCGGCGACGTCGGCGACCGGGACCCGCTTCACCGCGCCCCGGACGGACGTGAACTGGAGCTCCTCGCCGAACACGACGCTCCGGATCTCCGTGGGGTCGAAGCCCAGCAGGTCCCGCAGGTGGCGCGCGCCCCACGCGGCCGGCGCGAAGTTCCCGTAGCAGAACGTCCCGAGAGCGAACGCGAGCTCGTACCCGGGCACGTACTCGCCCCACAGGAGCTTCCGCACCGTGTAGATCTGGCAGGGCCGGCCCATCACGGCGACGCGCGGGTGCGCCCCTCGGTCCCGCTCGGCGAATGCCTTCAGCTGGGCCAGGGTCAGGAGGTTCGTGCGGAGCCCGCTGCCTGTAGCAATCGCCCGTCCCGGGCCCATCCGGATCTGCCAGGCCTTCGAGAGCTCCTCCTTCGTGGTCGCGACGACGGGCTCCTCGGACGTGCTGTGGTGCGCGAGGATCGCGACGTCCGCGAGCTTCTTGTCGAGCAGGTACCACAGGAGGGTCGCGGCGACCTTGTCCCCGGGCTGCGCCCGGAACCCCGGGTCCCGGCTCGTCGCGCTCGTGACCCGGCGGTACGTGCCAATCGGCGTCGCCTTCGGCTCGAACGCGGAGAGGAGGGGGCGGTCCGGGAGTAGGATCTCCGGCGCGTTCACGTACTCGTTCCCGCAGTTCGGGCAACGGTCCGCGACGAACCGGACCTCGCGGCCCGCGATGTCCACGGAGTACTCCTCCGCGCGCTCCGTCGGGTACCCGCAGTTCGCGCACGCCGCGGGGGGGAGGGCCTCCGCCGCCGCCTTCTCTTCCGCCATGATCTGCACCTGCCGCTGTCGCCCGCGACTACGCGTGTAGCGGGCGCATTTCCGTTAGACACGCGGTATGTATTAAAAATAGGGAGCCTCGCCCGGTCCTTACCAGCCCACCAGGAGGCTCAGCCGCATCCGGTCCCCGAGCGCCGGGTCCGGGTAGCCGCCGAACAGGATCGAGGCGCGCGGGACCGCGAGCCGCAGCTCGTGGATCAGCTCCTTGGCGACGGGCTCGGCGAGGTCCGCCGACGACCCGATGGCGACGGCTCGCTCGATCGCGTCCTTGTCCGCGGGCAGCCAGGGCGAGGTCATCGCCTCCTCGACCGCTGCGAACGCGCGGTGCTTTTCCCGCCCCTCCCCCGCGCCGAAGCGCCACCGTGGGACCCCGCGGAGGAAGTCCCGCAGGGTCGCGGCGTCCGCACGGGTCATCGACCGCGCGAGGTCCGCCAGGGGGCGGACCATAATCGTTCCGAGCACCCGGAACGCCTGGAGGAGCGGGAGCTGGGGCGCCAGCGTGAGGAGCTCGTCGTTCGAGAACGCGACGACGCCGTCCACCTTCTTCGCGAGGAAGTCCAGCGCCCTCCCCGCCGCGGCACGTCGGTTCATGCCCTCCGCGGAGAACGGCATCGTGACGAGGGCCATGGAAGCCGTCCCGAGGATCCGGCACACGCGGCCCACGAGCGCCGCGGCGGGCCCACCCGTCTCCCCGCCGAGTCCCGACACGGGGACGACGAGGTCGTGGTTGAGGACCGCCCCGGCGATCGACTTCTCCTCCGGGGACGCGAGCTCCTTCACCGCGGCCTCGGCCATCGACGCGAGGCCGGCCAGCGATTCCTTCGCGAGGATCAGGCGGGCGGGAATCCCCGCCATGGAGAGGTGCGGGGCGTCGTTCAGCGCGACCCGCGTGATCCCGAGGTCCCGCGGCACCTGCTGGAGGACGTTGCACCCCGCCCCGCCGCAGCCCACGACCGCGACCCGGGCCCGCTCGGGTTCCCCTTGGCCCAGGCGTAGGACCTCCGGCATCGCCGCGCGATGCGGCGGCCCGCGAATAAAGATTCGCCGCCTCCGGCCCCATCAGCGGAAGTACCCCGCGAGGCCGAGGATCATCACGACGCCGAACGCGATGAACATGAGGAAGAGGAGGCCCGCCACGAGGAGCGCCGACGGCTGGTAGTGCGACCAGCGGGTCGCGCCCACGACGCGTCCCCCCGTGAGGCCCCGGGGCATCAACGGTCCGCAGGGGTCACATGCGCGATAAACCCAACGGCCGCCCACAGATCCCGCAGGCTCATCGCGGGCGCAGGCCGCGTCCCCACCGCCACCGGTACCCACGCAGCCAGCCCTACCAGAACCGGCGGGGCCAGAAGCCCCCACGGCAGGACGATCCACGGCCGGCGTCCCCAGCCCCAACCCCACGGTCGAATCAAGGGCACCTTTTCCTTCGTTGAGCCCCCGAACGCACGACCCGGGATCATGAACGGTGAGTGGGGATTTCCCAGAGAAGCCCGCACTCGCGGGCGATTCGTCCGATACTTTCGGCGACCTTCCCAAAGCATCTATATCTAGGCACGGGGCGTTCTCGCGCCGCGATCATGCACGAGATCGTGTGCGTGGGCGACGTCCACGAGGGGATTTCCTTCGGCTTCCGGGTGGACCCCGAGACCGGCGTCTCGGAGCGGGCGATGGACCTGCACCGTAACTTCGCCCGCGCGGCGCAGTGGGCGATCGACCACGGCTCGGCCCTCTTCGTGGTCCTCGGCGACCTGTTCGACCGCCCGAACGTCGCGCCCGCGTTCCGGGAGCTCGTCCGGAGGGACGTGATCGAGCCCCTCGGGAAGGCGGGCATCGAGGTCTGGCTCCTCGCGGGGAACCACGACCAGCCCCGCGCGGACGCGCGGTCCACGAGCCTCGAGGACTTCCGCGGGTACCCGCACGTCCGCGTGTTCCGGAACCCGGAGGCAATCACGAAGGTCGTCGCGGGCCGCACGGTCGGCTTCCTGATGCTCCCGTACCTGCACCCGGAGCAGGTCCTCGAGAGCGCGAAGAGGCGGGGGATCCCAGAGGCGGAGTCCCTCACAATCGAGGAGGCGTACGTCGCCGCGCGGGGCCTGTGGAAGCAGTGGATCGAGAACCGCGCATCGGAGATGACGGGCGTCGACTTCCGCGTCTTGTTCGGCCACTTCTACGTGGAGGGAGCACGGGTCGCGAGCACGAGCTATCTGGAGCACATCCCGGGGGAGTTCAGCTTCACGCGGGACATGGTGCCGGACTCCGTGGACCTCGCGCTGTTCGGCCACATCCACCTCCACCAGCGGCTCGGCGACAAGGTCGTGTACACGGGCGCGCCGGAGCGGATCGACTGGGGCGAGCGCGGGGACCCGAAGGGCTTCGTCGCGCTCAGCCCGGAGGCCAAGTCGTGGGAGTTCGTCGCCCTGCCTGCGCGGGCGATGGTGAAGGTCGAGGTCACGGTCGAGGCGGGCGAGGACCCGACGCCGAGGATCCTGGGCGCGATCCCGGGGACGATTGAGGACGCGATGGTCCGTCTCGAGATCACGATCCCGGACTCCCAGCGGCTCCGCGTGGACGAACGCAGGATCGCGGAGCGCCTCCAGGGGACGTTCCACTACGAGGTGCGCTGGGTCCCCGCCGTGCGGGAGGTGCTCGCGCCCACGGAGTACACCCTGGACCCGCTCAGGCTCCTCGGCGACTTCATCGACACGAACTACGCGAAGGACCCGCGCCGGGACGGGATCCGCGCGGAAGGCGAGCGAATCCTCAGGGAGGTGCTCGGGTGAGGGCGGACGACGCCGTCGAGGTGCCTCCGGAGGCGGCGCCCGAGGCCGCCGCGGCGGGGGACGGCTTCGTGATCGAGGAGATCGAGATGAAGGGCTTCATGCGGTACCTCGCGAGGACGGACCCGCCGATCCGGTTCCCGGAGAAGTTCACCGTGATCACCGGGAGGACGGGGGCGGGGAAGTCCTCGATCCTCGACGCGATCACGTTCGCCCTGTACAAGTCCACGACGCGGACGGACCCGCCCGCGAACGCGACAATCGACGAGATTTGCCGGCCCGGCGGGTACGTGCGGGTCGCCTTTCGGCAGGGCGACGCGCGGTACGAGGTGAGGCGGGGCTTCACGACGAAGAAGGAGCCGTACCTCGAACTCCGCCGGGACGGGGAGTCGATCGGCGGCTCGATCCCGGAGAGGGAAGCCGCGATCCGGGAGGTCCTCGGCCTCGACTACGCGGGCTTCACGAACTCCACGTTCGTCCGCCAGGAGGAGATGAAGGACCTCGGATCCCAGCGGGGGTCCGAGCGGCTCCAGATCTTCCAGAAGCTGTTCCGCCTCGAGACGTTCGAGCGGGCCCAGGCGCTCGCGAAGGAGCGCCACGACGGCATCGCCGCACATGTGGAGTCCCAGGAACGGGAGATTGCGACCCGCGCGGAGCGGCTCGGGAGGCTGCCCGCCCTCCGGGAGGACCTCGCGAGGCTCGAGGCGGAGGGGGCCGCGGCCGCTGCCACCGCTGCGACGCTCGCCGCGGAGGCGGGGGACCTCGCGGAGCGAGTGAAGGAGCTCGAGGTCCGGCACACCGCGTTCGTGAAGGCGGAATCCGCGATCGCCCAGGGCCGCAGGCAGCTCGCGAACCTAGAGAGCCGCATCGCGGCCACCGCCACGGAGGCGGAGCGCACGGAGCGATTGAAGGCGGAGATCTCCCTCCTGGAAGACGCCACGAAGGGGTACGACGGGCTCCAGGAGGAGGGAGACCGGCTCCGGGACCTCCAGCAGCACCACCAGCTGGTCCTGAAGGACCGCGAGGCGGTGTACCAGCGGCGCAAGGACCTGCTCCAGGAGCACGAGAAGAAGCTCCGGCAGTTCAGCGAGAAGCTGTTCGCGGCCGAGAAGAGGATCGCGGGGCTCCGCACGGACGTCTCCCGGGAGGAGGCGTTCGATCTCCTGCGCCAGGAAGGGGCCCTCGGGGAGCGGATCGCCCGCATCGAGAAGGAGATCGCCTGGCTCGCGGGACGATCTGAGATCCTGAAGGAGCTCGACCTGGAGCGGCGTAAGGCGGGGATCCAACTCGAGGACGTGCGGGCAGGCGTGGGCAAGATCAACGAGGACTCCTTCCTGCTGTCCGAGCTCACCCGCCAGATCCAGGAGGTGAAGGAGGACATCCGGCGGGAGGTCGACGCGAAGGCGGCCCGTCTCGCCGAGCTCGACGCCGAGCTCGACGCGAAGGACCGGGAGGTCGCGAGGATCGGGTTCACGGAGGACTCCCGGAAGCGCCTCGCGGCGGTCCGCGACCTCCTCGCCGGACTGAAGCCGAAGCGGGACGAGCTCGAGGCCAAGAAGCGGACCCTGCGCGCGGCGGGGGACGCGTCGAAGCTGCTCGAGGGGCTGACCGCCCAGCGCGACGCGCTCCACAAGGAGCTCGCCGCGGCGGAGACCGCCTTGGCGGACCTGAAGGTGGCGGACGAGGCCTACACCGCCGCGCGGGACCGGCTCGACTCGCTGCGGCGGGAGCTCGAGGACGCGAAGGTCGCAGCCTCCCGGTCCCAGACCCTCCTCGCGGAGCGGCGGCAGGTGATCGCGGAAATCGAGGAGGACGAGCGACGGAACGCGGAGGCGGCCGCGACGCTCGAGTCGATGCTGCGGGAGCGGGAAACTCTGGCAATCCTGAAGGACCAGGTGTTCCACAAGAAGGGCATCGTGATGTACGCGGTCCACCAGCTCCTCCCCGAGCTCCAGATCGAGGCCTCGAAGAACCTGGGCGACCTCACGGACGGCCGGTTCTCGAAGATTCGGCTCGAGACGTACGAGGAGGGGAAAGGGCACGGGATTCGGATCCTCGTGGAGGGTGTGGACGGCCAGTGGCACGACGTCGGGGAGTTCAGCGGCGGGGAGAAGACCCAGATCAACGCCGCCCTGCGGTTCGCGATCGCGCGGGAGCTTGCGTCGATGCCCCAGGTCGGGCGGACGTACGGCCGGATGAAGACGCTGTTTATCGACGAGGGGGACCTCGGCTCCCTCGACACGGAGTCCTCGCGGGACCTGTTCGTCGCGAAGCTGTTCAGGATGGGCGAGTCCTTCGACAAGGTGATCCTGATCACGCACCTCACGGAGGTCGCAGAGAAGTTCCCGGGGCGGATCCGCGTCGCGATGACGCCGGAGCAGGAATCCCGGGTCGAGTACCTCTCATGAGCTTCGCGGACGAGATGAAAACGGAGCTCGCGAAGGCGCTGCAGGCCCACGTGGAGGTCCCGATCCCGGCGGACAAGGTCCCCGAGTTCCACCCGTTCGAGCCCGCCGAGGGGGCCCGCGACCTCGTCGCGGTGGACGGCTCGTACAGCTTCCTCCTGAACATCTCGAGCTGGTGGCTCGCCCTCGTCTCCGTGGCCCTCCTGCGGTACCGGTTCGACGGGGAGGCGTACCACCGGGAGGACTGGCGGCTCGTCCAGAGGGCCGCGGGCGTGTCCACGTGGAAGGAGTACGTGGAGACGCAGGACGAGCGCCTCCGGGCCCTGTACGAGTTCACCCGGAACGCGAGCGAGCCCCACCGTGAGATGGTGAACGAGCTCCGCCGGTTCATCGAGGGGGAGGTCGCGGCGAACTACGCGACGGACTCCCGGGACCTGATCGTGGCGGTGGACGGCGCGCTCCAGGAGTTCCCGAAGCGGTTCGAGGTCATGGAACATCTCGTGAAGGCGTGCGAGCGGCAGGGCCATGTCCTCGTCGGCGTCTCGAAGGACTCCCAGCTCCACGCGTTCGGCCACGTCCTCACGGACGAGGACTTCCTGAAACGGTGCGAGGCGCGATCGGGCGGGAACGGCCTCGCGTTCGTGCGGGCCCCGGCGAGCGTGCCCATCGCCCAGAAGGGGCTCCTCCTCGGGGACGTGTACTACGTCCGCTTCCACGGGCGCGCGCCGAAGTGGTTCCGCGTGGACGTCGGGACGCACAAGGACGACCCGGAGTACGTGTTCGGGCAACTCGCGCCGTACTGCCGGTCCCTGATCTCGATCGGGTACCCGCTGCCCCTCCTCGAGGCCCACCGCATGGCGGTCACCGTGCGGCAACTCCGGGGCGCCTACCAGGAGATGATCATCCGCACCGCCACGCGGATGGGAATGGACATAAGGCAGGTCCTGGATGGCCTGACGGAGATGGAGGGCCGGAAACGCGGGGCCTTCCACGAGTACCTCGACCGCGTCTCGAGGGGGCTGCGATGAAGATTGGGGAGGTCGTCGCCGCGAGCGTCATCGACGGGCTCGTCGCGAAGCTCCAGATCGCGGACCCGGAGGAGCTCCGGATCGCGTACCCGGTGATCGTCGAGGGGGACCGGTACGACTTCTACTGCCTCGTCGAGGACATCCTGAACGAGGAGAGCGACGTCGCGAAGCAGCTCGCGGGGTCCGCGGTGAAGGACGTCGTCCTCCCGCGCGGGGAGAGCGACGAGGGCTACGCGGGCCCGATCTTCTACTCCATGGCGAAGCTCCGGCCGATCCAGCTCATCGAGAAGGAGACGGGGGAGCTGAGCGAGCCCCAGACGATTCCGCCGTACTTCTCCCAGTGCCGGTACGCGACGAAGACGGACGTGGACCTGATCTACGAGCCGTCGGAGAAGTCCGCCCCCATCGGCACGATCTCCGGCGTGGAGAAGTTCTACGTCCACCTCGACTTCGGGAAGCTCGTCGAGAAGCCGTTCGCGATCTTCGGCCGCACGGGCACGGGGAAGTCGATCCTGAACAAGCTCGTGTGCTGCGGGATCCTCGCTCGGGACGCGGCCAGCGTCCTCCTGTTCGACATGCACTCCGAGTACGGCGTCTTCTCGAAGACGGACAACACACAGGGCCTGAAGTACTGGTTCCCGGACAAGGTCGAAATCTTCTCCCTGGACCCGAAGAACCAGGAGGCCCATCCGTTCCTCCTGAACACGGGGGAGATCACGCCGGAGGACCTGATCATCGCGCTCCAGAACCTGAGCCCGCCGATGGTCGACGCGCTGTACGAGATCGACAAGGACCGCGGGAGCCGGGACCTCATCGCCGCGATCAAGCACGCGTCCATGGAGGAGCTCGGGGAGGAGCGGGCCCACGAGATGTCCCTCGCGGCCCTCAAGCGGCGGATCGGGCGGCTCGACCGACTCCCGTTCCTGAGCCCCACGGGTAAGGACGCGTTCGGCCAGATGGCCCAGCTGATCCGGGATGGGCGGTCCGTCGTGCTCGACTTCGGGGACTACGGCACGGACCAGACCGTGTACCTGTTCGTCGCGAACGTGATCTCGCGACGGCTGTTCGACCTGTACACGGAGCGGAACGCGGAGTTCCCGCGGCTGATCCTGTTCCTCGAGGAGGCGCACAAGTTCCTCGACCCGGCCGTCGCGGACCTCGCGCCGACGTTCAGCCGCCTCGCGCGGGAGACCCGGAAGTTCAACCTCATCCTCGCACTGATCGACCAGCGGCCCGCGCGGATCAGCGACGAGGTCCGGAGCCAGCTCGCGAACCGCTTCGTGATGTCCCTGAAGGAGCCGAACGACGTCGAGGCCGCCCTGGCGGGCGTCCCGGACAAGGGGATGTGGACGAACATCCTCTCGAAGATCCCCGTCCGGACCGTGGCGGTGATGGGGGACGCGATCCGGATCCCCACCGTGATCGACGTGATGAACTACGACCCGGAGCACGTGAAGGACCACATCGTCGGCCACGACCGGATCACGGAGGACCGCCTCGCCAAGCTCGCGTCGAAGGCGGATGAGGTGTTCGGCCGGTAGCCCGGCGGTGGCGGCCGCCGTATGGCGGGTCAAACCCGATGCGACGCGCGGCCCTTGAGTGCCTCATGGTAGCGACGATTGCAAGCGGGCTGGCGCAGGTACCGATCCGTCCACGGGACTGCGACCACCGGGAACTCGCGTACCTCGGCGTGGGGGGCACGGTTTCGTATTACCGGTGCCGGACCTGCGGGGCTGCGGTGATTCAGGAGCGGAACCGGCGTTGGGTCCTCCGCCTGAACAGCGGGTAGTACCGCTCAGCCGGACCGGCTCGCGGGGAATCGCCCGCCGCCCTCCCGTGCAACGGCAGCAACCATCGGGTGACTCCCCAGGACCTCCATCACACCGTTGAGGACCTTCGATTCTGCCTTCCGGAGGTGCTCCTCGAACGTCGTGCGGGACAGACCGAAGGCGCCCGCCAAGCGCTCCGTCGTCGTCCGGCGCGGCGACCGGTAGTATCCCGCCTTCACCGCCGTCGTCAGGACCGCGAGCTGCCGCTTCGTGAGCACCCCCGCGATGTGGGCGAGGTTCAAGGAGATTTGGAGGGACTCGGGGCCGACGTCGGAGACCGCCTCCAGGTTCGCGCCCCCGAAGTCCTGGAGCCGCTCGAGGAGCTGCTTCACCCGCTCCCGCGATGGGGCAACGATCGTGTACAGCTCCCGCCCGTCCGAGAACAGGGCGGGCCAGATGATCGGACACCCGTAGGAGAGAATGCATTCCTCGACCCCGGACGGCGGGCACCCTCCGCGGACCATCGCGACTTGCGGGGACCGGCATAGGATCGTGTGGCCCGAGAGGCTCCCCTCGAGGCTCCGGAGCATCTCGTCCACATCGGCCGACGTCTCGCCGGTCACTAGGAAGATGGAGGTGTGACTGTCGTTCGACAGTTGGGTCACCGTCGTGGCCCCGTGGGTCTTCTCTGTGGTGCAACCCCGGTGATGCACGCGAATCCGGGCCTCGACCGTCATGGAGGCTGGGACGGGATTTGGGCCTATTTAAGGAAATACCGTCGTGCGACGGTCCCGACGGGTGCGGCTGCCCACCTACGCCGGCAAAATCACCATCGGCGCGGAGGCGGATGCACTCAATCATGGCAGGAATCACCGAGGCGGTCGCGGGCCTGGAGCGGAACGTGGACCTCCGCCACAACATCCGGTACGAGCACGGGACCGCCGAGACGGGGTGGCTCGCCGCCATCCCGCGCCGGGGGTACCGTGAGGAGCGGGGCTGGGCCCGCAGAGTCCGGTACTGGCTGAACTCGTTCCGCGGGTTCGCGGCGTTCGATGTCCGCGGGACGGATGACCGGACGCGGCGCTAGCCGCCGGACCGCTAAGCCGCGAGGCCCACGAACGGGGCAATGCGCTCCGCGACCGCGGGATCGTCCAGGGATGCGGCGAACTTGGGCCAGGAGTCAAACGGCCGGGCCCTCACGATGCGGGCCGCCCGCTTCGCGCCAATCCCCGGGAGCGCAGAGATCGCCCGCATCGACGCGCGGTTCACGTCGAGCGGGTACTCGACCGCGGTGAGGGACCGCTGGCCGTGGCTCACGACCTTCGCGTCCACGAACCGGTCCACGGCCGCGTCGTACGGGAGCCCGACGAGGAGCCCGTACGTCGCGATCTGGCGGCCGTACGTGACGTGGCCGTCCTGGAGCTCGAGGTACACGTTTCGGAGGATGGTCCCCTCCGGGACGACACGGGTGAGCATCTCGTGGTCGAACGTCGTCCGCACCGCCTCCTTGAACCTCCGGAACTCGCGGTATAGTCCCGTTGAATCGAACTCCCGCCGCACGGGCCGGACCTGGCGGATGTTCACCCGCCGCACCCACAGGTCCTCCTCGAGGAGGTTCTTGAGGAACGCGAGGTTCAGCTCGAACGTCCTCTTCGTCTCCCCCGCGAGGCCCGCCACGAAGTTGAGCCCAGGGAGGAGGCGGGGCATCCCGTTCTCCCCGCGCTCCCGTCCGACCGCGTTCACCATCTTAATCGCCTCGAGGCAGCCGTCCGCGTCGACGTTCAGGTTGTTCGCCTCCGTGACCGCGGGGTCCGCGGTCTCCAGGCCGAACGAGAGGATCGTCCCGGGGGTCGCGTGCGTCACCAGCAGGCGCATCGCCTCCATGGCCTCCTCCGGGTGCGCGATCATCATCGCGGGGTCGCCGTTGTCCGTGTGGAGCACGCGCAGGGCGGGCGCCGCCTCGCGGATCCCCTCGAGGAGCCGCCGGATCGCGGGCACGTTGATCCGCGGAGTCGGGGAGGACCCGAGGCCGATCGCGCCGTAGCTGAAGAAGTCCGCCTGCCCGCCGAGGCGGAAGTTCACCGCCCCGAGCGCCGCGAGACGCCGCACCTCCGCGATCACCGCCTCCGGGTCGCGGAACCGCGGCCTCCCGTACATCGGCTCGACGCAGAACGAACAGCCCTTGTTCACGTACCGGACGCAGCCCTTCGACGTATCGAGCTCGACGATGAGCGGGTTCGGGAAGTCCGGGTGACTCCGGATCACGTCCGCGCCGAGGAGGGCCCACCGGTCCCACTCCGCCATCGTGTGATCGCGGTCCTTCCAGCCGCCGTTCGCGAGGAGCTCGTACACGGCCGCGTCGAAGTCCCGGAGGCAAACGTGGTCGAAGGGCTCCGTGAGGGCCTCGTCGAAGTACCGGAAACGGGCGAGGGGCCCGCCGAGAACGGTCGTGCCCTCAAACGCGCCGGCATGGCGGAGGATCTCCCTCTCGCTGATCGGCAGGCCCCGGAGGTACTTCCCCGGGACGATGGGGCCGGAGATGATCGCGAGCACGTCCCCCCGCAGTGGGCGGCCTGCGCGGACCTGGTCGATCGTGGCATACTCCCAGTCGTGGCTCGCATCGCGGACCGCGCCCGCGAGGTATCGCGGGTACGGCGCGATGAACGGCGGGACGCCGAAGTTCGACGGTTCGTCCACGTAGCCGTCGAGGATCACGATCTTCATGGGCCGGAATCCATGCCGCGCGGGCGATAAAAGGGCTTCGCCCCACCGGCGGGCCGTGCGCCCCGGGCGGGCCTACTTCGAGCCCCAGCGGCTGAAGAGGATGATCAGGAGGACCATCACGACGGTCAGGACCACGGCCGTCACGACGTAGCCGGCCCAGCCGATCGGGGTGATCGTCTGGAAGGTCGTGTCGATCCCCGCGACCTTCAGTCCGCCCGTTACGACGTTGTTCCAGAGCAGGCCGATGACGAACCCGAAGGCCGTCGCCAGTGACGTGGCGATCGTCCTCCGTACCTCCGCGGCCGAGAGTCTCTTCTCCTGCGCAGCCGAGAGCTTCTTCTCCTCCGCCATGTCCAACCCCGGGCGGCGGGAACGTGAGGGGCGATATAGAGAGTTCGGGTCCCGGGACGCTCGCCGTCTGAGACTTCCCTCGACGGGTTCTTATACTCCCCTCCAAATCCATTCGGTCAGCATGGCGACCCCCCTCGGCCTGGACCCCAACCTCGCCCTCGCGATCGGCGGCGTCCTCATCGTCCTGGGCCTCGCCCTCGCGTTCTGGGGCCGCGGGATCTGGCGGATGCTGATGGCGATCATCGGCGCGGCGTTGGGGGGGATCCTCGGGTTTCTCCTCGGGGCGGGGATCTCCGGCGGGAGCAGCCTGCTCGCGCTCGGGCTGAGCCTCGTGGGCGCGCTCATCGGTTCGATCCTGTTCGGGTGGCTCGTGAAGATCGCCCTGGCGCTCGTGCTCGGGCTCCTCGCGGCGGGCGTCGTGCTCGTCGTGTTCGGCGCGCCGTCGGGGACGGGACTCGGCGACGTCCACGTAGTCGGGGCGGTCGTCGCGTTCTTCATCGTCTTCGCGGTCTCGTACTACTTCGTCGAGGAGCTGATTGGCTTCATCACGGCGCTGATCGGCGGGCTCCTCGTGGGCCTGGGCGCGTGGATCATCCTAGGGATCGGCACGGGCCTGATCGCGGGCGCGCTCGGCGTCGTCGTGTTCGTGCTCGGTGCGGTCATACAGACCGCGAAGGTCCGCCGCCAGAAGCGGGCCGCCGCGGCGATGGCGGCCCCGCAGCCCGCGTACGCGTACCCGCCGCAGCAGCAGGCGCCGCCGCCTCCTCCGCCCCCGCCCTCTTCCTGAGCGCGGGATTTCAGCGCAGCCGACGCGGTTTTCCACGGGACTTCGCGGTCATAGTTCGGGCGGCCGCTCGCGCACGACCTCGTTGATCCACTGGACGAGGCGGCGGTACGCCTCGTAGCCCTTGGCGGTCAGGGCCACCCGCTCGTGCCCGTCGGGGAAGTTCTCGAGGGACACGAGGCCCTTCGCGAGCATCCACGCGAGGTACCGGCTGAACACGTCGTAGTTCACGTTCGCCGCGACCTGGAGCCGCGTCTTCAACATCGGGGCGTTGTCCCGCCACAGCCGCTCGAGGAGGCGGGCGACGATGTACAGGTCCGGCCGCTGGGGGGGCTGGGCGTCCGCCATGGGCTCACAGGTCCTGGAGGTGCTGCTCCATCCGCTCTCGGACGGCCTGGAAGCGCCGCTCCCAGCTCGCACGGGTCCGTTCGATCGCCTCCCGTTCCAGTCGGTTCCACCATCGGTAGAACCAGAGACTCCCCGCCGCCAGTCCGAGCCCCCCCGAGGCGCCGATGACCGCGAGGAGGGGATTCCCGAGAACCGCTCCCGCGCCGGCCTGGATGAACAGACCGACGGACCCGCCCGCGAGGAGCCACAGGACGGTGAAGCCACCCCAGTCCCGGCTCAGGCTCGTGCGGCGGCGGGCCTCTAACCACCCCGGCACCTCCCGGGACGCCTCCATCAAGAGCTCGAAGACGCTCGGCCCCGCGTCAGCCGGTGTCCCACCGGAAGCCTCCCGCGTCCAGGCGTCCCGCAACCGGCCCATCCACCTTCGAATCTCGAAGAGACGCGGACGGAGACGTTGGCGCACGACGAACCACGCGACGACCCCGAAGGTCGTGCTCGCCGTCGCGGACTGAGCCAGGCCATCGATCACGCGCACTCGGAGGACCGCCCCCGACGAGGCGACCAGGGACCCGGCGAGCACCACCCCGAAGATGAGGATGGCCCCGATCAGGACGAGGCCGGCCGTGTCCCAGTACGCGGACCGCTCCGCCTCATAGCCCTCCAGGGCGAGCCGATGTGCCTCCGCGAGGCCAGCCACGAGGCCTGTGCGGATCTCGTCCTCGGGGAGAGGGGCACCGCCCGAAAGGATGGGCGCGATACGCTCCCGCACACTCGATCGCACGCGGGCGAAGGCGTACAGGAACCCGTTGAGCGCGACAGGCGCGAACCATATGATCGACATGATGGAGACGAACCAGCCATCGGACGTGGCGCTCATCTGGAAGAAAAGATCGGACCCCTCCCCGGACGGAAGGGCGCTCACCTTCACGGCGAGGATGCGACCCAGGCGGATGTCGAGCATCCCCGGGGCCTCTGCCACCGTATAGCCGGAGGCGCGGAGCCGATGCGCGAACTCGGCGAGAGCTCTCTCGGGAGAGGCGGGGGAGCTCGAGAAGCGGAACTTCGGAAGGACCAGGACTCCGAGGGCGATCGCGGCCGCAATCACCCAGGACGTGAAGGAGATGGAGACGAGGGGACCCGGGAGGCCCAGGAAGATGAAGAGGAGGGTGAGACCGAGGAGCCCTAGGTCCAGGAGGATCGCGCCGACGAGGAGCACGAGGTTTTCGCGGCGCATGGACCTTCCTTCCGGGACTGCCACCGATGCCCGCTTACATAGGGGTTACTCCGCAGCGATACGTTCCCCGCCACAGGCCCACGGCGAGCACTTTCGGCCACCTCCCCCCAGACCCCGCCTAAATAGCCTCCCGCCCCATGGGATTGCGGGGAGGAGTCCATGGCCACCGACGCCGCCCGCACGGAGCTGCTCCCGCCGGAGCTCGCCCAGGTCCCCGAGCGGCGGGCC
>DATBXC010000114.1:0-10433 GCA_036514455.1 Thermoplasmata archaeon | reverse complement strand
CCGACCCGCTCCCGCACCCGGTCCGGCGACCCCGCCTGGAACGCGAACGAATCGAGGCCCGTCGGGATCACGTGGACCTTGGATGCCGGGAAACCGCGGGCCTCGAGCCACACCCGGTCCACGTCGGAGAGCGGGAGGATCGCGTCCACGCGGGACAGGGTCTTGAGCCCGAAGAGCGGGTCATACAGGGCGCGCTTCGCGCGGGCGAACGCGGAGGGCGGGCGCTGGGCGACGCCGTGGTACAGGGAATAGACGAGCGGGACCCGGCCGCGCATCTTGCGCGCGGTCCAGTCGTTCGCGAGGAACGCGTACCCGTGGAGGTGGACGACGTCCGCGCCCTCGATCCGGGGCCGGAGGAGGGTCGCGTAGTACCCGAGGCGGAACACCGGCCGGTACCTGCAGATCTCAATCTTGCCGAAGGTCCCGCGCTCCGGGAGCCGCCCGCGCTGGTACGTCCGCGACGACGTGTGGACGACGACCTCGTGACCCCGCTCGACGAGGAACTCGCAGAGGCGCAGGAGGGCGGACTCCGCCCCGCCCGTCTCCGGGTAGAAGTGCGGGGCGACGTGGTGGACCTGCATCCCGTCACAGCCCCGCGTACGCCTCGAGGAGGCGACGCTCCATCGCGGCCCAGTTGTACCGGGCCTCGTAGGCGGCCCGCCCGCGCGCTCCCATCGCCTGCGATTCGGCGGGCGAGAGCATGAGCTTTTCCAGCGCGGCCCGGAGCGCCTCCGGTTCCCCGTACGGCACGACGAGCCCGCACCCCACCTCCCGCACGACGTCCGCCAGGCGCGTCCCGTCGCTCGCGATCACGGGCTTCGCGAACATCATCGCCTCGAACAGCTTGTTCGGGGACGCGAGGCGGTTCCCGGGGACGGCGGGGTCGTAGAGCGCGACGATCGCGTCCGCCGCGGCGGTGTGCTCAAGGACCTGCGCGTACGGCAGGTTCCCGAGGTAAAGGGCGGCGGGGGACGACTCGATCCCGGGGATCAGGGCCGCCTCGTCCGGGCCGTGGCCGGCGACCAGGAGCCTGGCGCCGCTGTCCTCGCACGCCGCGACGAGTTGCGGGAGGCCCCGGTCCCTTGCGATCATCCCGCCGTAGAAGACGAGGAACTCTGTTCCCCTCCGCTTCGACGCGACCGTCGTCTCCTCGGGGACGTTCATCACCTCGATCACGGTGCGAGGGGCGGGTTCCCCGAGCTGGGAGGTCCGGGCCAGGTCCGCGAGGATCACGAGGTCCGCGGCGCGGATCGCCCTCCGCTCCCAGCGCGCGAGCCGGGCCCGCATCCCGGGCGAGAGGGGGCGCGCGATCATGTCGCTGTAGAAGTCGAAGACGTCGAGGACGAGGCGGTGACCCTGGATCCGCTTCGTCGCGACCGCGGGGATTGCGGAGTCGAAGTCCACCGCGTGGACGATGCCCGGCCGCTCCCGCGCGATCCGCAGGAAGCACCGGAGCCACCACAGCGGCAGCCTCACGAGGAGGTCCGGCCCGCCATAGGAGGCCCGTCGGTGCAGACGCTCGATCGTGTAGCCCTCGCGCTTCTCCAGGCGGGGGTGCTCGAGTCGCCGGTCCCAGAGGTACACGCGCACTTCGTAGCCCGCGCCCGCGAGCGCCCGCGCCTCGCGGTCCAGCCGGGGCTCGATCCCCGCGGGGCTCTTCGACCGGAGGAAGAGCACGCGGCGGGCCATCTCTTCACCCGAGGAAGCCGGCGACGATCGCGGCGATCTGGGGCCCCGTCGTGCCGTCGCCGTAGGGGTTCGGCCAGTCCCGCGCGGCGGCGAGCTGCCGCTCCGTCGCCTCCAGGATCCGCCTTGGGTCCGTCCCCGCGAGGACGTTCGCCCCGGTCTCGAGGGTCTCCGGCCGCTCCGTGTTCTCCCGCAGGGTCACGCACGGGACCTGGAAGAAGCACGCCTCCTCCTGGAGCCCGCCGGAGTCCGTGAACACGAGGGCGGCGTTCCGCTCGAGCTCGAGCATGTCGAGGTAGCCCGTGGGCGGGATCACCTTCAGGCCGGGGGCCTTCAGAAGACGCGAGAGCCCGAACTGCTTCGCGGTCTTCTCCGTGCGGGGGTGGATCGGGAAGGCGACGGTGAGGGCGAACTTCGCGGCGACCGCTTCCATGGCCTGCAGGACGCGCTTCAGGCGGTCCGCGGCGTTCACGTTCTCCTGCCGGTGGAACGTGAGCACGGCGTACTTCCCCTTCTCGACCTTGAGGCGCCTCAGGATCCTCGAAGACTTCGCCGCCTCGTCCGCGTTCTGCCGGAGCGCGTCGATTACGCTGTTCCCGACGACGTGGACCCCCTCGCGGACGTTCTCGTTCTCCAGGTTCCGCCGCGCGGTCTCCGTCGGCGCGAACAGGAGGCGGGAGACTTGGTCCGTGAGGATCCGGTTCACCTCCTCGGGCATCGTCTTGTCGAACGAGCGGATCCCCGCCTCGACGTGCGCGACGGGCCTCCCGAGCTTGCTGCCCAGGAGCGCGCCCGCGAGGGTCGTGTTCGTGTCCCCGTGGACGACGACGAGGTCCGCGTCCTTCACGACCGCCGCGGCCTGCAGCATCGTGCGGGAGACCTGGAGGTGCGGGGGCTGCTCCTTCAGCTCGAGCTGGACGTCCGGCTCGCGGAGCCGCATGTCCTTGAAGAAGACCCGGTCCATCATCAGGTCGTAGTGCTGGCCGCTGTGGACGAGAACGTGCGTGTGCCGGAGCGCGTCGAGCGCCTTCACGACGGGGGCCATCTTGATGATCTCCGGGCGGGTCCCGATGATCGTCACGATGCGCCCCATGGCGGGGCTTCCGAACGGCCGACGCGCTATAAAGATAGTGTCCTCCTTATAGAATTCTGGCGTCTCCCGCGAAAGACACTTAACAGACCCTCCCTTACGCCGCCGCAGTGCTGATCAGCGTCGTCGTAACCGTGAAGAACGAGGAGAGGAACCTCCGGGATCTCCTCGACAGCCTCGTCACGCAGGAGGGGCCGCTCGAGGTGTTAATCGTGGACGCGGGCAGCATGGACCGCACGTGCGAGATCGTCGAGGAGTACTCGAGACGGTACCCGTTCGTGCGCCTCCTCCGGAAGGGCGGGACCCGCGGCGAGGGCCGGAACGCCGGGGTGCGGGCCGCGCGGGGCGAGGCAGTCGCGTTCACCGACGGCGACTGCATCGCGAACCCGTTTTGGCTGAAGGCCCTCCGGGCCCGCTTGAAGGAGTCCGCAATCGTGGCGGGCAAGACAATCCACATCGGGTACAAGCCCTTCGAGGAACTCGAGCGCGTCGAGCTGATCTACGCCGGCTCGGACGTCACGTTCCCGTCGTGCAACCTCGCGTACGCGAGGAAGGCCTTCGAGGCGGTGGGCGGGTTCGACCCCTGGTTCGTCACCGCGGAGGACATCGACCTGAACCTCCGCGCGGTCCGTGCGGGCCACCCCATCGCCTACGCGCCGGACGCGATCGTGTACCACCGCACCCGCGACTCCGTGTACGACTTCCTCCGGCAGGCGTTCTGGAACGGGGCGGGCCGGAAGCAGCTCACCTCGAAGCACGGCGCGCTGTGGTCCACGTACCGCCCCGTGGAGTTGTTCCGACGCCAGGCGACGTTCTGGTCGATGGGCCGCCTCGCGGTCGCGCTCCTCGGATACGTCGGGTACCGGTTCTTCGGGCGAACGCGGATCGCCTCCTGACGAACCGCCGCGATACCCTTAAGGCCCGCCCCAAGATGCGCGGGCGATGGAGGCGCCGAAGGTCTCGATTGTGATCCCGACGAGGAACGAGGAGGCCTCCATCGGGCGGGTCCTGGACCAGGTCGCAGCGGCGATGGCGGGCCGCGGCTCGTACGAGGTCCTCGTCGTCGACACGGACTCCCGCGACCGCACCGTGGAGACTGCGCAGGCGAAGGGGGCGCGGGTGATCGCCGAGCCCCGCCCCGGGTACGGCCGCGCGTACAAGACCGGCTTCGCGGCGGCGCGCAGCGACGTCATCGTCACCCTCGACGCGGACCTCACGTACCCCGCGGACCGGATCCCGGAGTTCGTCCGGCTCATCGAGGAGGAGGGGGCGGACTTCGTCTCCGGGAACCGCCTCGCGCACCTCGACGAGGGCGTGATGAGCGGGATGCACCGCCTCGGGAACCGGATGCTCACGACCGCGGCCCGGTGGCTGTACCGCTTCCCGATCCAGGACAGCCAGAGCGGGATGTGGGGGATCCGGCGGTCCGTGCTCCCGCGGCTCGAACTCTTCCACGACGGCATGGCGTTCTCCGAGGAGCTGAAGCTCGAGGCGATCCGGAAGGGGCTGCGGTTCCAGGAGGTCCCGATCGAGTACCGCTCCCGGATCGGGGAGAAGAAGATTCGGAGCGTGCGGGACGCCGCGGAGAACATGGTGTGGCTGTTCCGGAAGCGGTTCGGATGGGTGCCGAAGGCCCCGCGGCCCTAGGCCTCCGCCGCGAACAGCTTGTCCACCATCCACTGCGCGCTGAACGGGGTCAGGTCGTCGTATCCCTGGCCCGTGCCCACGAAGAGTACCGGCTTCCCGATCGTGTGGGCGATCGAGAGGGCGGCCCCGCCCTTCGCGTCCGCGTCGATCTTGCACAGGATCGCGGCGTCCACACCGACCGCGTCGTTGAACTGCTTCGCCTGCTCGACCGCGTCGTTCCCCGCCAGGGCGTCGCCGACGAAGATCACGAGGTGGGGCTTCGCGACCCGCCGGATCTTCTTCATCTGGTCCATCAGGTTCTGGTTCGTCTGCATCCGGCCCGCCGTGTCGACGAGCACGACGTCCCGCCCCCGGGCCTTCGCGTGCTCGACCGCGTCGAACGCGACCGCGGCCGGGTCCGCCCCCGCCGCGTGCTTGATCAGCTTCATGCCGAGCCGCTCCGCGTGGACCTCGAGCTGCTCGATCGCCCCCGCCCGGAACGTGTCCGCCGCCGCGACGACGACGGTCTTCCCGCGCTTCTGGAGCAGGTTCGCGAGCTTCGCGATGATCGTCGTCTTCCCGGTCCCGTTCACGCCGACGAACATCACGACCACGGGCTTCGGGGTCTTCTCGACGAACTCGAAGAAGTCCATCGGCTTCGAGGCGAGGACCTTCTCGACCGCGGCCCGCAGGGCCTGCTCGATCGCCTTCTCGAAGTCCACACCGCGGACGATGCGCTTCTCCTTGAGGTCCGTCGCGAGCGTGTCCACGATCTCCTTCGCGACGGGGAACGCGACGTCGCTCTCCATGAGCCCGATCTCGAGGTCGTACAGGACGGAGTCGAGCTTCTTCTCGTCAATCCGCTTCCCCGCCTCCCCGATCGCCTCCTTGACGTCGGGCTCCGTCCGGTGGAGCCAGCCGCGGAGCTTCTCGCGGAGCAGCTTGAACATCGCACTCCCGCTCAGTCTGGCGGCTTCCCCGCCGGCGGCGTCCCCTCGGACCCCTCGGAGAGCTTCTCGTACACGCCCTGGACGAACTCCGACTGGGCCTGCACGCGGGCGTCCAGGTCCGCGATCCGCTGCGCGAGCCCGCCCCCGGCCTCCTGGACCTGCTTGATCCGCCCGTCGATGCGCTCGAGCGCGGCGGGGATCGGCTCCTCCACGAGGACGTCGGACCCGATGCCGATGATCGCCCGGTCCGGGTCGGAGACCTCGCCGAACAGGAACGCGTTCCCGCCGACGGGCACAAGGACCTCGGCCCCCTTCCCCGCCTGCTTGTAGCGGGCCATCGTCTCCCGCGCCCGCATCATCTCCTCCAGGGACAGCGCGAGGATCTCCTGCTGCTTCTGGAGCGCGTCGAGCTGGGCCCGGTACGCGTCGAGGACGCTGACCGCGCGGCGGAGCTCCGCCTCGGAGACGCTCACCGCGACACCCCGGCCTTCTGGCGGACGACCGCGCTCTCGACCTGGTCCGGCGGGACCTCGGCGACGGACGCAATCGCGATCCGCCTCCGCGGCGTCCCGTGCTTGCTCCCGAGCTCGCTCAGGAGGACCTCCCGGGCCCTCTCCTCGGAGTCCGCGGCGACCTCGATCGCGAACGGCTGGGCCTTCACGCGGCCCATCTGGAACGTTCCCGTGACCCGGTAGACCTTCATAGGGACGGCCACAGAGGCGGGCGTTACTTTAAGGTTGCGCGCCCGGGGATCCGCCCTGGGCGAAGTGCCGAATCAGGTCCGAGGCAACCTTCTTCGTGATCCCCCGGACCTTCATCAGGTCGTCCTCCGTCGCCTTCCGGAAGTCGTCCGCGGTGTGGAACCCCGCGTCCCGGATGGCCTTCGCCTTCGCCGGTCCGATGCCCTTGATCGTGAACAGCTCGCGGAGGAGCTGGCTCTCCCCAGCCCGCGCGGTCTCGAGGGAGCGCATCTTCCCCTTCGTGTCCTCGTCGCCCGGGGCGATCTTCAGGGCCTCCCCGTACGACTTCAGCGCGTCCTCCTCCCGCCCCATCTTCGCGAGCACGTCCCCCTGCGCGACCCACGCGTCCGGATCCCTCGGGTTCAGCTCGATGAGCTTGTCGTACGCCTCGAGGGCGTCCTCCAGGTCCCCGCGCTCCTCCAGGATGCGGCCCCGGTTCACCAGCGCCCCGCCGTGCCCCGGCTGGCGGGCGAGGACGTGGTGGAGGCACTCCAGGGCCTCGTCGATCCGACCCGCGCGGCGCAGCGCGACGGACTTCCCGACGAGCGCGTTCGCGTTCTCGGGCTCGACCTTGAGGACGTCGTCGAACAGGGCCATCGCCTGTTCCAGGTTTCCGGACGCGCTCGCGATCAGGGCCCGGGACTGGAGGACCGCGATGTCCACCTTCGCCCGCTCGATCCGGGCCAGGAGGTCGGGGTCCCCGGGCTTCTTCAGGAGGGCCGCCTCGTAGGAGATCTGGGCCTCCGAGCGCTTTCCGAGGGCGAGCTGCGCGTCCCCGCGGAACGTGAGCATCTCCGCGTCCCCGGGCTTCATCGCGAGGTACGTGTCCGCGAGGTCGATCACGTTCCGCCACCGGCGGTCCGCGAGGTACACCTGGGCGGTGCCCACGAGGGCCTCCAGGTTCCCCCGGTCGAACTTGAGGATCTCGTCGTACGCCTGGAGCGCGTCCGCGGTGCGGCCGAGGTGGAGGAAGGCGTTCCCCTTCGCGAGGAGGGTCCTCTGGGAGCGTGGCTCCTTCACGAGCGCCGCGTCGAACCGCTCGACGGCGGCCTCGTACTCCGCCTGCGAGTACAGGCTCGCGCCCTCCGCGAACAGGTCCGAGGCGGAGGGCTCCGGCGGGGGCGGCGGGACCGCGAGCGGGATCTCGATCACGGGAGGGGGCGCGGGGGCCGGCGGGGCGGGCGCGTACCGTGTCGGGACGGACGGACCGCGGCCCGCCCCGGCCCCGACGGGGACCGCGCGGGCCGCGGGCGCCGGCGCCTCGTACTCCGTGTAGAGCCGCTCGCCCGACCCCACGCGCTGCGCGTACTCGATCGAGTAGATCGAGGCCTTCTCGTACTTCTCGCGAAGGGGCCGGACATAGAAGAGGAAGCCCGCGTTCGCGACGACGAACGCGATCGCGATGAGCGGGACGATGATAAACAGGCCCGGCAGGACCGCCCGGTCCATGCGGTACGTGAACTCGACGGTCCCGCCCGAGGGGTTCTGGAACGTGATAATGTACAGGGCGAACGAGTTCACGTCGATCGGGATTGCGAGGGCCGGCGCCGTCGTCGTCAGGATCATCCGCTGCGGCGTGGCCGCCCCGCGGGCCACGATGACGTCCAGGCTGCTCCCCGACGTGAGGGTCACCGCGACCCCGACATAGCGGGTGAGCCCGAGCCCGTCCTGGCTCTCGAAGGACAGCGGCAGGCTGAAGCCCGGCCGGAGGGACTCGACGGAGGGCGGCGCGTTGAGGGACCCGTCGATCGCCGCGTGCGTGGGGGGGACCAGGAGGGCGACGGCGACCGCGATGCCGACCACGACGACCCAGGTCGCGCGGGACATCGAGTTCTTGACCATCAGGAACCGCTGGCTGTCCTTCCGCGCGTACTTGACTCCCAGGCTCCGGAAGAACATCTGAAGGACGGCCCCGATGAAGAGCATGACCAGGAGGACCGGTAGGAACGCGTCCACGGGCATGAACAGGGGCTTCGCGCTCGCGCCGGCCGCGAGGAGGGAGAACGCGACGAGCGCGGCGGTCGCGGCGATCATCCCCGCCGCGATCCAGCCCTTCAGCCTCCGGATCCGGAGCAGCTGGTAGCCGCCCTCGAGACGATCCTTGTAGCTCGTGCCCATCCGTAGGGTCCCCTACGCTGCAATCGACGCGACTCCCCGGCAAGCGAGAAAGATCGCCAGGTACTCAGGGACGGAGTCCACCCCCTCCCCCAAATTAAAGGTTTCGTCCCTCATCGTAATCTTGATTCCAGTGCGGAGGCGGAGGCGCACCGGCTCGTCCGTCCACGCACCCGGGATCGCGTCCCGCAGGGGCACGAAGCCGTCGAGCTCCGAGCGCGTGAGCGGGACGACCTCCAGGCCCGTCTTCCCGTGGAGGGACCCGGGCATCCGGATCAGCCGTTTGATGTCGGAGGTGACGGGCTCGTCCGTCTCCCTCTTGCCGAGGTCCACGGCGGGCGGCACGAAGATCCGGCGGAACGGCTCGAGGTACCGGTCCGAGGGGAAGATGTCGACATCCCCGCGGCGGAGCTTGTCGATCCCGCGGCCTGCGCCGCGTCGCCCGAACAGGGCGTCGTGGATCTCGCCCGCCATCCTGCCGCCCACGCCCTCCACGGCGGCGAGCTCCTCGAGGGCCGCCTCCTTCGGCATCGCCTCCAGGCGCTCCGCGGCGGCGACGATCCCGCGCGCGAGCCGCCCGGGCCAGCCCGGGTCGTCCGGACGCGGCATCAGGTGGCGGTACTTCACGGTCGCGCGGTCCTTCCACTGCTTCAGCTCGATCGGCGCCTTCCGGAAGAGCGCGTCCGCGTCGAACTCCGTCCCCGTGATGTAGTCCACGATCTCCCGCCGCTCGTGGCTCTGGAGCTCCCACACCCTCGGGTCCCGCACGTGGATGTGGTACCCGCGGCCCCCGCTGAACGTGATCAGGAGGGACGACGGGTCGAACCCGAAGTCCGCGAGGAGGTACCCGTCCACGATCCGCGCGATCTCCCGCTTCACCTCCTCGAGCATCGCCTCGTACGGCATCCCCTTCACGCGGTCGATGTGGTCCGCGTCGAGGTCGAAGACGAGGTCCGCGCCGAGCCAGCCCTTCTCCTCCATCGTCGGGGCACCGGGCGTCTCGTAGTACGCGCTGGAGAAGTACGCGTGCATCGGCGTGCGCCCCGCGAGGAAGTCCCGAAGCGCCTCCGCGCTCTTGAACGACTGGTGGCGCTGCATCATCCCCGCCTCCCAGAACATGAAGCCGTATTCGCGGCGAGCGTAGCGGGGCGGGAGCCTGAGGTCCGCGGCGCGGTAGTGGCGGCGGAACCGCTCCCGGATCCACGCGACGGTGGCCTCGTCCCCCTTCGAGCCCTTCGGCGGCGCGGGCACGGGGAGACGAACGGGCGGGTCCGCTTAAGGGTTCTCGTGGGCGCGACGAAGGAGGCCGTCACCCGCCGACGCTCACGGTCACGCTCGCGTTCCCCTCCATGGGCCGGCCCCGCAGGTCCCGGAGCCGCACGAGCTCCGGCGAGCGGTCCGCGAGGAGGGACGCGAGCCCCTCGACGTGGCCCTCGCCGACGACGGCGACGACGGATCCGTGGTCCGCCTCCAGGGTCCGCAGGGCGCCCGCCATGTGCGCGTTCCGCTCGTCGATCAGGACCCGCTTGATCGCAGGGAAGTCCCGCGCGAGCTCGTCGAAGAACGCGCCCTGGTTGGCGTCGAACTTCTCGATCTCCGCATCGACGCGCTCCTTCCGGAGGAACAGGCCGCCGAACACGGAGGTCGCGAACCGCACCTTCTCCGCCAGCGTCATCGTCCGCATCAGGCGGGCGAGGACCGCGCGGGAGTCCATGTCGAGGAACGCCAGGCCCGCCCCTACGTCCCGTGCCGCGGTCGCGGCCGCGAGCATCTCTCCGCCGGCCTGCGTCCCGTAGTCCCGCGCGATCCGGCGCTGGATGAACGCGATCAGGCCGTACAGGCTCAGGGGCGGGCCCCGGGGCGCCCCCGCCTGGAGGGCCGCGAACCGGGCCTCGTCGAGCTCGATCCCCACGACCTTCGGGCGCCGTGCCTCGATCGCACGTCGAATGCTCCCGCTGAGATCGAACACGTGCCCGACCCCGATCAGCGTGATCACGGCGGAACGAACGCGGCCCGCGTATTGAGCCTTCCCACGGCTCCGCGCCAACCCCGGAGGGAGGCCCTTCGACGGTCCACGGGGGGATGTTTTAAGGGCCCGAAAACGGATGCGCCGAGGGGGAGGTTGGAGGATGGATTCCCGCACCGCTTTGCTTCTGGTAATCCTTCTGGTGACTGCGTTCGGGGCGCCCGTCCTGGCGGCGGGGATGTCTGCCGAAGATTCGGGCC
>DATBXC010000113.1:0-2868 GCA_036514455.1 Thermoplasmata archaeon | reverse complement strand
AGCGCGGGCGGTTCAACGTGCAGTCGGCCTTCGTGAAGACCACGATGGGGCCGGCGGTGAGGTACCTGTGAGGGATCCCATGGCCCACATCGCACCCTACAAGGCGGAGGCGGTGAAGTCCCTCGTGCGGGAGTTCGAGGGCTCCCCGGTAATCGGGATCGTGAACATCCACGGCATCCCCGCGCCCCAGTTCCAGGCGATGCGGAGGCAGCTCCACGGGCGCGTGCGGCTCACGGTCTCGAAGAACAACCTCCTGCGGATCGCGCTCAAGGAGGCAGCCTCGAAGCGGCAGGGCCTCGACGCGCTGTCGGAGGCCATCGAGGGCCAGACCGCGGTCGTCACCGCGAGCATCAACCCGTTCCGCCTGTACAAGGAGATGGAGGCGACGAAGACGAAGGCCCCCGCGCGCGGCGGGGAGCGGGCCCCCGAGGACCTGTGGGTCCGCGAGGGGGACACGCCGTTCAAGCCCGGGCCAATCGTCGGCGAGCTCCAGAAGGCGGGCGTCCCCGCGGCGATCGAGCGCGGGAAGGTCGTGATCAAGAAGGACAAGCTCCTCGTGAAGGCGGGGGACCGGATCCCACGGGAGGTCGCGCAGGCCCTCACGCGCCTCGAGATCTACCCGCTCACGGTCGGGCTCGACCTCCGGGGCGCGTACGAGGCCGGGACCGTGTTCCGGCGGGACGTCCTCGCGATCGACGACGCGCGGATCCGAGCGGACCTCGCGCTCGCGGGCTCCCACGGCCTGAACCTCTCGATGTTCATCGGGTACGCGACCCCGCAGACGGTCCGGCCCCTCCTCGCCACCGCCCACCGGAGGGCGATCGCGCTCGCGGTGGAGTCCGGCTTCCCGACGAAGGCGAGCGTCCCGTTCCTGCTCGCGAAGGCGCAGGCCCAGGCGCTCGCGCTCGCCGCGCGGGAGAGGCCCGGCGGGCCCCCCTCCCAGGGACCCGCCAAGGAGGCGCAGAAGAAGGCGGAGAAGAAGGAGGAACCGGGCGAGGAGGACGCCGCGAAGGGCCTCGGCTCGCTCTTCGGATGATATCGTGACGATCCAGTCCAGGAGGTGAACGAAACATGGAGTACGTCTATGGCGCGCTCGTGCTGCACGCGGCCGGCAAGCCGGTGAACGAGGAGAACCTCATGAAGGTCCTCTCCGCCGCCGGCGTGAAGGTCGACGCGACCCGCGTGAAGGCGCTGACCGCCGCCCTCGAGGGCGTGAACATCGACGAGGCCCTCAAGACGGCCGCGATCGTGCCGTCCGGCCCCGCCGCCCCCGCGCCCGCCGCGGGCGAGAAGAAGGACGAGAAGAAGAAGGAAGAGAAGAAGGAAGAGGAGAAGGTCAGCGAGGAGGAAGCCGCCGCGGGCCTCGGTGCGCTCTTCGGCATGTAGGCCGGGGGCCACCGTCATTTCCTTTTCGATCCGAGCGTGAGCGAGAGCGGGACTCCCGCCTCCTCATCCCCATCGCGGGCGCGGGCCGGGCTACGCCTTCTCCTTCGCCGCGTCTTGGACCCGCTTCTGCCGTTGCTTCGCGTTGTACCCCGTGGCCTGCTCGAGGAACGCGTTCCACGCCTGGCGGCTCTTCACTGCCGTGGCCTCGTCGACCTTCGGGTTCATCACGGTGTCCACGAAGAGGCTCTTCCCGTCCGTCCACGCCGTGAGCCGCTCGATCGCGCCGCAGCTCGTGACGATCTTCCCCTCCACGACGTCCGCGGAGCCGAAGAGCGACGCCACGAGGCCCTGGAGGCCCCCGCCCTCGATCTTCTTCGCCCAGCCCCGCCGGAGGTCGTACGCATGCATCGGGATCGTCCGCGCAATCCGGTCTCGGATAAAAGGCTTACCGCGTGAGGAGGGCGCCGATGTCTGCCGAGCTCGCGAGGAAGTCCTGGAGGTCGAGCTCGTCCCGCCACCGCTCCCGGCACGCGCAGTCCAGGTCCGCGAAGTCCCGCCGCAGCCCGAGCGAGAACTCCTCAATCGCGTCGACTGCGCGGCGGTCGCACGACCCGCAGTTGTGCGCCCCCCGCCGCATCCCGCCCGCGGTCGGGTGGCTCTTCACGTGGGCCTTCAAGTCCCGCGTCCGCTCGAGCACCTCCACGACGGACCACAGCCAGGGCGGACGATACTCCCGTCGCTTGAACAGGTGGTCCACGAGCGTGTTCCGCTGCACGTTCACCGGGTTGAAGGAGATCGTGTCGGAGTGCGGGTCCGCCTCGTGGCCCGACCGCACCGCGTCCTCGATTGCCTCCCGCTCCGTGAGGAACGCGGGCTTGATCAGCAGGTACGTCTTCACGGTCCCGCCCGCCTCGCGGACCATCGCCGCGGCCCGCGCGTGCTCCTTGAGGCCCCACACCTTGTTCACGCTGTGCCGCAGCACGCGCTCGTTCGTCGACTCCAGGCCGAACGCGACCTCCAGCCGGTGCACGTGCCGTATCGCCTCGTCGAGCTGCTCCCTCCGGACCATGTGGGACAGCGTCTCCACGATGACCTTGTCGCACCGGTCCCCGAGCGCCTCCAAGACCGCCCGCCGCGACTCCGGGGAGAGCTCGTGGTCGTCGAAGAAGTTCCCGGACGTGTACACCTTCACGACGGGCTGGCCCGCGTGGCGGGGGAGGACGGACGCGAGCTGGTGCGCGAGGTCCGCCTCGCTCACCTCGACCGCGGTGTCGTTCACGTACCCGCACATCGAGCACCCGGAGGCGTGCGCCCAGTAACACCCGCGGGTCCGGAAGATGATCACCCACGCGTCCACGACCTTCCCGTCGAGGAGGTCCTTCTCCGTCCACGTCGAGATGATCTCCCGCGGGTCGTACGCGCGGTCGACCCGCTGCTCCCGCACGAGCTCGCCGAGGTTCATGGGCGGGCGTCGAAGGAGGG
>DATBXC010000112.1:0-6827 GCA_036514455.1 Thermoplasmata archaeon | reverse complement strand
AGCGGTGGCCACTGGACACGGAATCCCTGTCGTGGCAGGCGACGGGGAGGGAGGTCCGCGTCTCCTTCCCTGTGGGGACGGACCGGCATCGCGCGGTGGCCTGGGTCCGCGCCGCGGTGACCTCCGGACAGGTGGACCCCGCCATCCGGGCCGTCGTCGACGTCCTTCCGGAGGGGCGGGCCGGCCCGAAGGGAGGAGCCCCGCTCGTCCTCGTCCGCGTGCGGGAGCCTCAGCGACCGCCAGACCATTGGGTGGCGGAACAGCACCGCGTCGCCTGCGTCTTGTACGAGAAGCCCGCTGCAGTCATCGGAGAGGTTCCGCGTGTCTGAACCGCTCCTCGAGGCCCGCGACCTCCGGAAGCACTTCCCCATCCGGGGCGGCCTCTTGCGCCGGGCTACCGGCGCCGTACGCGCCGTCGACGGGGTGAACCTCGAGATCCGCCGCGGGGAGACTCTCGGCCTCGTCGGGGAGAGCGGGTGCGGAAAGACGACGGTGGGCCGGACGATCCTGAACCTCACGCGGCCGACGGAGGGCTCGATCGTGTACTGGTTCCCCTCGATCGGCGCCGACGAGCGGGCGATGTACCGCGTGATCCCGCAGGGGATCCGCCCCCTCAGCCTCACCGTCTTCTGCCTCCTCTTCCTGGCGGGCGGGCTCGGGAGCCTCGTGTTCGGCCTGCTCATCCTGCTCGCGTCCTCGTTCGTCCCGACCGCGTACCTCCTCGCGTTCGGGCTGTTCGCGGGATACCCCGCGCCCTTCGCCGGATACCTGGTGGCCGGGGGGACCCTGTCGGTGGTCCTCGCGGGCTCCCTGTGGGGCCTCCGCTGGTGGTCCCGCGTCCTCGCGATCGCGGCCCTCGGCGTGTTCCTGTTCGTGAACCTCCTCGGCCTCCCCGCGGGCCTCGTCGGGTCCGTCGCCGACCTCGCGATGATCGGGTTCCTCACGATGGCGAACGTGAAGGCCTCGTTCCGGTCCCGGGGGCCGGGGGGCCGTGCGGGGGTGCCGGCCCTCCTCGACGGGGGCGCTGCGGACCCGGAGCCCGCCCCGGCCGCGGGCGGGATCCCGGTCGCGAAGATCAGTCCGCAGGCGATGCGCCATCTTCGGCGGCGGATGCAGATCGTGTTCCAGGACCCGTTCTCCTCGATGAACCCGCGGATGCTCGTGAAGGACATCGTCGGCGAGCCCCTGAAGGTGCACCGGATTTCGCGGTGGTTCTGCCGGACGTGCCGGACGAGCCCCCTGGTGGAGTCGAAGACGATCAAACTCTCCCGCCAGTTCACGGACCCGACGGGAGCCCCGGGGCGGTGCGAGACGTGCGGCGGCGAGCTCTCGTGGACCGCGCGCCCGTTCACGTACCGGGAGATCCGCTCCCGCGTCGGAACGCTCCTCGAGCGCGTCGGCCTGAACGTGGAGCACCTGTACCGTTTCCCCCACGAGTTCAGCGGCGGGCAGCGGCAGCGGATCGGGATCGCGAGGGCCCTCGCCCTGAACCCCGAGTTCATCGTCCTGGACGAGCCCACGTCCGCCCTGGACGTGAGCGTGCAGGCCCAGATCCTGAACCTCCTGAAGGACCTGCAGCGGGAGCTGGGCCTCACGTACCTGTTCATCTCCCATCACCTCGCGGTGATCCACCACATCTGCAACCGGGTCAGCGTGATGTACGTCGGGGAGATCGTGGAGTCCGCGTCCACGGACGAGCTGTTCCGGGAGCCCCTCCACCCGTATACGCGGGCCCTGCTGTCCGCGATCCCCGTCCCGGACCCGGAGGTGACGATGGAGCGGATCCTCCTTCGGGGGGACGTCCCGAGCCCCGCGAACCCGCCCGCGGGATGCCGGTTCCACCCGCGGTGTCCGCAGGCCTTCGAGGTGTGCGGGTGGTCCGCGCGGGAGGTGATCGACGCGCTCGACGCGTCGTTCTCGGCCCACCAGGCGCGGGGGGCGCGCGAGCCGACCCTCATCCAGCAGGTCGAGGTGGAGGACGACCGGACGTTCCGCATGGTGCTCACGCCGGGCACCGCGGCGGACATGAGGAGGTTCGTCGAGACCGTCGTCCGGGAGGACGCGGAGACGAACCGGGGGCTGAAGGGCATCGAGCGGATCGAGGCCGCAGGGGACGCGCTGACGGTCACCCTCCACGAAGGGAAGGCCCCCGTCCTGCGGGAGATCCGGCCGGATCACCCGGTCGCGTGCCATCTCTACTGAGGTGCGGATGCGGGGGCAACCTCTTTCCGAGCGCGCCGCGCGGGTCGTGCGGGAGGCGGTCGACCGGGATCGCAAACTCCAACGCCACAGGGACGCGGGCTGGCCGGAGTGGGCCCTCCGGGAGCTCCTCCGGTACTTCTACGGCGTTGGGGTCCTCGCCCTCGTGGTGATCGGGTCCCTCCAGATTGGCGCGATGGCGCCCCCGTCGGGCGGCCCGGAGGGAGTCCCCCTCCCCGCGGTCGCCCTCATCGCGCTCGTGTTCGTCGTGGGGGCCACGTACCTCGCGGCCCGCGTGTACCTGTTCCTGTGGGCGAAGGGGGGCTGGGTGGAGCGGTTCCTCGTCCGCCGGGGGCGCGCGCCGCCGCACGAGGAGGATCCCGGGAGGGACCCATGAGCGGACGAGCCCCGTCGCCCCGGACGGGGTCTTGCGGGAGGGCGCGGACCTTCCTCCGTCTGGCCTGTCTGTCCGTCGTGGCCGTCCTCCTGGTCCTCGTCGTCCTGCCCCCCCAGCCGACGGCCCGGGCGGGACCCGAGCCCCCGTCCGCCCTCGCGACCGCGTACAACACGCAGAGGAAGCTCGTCCGCGCCGGCGACGGCACCCTGTACGCGGCGGTGGCCGTGAACGCGAGCGGACACCCGGAGGCCCGCGTGCTGTCCACGCGGGACGGCGCGTCGTGGACTCCGCTGCCGCCCCCGACGACCGGGAACGCCTCGGACCGGACCGCGGTCGCGGTCGACTCCCGCGGCCGACTCCACCTCGCGTGGACCGAGCTCACCCCGGGCGACCGCCAGGTCTTCTATGCGCGGTTCCAGGACGGTGCCTGGACGCCCGCGGAGCAGCTCAGCAGCAGCCCCGCCTACGCCGGCTTCCCCGCGATCGCCGTGGACGCGTCCGACCGGGCGCACACCGTGTGGTACGGGTTCGACGGCGCCTTCTACCAGATCTACTACCGCCGCCTCGACCCGACGGGGTGGACCCCGGAGCGGGCCCTGACGAACGAGGCCGTGGACGCGACGAACCCGTCGATCGCCCTGGGCCCCGAGGGCCACGTGCACGTCGTCTGGTTCCGCCTGAACCGGAACGCGACGTGGAACGAGATCGCGTACCTGCGCCTCGAGGGCGACACGGTCGCGGAGCTCCGCCCGATCTCCGCCGCGGGGGTGGACTCGACGGACCCCAGCATCGCGGTGGGCCCGGACGGCCGGGTCCACGTCGCGTGGAGCGCGCGGCCGGGGGGCGTGGACCGCATCGAGCACGCGGAGCGGGCGGGGACGTGGTCCGCGCCGGAGGCCGTCTCCCCGACGGCGGTCGGGGCGATGCACCCGTCCCTCGCGCTCGACGGGAGCGCCCGCCTCCGGGTCGTGTGGGAATCCGTGGGCGGGGGGATCTTCGCGCAGGTCCGCGACGGGGGGTGGTCCGCGCCGACCCTCGTCAGCACGCCCTCCGGGAACCGGTACCCGAGCCTCCGGTGGAGCCAGGACCACAACCCCCTGTGCGGGGGGAACGCGGTCGTCGATGCGGTGTGGACCCACCAGGAGGCGGGGGTCCTCTCCCTCGCGTATCGGGGGATCGAGGCGCCCGCCGACTGCCCCGCCCCGTCTCCCAGCCCGTGGCCGTGGGTGCTCGGGGCCTCGATCCTGGGGATCGCGGTGCTCGCGGTCGCGGCCCTGGTCTGGCGCCGCCGGCGGTGGTATCCGAAGCCCCCGGCGGGTCCGCCGTGACCCGGCGCCGGGCCCGGATCCCGGTTTGTCAACGTGGCGGACGTTCGTCTGACAACTTTTATATATCGCGCGCCCGATTCGCGCGACAACTTTGCGGGATGGGATGACCTGCAAGTTTCCCCATAGGTGACCGTATGAAATCAATGCTAGAGGAAGCCATCGCCCGGGACGGCGCCGGGCCCGTGATCGAGGACTCCCGCGTCGACGCGGAGCTGGAGGAGCTGCTCAGCAAGATGCGGACGAACATCAAGATCGTCGGCGTCGGCGGCGGCGGGACGAACACGATCGCCCGGATCTACGAGGAGGGCATCATGGGCGCGGAGCTGTACGCGGCGAACACGGACGCGCAGCACCTGCTCGCGATCAAGGCCCCGAAGAAGATCCTCCTGGGCCGGCGGACCACGAAGGGCCTCGGCGCCGGGGCGCTCCCGCAGATCGGCGAGGAGGCCGCGCGGGAGGCGGAGGAGGAGCTGAAGGCGGTCCTCCACGGGAGCGACATCCTGTTCGTGACGTGCGGCCTCGGGGGCGGCACGGGCACGGGCGGGGCGGGGTACATCGCCCGCATCGGCAAGGAGATGGGCGCCCTCACGGTCGCGGTCGTCACCCTCCCGTTCCGCGGCGAGGGGAAGATGCGGATGGAGTCCGCGGAGTGGGGCCTGGAGCGGCTCCGGAACGCCGCAGACACGGTGATCACGATCCCGAACGACCGGCTCTTGGAGCTCGTCCCGCGGATGTCCCTGAACGTCGCGTTCAAGTTCGCGGACGAGACCCTGATGCGATCCATCAAGGGGCTCACGGAGATCATCACGAAGCCCGGCCTCGTGAACCTGGACTTCAACGACGTGAAGACGATCATGAAGGGCGGCGGGGTCGCGATGATCGGGATGGGCGAGAGCCAGGCCGTCGGCGACGAGCGTGCGACGGAGGCGATCCAGGAGGCGATCTCGTCCCCGCTCCTCGAGGTGGACATCACGACCGCCCACGGCGTGCTCGTGAACGTCACGGGCGGGACGGACATGACGGTCGGCGAGGCGGAGCGGTGCGCGGAGGTCGTCCAGCAGAAGGTCGCGCCGACCGCGCGGATCATCTGGGGCGCGACCGTGGACCCGACCCTGGAGCACACGCTCCGTGTGATGCTCGTCGCGACCGGGGTGAAGTCGAAGCAGATCCTCGGGCGCCAGGACCCCGCGGAGGCGCGGGCCCGGTTCGGGGTCGACGCGATCAAGTGAGGGCGCGCCCTCGCGATTGCCTGCCGCACCCCGGCGGTCCGTGCTCGATCGAGCCGAGGCCACGAGAGCGGGTCTCCGCGTCCGTGGCGAGTCCAGATTGGAGCAGTATCACCCACCCCTCGCGAAGGTTCAAGAGGCCCGGCGTGTTACCTCTACTTAGAGGTAACAACATGGAGATCGGGTGCGGCGCGCGCGTGCGCGAGATCCGTGGCCATCGGTACTTCTACTTCTGGCATTACAAGCGCCTGGCCGGGCGGTCCGTGCGGAAGGAGGACTACGTCGGCCCCGTGGGCGACGAGGGGGCCCGCCGGGAGCTCCTGGAGAAGATGGCGGCCTACCACGGGAGGGCGGAGCAGGAGTTCGCCCGCCGGCGCGACCGGATCGAGCGCCTCGTCGCGCGGGCGGCGATTACCTCTACTTAGAGGTAACACGCCCCGACGAGCCGCGGGCCGTCGACGGCGGTCACAGCCCCGCCTTTCCCGGGTTCAGCCGTCCCTCCGGGTCGAGGGCCTCCTTCACCCGCCGGTACACCTCCAGGCCCGTCCCGAGCTCCTCCCCCATCAGGTGGGCGAGCTTGACCCCGACCCCGTGCACGTACTCCATCGAGCCACCCGTGGCATGGGCCCGCCGGACGATCCCGTCGACGGCCTCCGCCACCGCCGCCCGCGCCCGCGCGCGGTCGCCGCGGACGGGGCGCATCATCTCGATCGACACGAGCTCCGGCTGGGTCCACAGCCCGACGCCCAGGGGGAAGACGCCGTGGCGGCGAAGGACCGCCAGCGCGGACCGGCGGAACGGGAGCACGCGGGACCGCGGCAGCGCGACGTGGACGTAGTCGAAGACGACGTCCTTGAGGAACACGTCCGCCCCCGTGACCCCCGGCGCGACCTCGTCCATCCGGTAGATGATGTCGTGGCGGCCCCTCCAGTACGCGCGCGCCTCACGGTCCGGGAGCGGCCGCGCGCCCGCCCCGCGCAGCACCGCGCGAGCCGCCCGCCACGAGGCGCCGACGACCTCTGCGGCCCCGCAGAACCCGAGGAACAGCTCCGGCGGGCCCGACTCCGTGGGCCACGGGCCGCCCGGAACGGCGAACGCCTCCTCGAGGTCCATCACGTACGGGAAGAGGCCGTCGTCGTAGAGGCGCGAGACCGCCTCGAATCCAGCCGAGAAGTCCGGGAGTTGGAACGCGTGGATCTCCTCCCGCTCCGGGAGCGGGAGCGCGCGGATCGTCGCGGCCGTCACGATCCCGAGCGTGCCCTCCGTGCCGATGAACAGCCGCTTCAGGTCCAGCCCCGTCGTCGACCGGGCCGCGGCCCGCGTCCGGAGGACGGTGCCGTCCGAGAGGACGACCTCGAGGCCGAGGACCTGGTCCCCCATCGAGCCCCGCAGGTACCCCGCGTATCCCAGGCCGTTCGTCGCGATCGCACCGCCGAGGGTCGCGCGGGGCCGGGACCACGGGTCGTGGCCCAGGGCCATGCGGGCCCGACGGAGCCGCCGGTCGAGGTCCTCGAGGACGATCCCCGCCTCCGCCGTGGCGGTGCGGGAGGCGACGTCGACGGACCGGATGCGGCGCATCCCCCGCAGGTCCAGGACGACGGCGTCGGGCGTGGGCCTCGCGCCGCCCATGAGGCCTTGGCAAGGGCTGTACGGTTCCAGCCCGGTGCCCTCCGCCAT